>JBOGVA010000012.1:0-7960 GCA_050692195.1 Actinomycetota bacterium | reverse complement strand
CTGCCGCCGCGATGACCTGGCGCTTTTCTCGGGGCACCGGGCGCGGCGGCCAAGGCGTGAACACCACCGATAGCCGCGTCGAGCTTGTCGTCGACTTAGCCGCACTGGTGACCTCAGGCGAGGTCGCGGACCGTGTGCGGGCCACGCTCAGCGATTCGCTTCGGATCGTCGTCAGCACCGATCGATCCCAATTGCGCAATCGCGAGGCAGCGGTACGGCGTCTCGCCGAACGATTGGATGCGGCGGCCCGCCCCCGTCGCCACCGCACCCCGACGCGCCGGACCGCGAGCTCGGTGCGTAGACGCCTCGAGGCCAAGCGGCTGCGTTCGCAGCTCAAGGCAAGCGTCGCGAGCCCGGCGAGGACGCGAGCTGACCCGCCGGTCCGTGCGCGCACGTTCGAGAGCGCCTGCTGCGGTCCGCCCCCTCAATGCGCACTCCGGCGGGCACTGCACGTCACACGGATCGGCCGAACCCTCCTAGCCTTCGCGCGTCCGGCCACCGACCAGAGCTGGCCCATGCTCGCTCAAGCAACGGCCAGCGGCGGCCTCTTGGCCCATCGCACAGGCTCGGCCATCACGCGAATCGCCCAACTGCGTGAGCTTTGCGAGCCAGCCTGCAGTCATCTGCTGTCGTGGAATGTGAACTACTTCCTGATCGCCCACACGTCAAGACCGATCCGCCAAGGAGTAGAGTCAGGTCCGTCGGACACATCGGGTTCGATCGTCCATCCGGGGAGACAACATGGGGATTGTTGACCGTATCACAGGGGCCGTTCTCGGCTCTTGGATGGATCGGCGCAAGGAACGACGGCATGCAAGACAGAGCCTAAGAACTAGCGCGTCGGGCTGCCTAGACCGGCTGGCAAAGATCAGAGTAGCCGCGGACCGACATCTCGTTGAGGAGCTGGATAGGGGAGTTCTATTTTCTTGGGGAAGACATGGATCGATACCGAGAAGCCATCACCAAGAATCCAGACGTTCAGCACGCACATTGGCCCGTGTACGAGGGGCTGAGAGAGATCTTGATCGGGCACGATCTGAGCGAAATCGACCAGGCAGCTGCCCAGCTTCGTCGAGCCTCCGGCGTGGAGTGACAAACCCTGTCAGAGCTCAGGTGACGCCGGAACGTCGAGCATCACCCGGAACACGGTGCCGGACTTTCACAATGCGAAGGATCAAGAGTCGGTGCCCCCGGGGCCGGTGCCCCCGGGAGGAATCGAACCTCCGACACACGGTTTAGGAAACCGTTGCTCTATCCACTGAGCTACGAGGGCGACGCCTTCAGTCTACCGACGCCATTAGCCCTCGGAAGGCGACCACCGGATCGTTCGGACTTCGACCGAATCCGCGATGCCTTTGAGCTCCACCAACAGGGGCTCGCCTACCGGGTAGCCGACCCCGTCGTTCAGCGTCTCCCCGCTGGCTACGATCTCTCCCGGCCCGGCCAGGGCGCCGATCCGGGCAGCCTGATGCACTCCTTGCCCGAGGTAACCATCCCTGCTCATGGTCGCGTCGGAGGCATGGAGGCCGATGCGGACCCTCGGCGCGAAGCCCGCCTTCCGGCGGTGCTCCGCCAGCGCCCGCTGGATGGCCACGGCGCATTCCACGGCGGACCGAGGATCCGGAAACGACAGGAAGAACCCGTCGCCGACGTGGTTCACCTCCTGCCCGCCATGCCTCGCCACAAGCGCTCGGAGGGTCTGGTCGTGCCACCGCCGGACGTCCTCCCAGGCCTCGTCCCCTATCACGCTCATCAGTTCTGTGGACCCCACGATGTCGGTGAACACGAACGTGCGTCGCACCCGTTCGCCCCTCTCTGCTTGGCCACGGAGCTCCGCGAGCATCCGATCGCAGCGGGATGCATCAAGGACCGCTCCGAGCCGGACGAATGCCGACCGGGCCGCCTCCAGCTCCAACGCGGCGTCCTCCAGAGCTCCGAGCAGTCGGTGCGCCGCCGCCACTCCCATTCGGGCCCGGGCGACCTCGTACGGAGCCTCAGTCTCCTGCCAGTGCTTCCGCGCCAGGCCGAACTCCCGGAGAGCCTCCTCGGCCTCTCCGGTAGCGACAAGCACCGCTCCCCGGGCTCCGTGCGCCGCCGCGTGAAGCGCGGGCGATCCGAAGTCTGAAGCGATGGCGGTCAGCTCCTCCGCGGCCGCCCTGGCCACCTCCAGGTCCCCCGCCTCGATGGCGATCTCGACCTGAGAAGGGAGCAGCCGGGCCCGCCCCAGCCGTTCCGAAGCGGGTCCCGCCAGCGCCGTCCGGATCGAGGAAATGGCGGCATCTACCCGACCTTGAGCCAGGTGCAGGAGGGCCAGGCCAGGCTGTGGATCGTGCCCCAGGTCCTGGGCCTCCCGGAAGGCCTCCTCTGCGCCTTCCAGGTCCCCCATCCGCAGCCTGACCTCGCCCACTGCATTGAATCCCTCTGCGGCCAGGGGGAGAGCCTTGAACGACATGAGTTCCTTCGACGCCAGCTTGGCCTCTTCTTCCGCCTCTGCCCAGCCGCCGCGAAGCGCGAGGATCTCCGCCCGGTGCACGCGGCAAACCCCGGGGAACCCGCTGATCGACTGGCGCTCGCACCAGCGTTTGGCAACCTCGGTCCACTCTCCGGCCCGCCGGTAGTCCGCGAGGTCGCGGCACGTGCTGATGGTGTTGCAGTACACGATGCCCGTGGCGTAGGGGCTGAGCTCGCCGCCGACCGCCGCGGCGGTGGCCTCGTCCAGGAGGGAGAGTCCTTCCTCGATGTCGCCCCGTCTGACCAGAGCCATCCCCTGGTACATGAGTCCATAGGCCTGGAGGTCCCGGTCTCCGGACCGGGCGCCGATGTCCACCCCCCTCGCCGCCTGCTCTGCCGCCCGGTCGAACTCGCCCTGGTCGATCGCTCGCGATGCGTCGGTGAGAGCAAGGTACCCGTGGGCGAAGCTCTCCGGCTCCTCTTCCAAGATCCGCCTTGCCCGGGCCCGCCACCCCTGGGCCACCGCAGAAGACAGACGCATGCCGTGGTCCCGGGCAACCACCAGGGCCAGGTGAGCAGCCCGGGCGCGATCGCCTTCCTTCAGGTACGCGGCGAAGGCGCGCTCCCGGGCCTCGGTCGACTCCTCCGCATGGCCAGCCCACCAGGCGATGCTCCCCAGCAACTCGAGGCCGGCGCCGTCCAGCCCGCCCTCCCGGTCCAGGATAGAGAGGAGGTCGTACGCCTCTTGCCACGCGTGGCGGTCGGCCGCCTGTCTGGCGGCGGCGACTGGGTCCTCGATGGTCTGCTGGCTCACGGCCTGCCCGTCTCGCTGGTCTGCATGGGTGCCGACAATGGTAGGCGTTCCGCGGTCGGGTGGCAGTGGCCCCCAGCGGTCCCGCTGGGCGAGGCCAAATGGCGCCGGACGGCGCCCGAGACGTTTGAGCGCACGAAACCGAGGGGAGGCATAGAGTGTCCGCCATTCTTCCTCACCAGGGGGTCATCGCATGCGTCGCTTCATCCTTGCCGCCACCGTCGCGGCCCTGCTGCTGCCCGCCATTCCCGCCTCTGCCCGCCCGCTGCCCGATCGCATCCCGCTCCCGAACGGATTCTCCCCAGAGGGCATCGACATCACGGGAGATGGGACCTTCTTCACCGGATCGCTGATCGACGGGTCCATCTATCGCGGCGACGTGCGTACGGGCCTCGGGGACGTCTTCATCGAGCCTCCTCCGGGGCGCATCGCGGTCGGCATGAAGGTGCACAAGAGACTGCTGTACGTGGCCGGCGGCGACACGGGCGACGCGTACGTATACGACACCCGCTCGGGAGCCACCGTCCGCTTCTACAGCTTCAGCCCTGGAGGTTTCGTCAACGACGTCGTGGTGACGAAGGACGCGGCGTGGTTCACCGACTCCTTCTTCCCATTCCTGTACAAGGTCCCCGTCTCACGCAGTGGCACTCCCGGTGATCCGTCTGAGGTCGAGGCGATCCCCCTCACCGGGGACATCGTCTACGAAGAGGGATTCAACGTGAACGGGATCGACGCGACTCCCAACGGCAAGACGTTGGTCATCGTGCAGAGCAACACCGGAAAGCTGTTCACGGTGGAGCCTTCCTCCGGCGTGACCTCCGAGATCGATCTGGGTGCGGAGAACGTGGAATCCGGCGACGGGATCCTGCTCGACGGCCGAAACCTGTACGTCGTGCAGAACTTCCTGAACCTGCTGGCCAAGGTTCGCCTGGATCCGAAGCTCACCTCGGGTGGGGTGGTGAGCCGTACGGCCGATGAGGACTTCGACATCCCGACCACGGTGGCCGAATGGGGCAATGTCCTCTATCTGGTGAACGCTCGCTTCACGACTCCCCCGACACCCGAGACGGAATACTGGATCGCCCCCATCGGGAAGCCTTGAGCCAAGCATGAGCGCCAGGAGCAGCCCAGGCGCGTAGGCCTCGTTGGGTGGAGTCCACGCAGTAGCCTCGACAGCCCCAATGGCGGAGGGGCATAATCCGCGGCCGTGGAGCTGCATACACCTCTGTGCGACACGCTCGGGATCGAGTACCCCATCTTCTCGGTCGGGTTCGGACTCGGCGCCACCGCCGAGCTGGCGGCCGCGGTGTCGAACGCGGGCGGGTGCGGGGTTGTGGGCACCGGCGGGGGGATGACGACCGAACTCGTTCGCGCGCAGAACCGGCGCGTCCGCGAACTGACCCCGCGACCCTTCGGCGCCAACGTTCTCCTCAATGGCCAGGAGGATCCTGAGTCTCGTCCCCGATTGGAGGCGAAGATCGCCCTCCTGATCGAGGAGAAAGTTCCCCTGATCGTCTTCTTCTGGGGTGATCCATCGCCGTACGTGGAGGACGCCCACCGTGGCGGCGTCAAGGTGTTCATCCAGGTGGGGTCGGTGGAAGAGGCCAAGTCAGCGGCAGACGCCGGCGTCGATGCCGTCATCGCGCAGGGCAGCGAGGCGGGAGGCCACATCAGGAGCATCACGCCGATCTGGGAGATCGTACCGGCCACCGTCGAGGCCGTGAGGCCGCTGCCCGTGCTCGCCTCCGGCGGCATCGGCGACGGCAAGGCGATCGCCAAAGCCATCGGGCTCGGCGCGCAGGGAGTCTCGCTTGGAACTCGGTTCGTGGCGAGCGTAGAGGCGTTGGCCCACCTCGCGTACAAGGAACGTATCGTCAAGAGCACCGCCGAGGACACGGTCTACACCGAAGACCTCTTCGACATCGGGTGGCCGGGCGCTCCTCACCGGGTGATCCGGAACAGGATCGTCGAGGAGTGGGAAGCGGCGGGGCGGCCTCCTCCGGGCAAGCGGCCGGGGGAAGGGACCACGATCGGCATGTACCGGTTTCCGTGGGGTGAGGAAGAGACGTGGGGTCGCTACGAGGTCGGCATGCCGATCCCCGGCTTCCAGGGAGACATCGAGTACGCGCCGCTGTGGGCCGGCAGGTCGGTGAGCGCGGTCAACGACATCAAGCCAGCGGCAGAGATCGTCCGCGACCTCGTTCGCGAAGCTGAGGAAGCCCTCGCCCCCAGCTGACCCCCTCGTTTGCCGCGCCGAGCCGTTGAGCGCACACTGCGGAGCGTGCCGGGAAAGCGGTTGCACCGGAAACGCCTTGCCTGGCTGACTCTCTTCGGCCTGCTCGTGCTCATCGGCTCGTCCGTGGCCGTCGCCCAGGGAGTGCTGGGCGGAAAGTTTCGTACCGGCGACCAGATCGTGGTCGCGCAGGGCGAGACCGTAGAAGGCGATCTGTACGCCTCGGGCAGGACGATCCGCGTCGACGGCACCGTCGACGGGGATCTGGTGGCGAGCGGCGGGGAGGTGGAGGTGACCGGCGAGGTCACCGGTGACCTCATGGCCGGCTCGGGCAGCGTGGACATCTCGGGCCGAGTGGGTGGTGACGCCCGCCTTGGGGCCGGGCGGGTCACCGTGAGCGGGTCGGTGGGCGAGGACCTCCTGGTCGGCGCCGGCCAGGTCACGATCACGTCGTCCGGGGAGATAGGGGAAGACTTCGTGTTCGGCACCGGCCGAACCGTCCTCGACGGCCAGGTGGCCGGCGACGTGCTCGGGTCGACCGGAAACTATGCACGACGGGGCTCCGTGGGCGGGACCGAGAGGGTCAACATCCGCGAGCCCCCGGAGGAACCCACATTCGGCGACCGGCTTCTGGGCGGCCTTCGGCGGTTGGCGAGCGTGCTCATCGTCGGGGCGCTGCTCCTGTGGTTGGCCCCGCAGTTCATGGATGGCACTGCGGAGAGCGTGAGGCGACGGCCCCTGGCCAGCGTGGGCGTTGGCGCGCTCAGCCTCGTCGGTTCCGCGATTCTGGCGATTGTGGTCCTCATCGTCACCGTGCTCGTGGGGATCCTGTTCGGGCTGCTCGGCTTGGGGGGCCTGTTCGTCATCTTGCTCTTCGCGACGGTACTGCTCCTCGCACTCCTTGCCTTCCTCCTGGTGCTGATCCTCGCCTTCGTGGCCCCGGGCGTCGTGGGGCTGGCCATCGGTCGGCTCCTTCTGAGAGAGGGCTCTCGCCTTCGGCGATGGGCCGCGCTGGCGCTGGGCGTGCTGCTGGTGGTGGTGATCTCCTCCATCCCGGTCGTCGGCGGCTGGATCGGCTCCCTGGTCGCCATGTTCGGCCTGGGAGCAGTGGTGCTACGCGTGTGGCCGTGGGGACGCCCGCGCCGAGGCCTGCGACCCGAGCGTCCCGACGCGGCCCCGGCCATCGGCTAGCCGCACAGAGCCAACCCTCACGGTCGTTGGTCCCACTCGGCGATACCCGGAGCCGTCCGGGCTCTAGGGCAAAAGACGCATTCTCCATCCGCACAAGGAACGATTTCGAGAGAACACCCGTAACCGAGCCCCCCGACGTGTCGATGTAATGAGCATGAAAACTCATCGCTCTTTCATCCGAGCTCTTCTCGTCAGCATGCTGGTTGGTCTGGTCGTGGCCTCCGCGGGGATGGCCAGCGCGGGGCGCGGCCGGCCCTTCCCGCCCACCGCCGCGGAGGAGCTGACTCTGCAGGTCGATTCGAGTCCACCGGAGGACGAGGGCTCCCCGGAGGATTGCTTGACCCTGGACGACCCGGTGTCCGAGGACGAGGAAGCCGCCGAGGAGGACGAAGCCTCTGAGGACGACCCGGTGTCCGAGGACGAGGAAGCCGCCGAGGACGAGGAAGCCGCCGAGGACTGTGAGGCGGCCGAAGGCGATCCCAGTGACGATCCCAGTGATGAAGAGTCGCCCGAGGACGAGCTCGTCGTCGATCGAGAGGTCGAGTGCTGGCAGGCCGCCGGGCTCGTGGCAGGCCCTGATGACGCCAGCGACTCCGAGGATGGCCTGGTCAGCAGCGAGGGAGAGACCTCGGCCAAGAAGAAGGGTCTGGATCGCGCCATCGAGGTCGTGCTGGCGAACTGCATCAAGAACCCCCAGGCTCCGGGGCTGCTGAATGCCCTCCGTCACCTCTCGGAGAACCGGGCTCGCCACATGGCTCGCATGGAGGCAAAGGCCGAACGCCGAGCGGCCCAGGAAGCCAGGAAGGGCCAGGGCCACGGCGGATTGGACGCTTCGCACGGCAAGGGTCACGGCAAGGGTCACGGCAAGGGCCCCAAGAACTAGGCAAAGCGCCCCCTGGCATCGGACCACTCCGGCGGAGGGACCGTCGGCGGAAGATGCAAGGGGGCGCTCGCCTTTCCTCGGCTGACTCCCTTGGTTTTCAGCCGAGCGTCGGGCCGATCGAGAGGGTCCTCAACACCTCGTTCGCCTTGGCCAGCGCCGCTCCGGGACTGGGGCGAGAACCGACCACGACGTACAGGCAGAACGCCCGCCCTCCTTCTGTGAAGAACCGCTGGACTCCGAGCAGACCCGGCCTGGTCCTCTGTAGCGCCCTCGGATCGAGGTCCGTCTCGGAGAGCGCCGTCGGGTGCCCACTCGGGGCGAACAGCCCGCGCCCGGCAAGCTTCCGCTCGTACTCCGTCAGCACCAGGAAGGCAGCGTCGCCCGGCATGGA
>JBOGVA010000011.1:0-37087 GCA_050692195.1 Actinomycetota bacterium | reverse complement strand
GTTTCGATCCGCGTGAGCCTGCGTAGCGCACTTTGCCGATCTGGACCTGACCTTGGTAGTCGAGGGACTTGACCGCTTCCTCGATCGCCTGACGAAGCCGCCCCCCCTGTTCATCGGGGTCTATGTGCTGCGGCCGATCTGAGGTGCTTCTAAACATAGCCTCGATTTCGTAAATGAGCACGCCTTCCCACGTCTGTTCGTCCTCTGCCACTCTCTAACCTCCTCCTTGCGCCTCTCCCCGTGGGGCCAGTATGGCCTTGGCGAAGGCCATTGGCCCATTTCTTTGCGAGCGGGTGGCGAACCTGCGCATACTGAAAGAGGAACGCGACCCCGTCAGTGACGGGAGAAGCAGGACTTCACGGGATCGCATCCGATCCCGCTCCACCGCACCTTGCGGGCACGAGCCAATACTCTGGAGCGTTTTCCGGCTCTTGATCTGGCTTTCACGCCCATCTCGCGCGGTTAGGGCACCGCACCAACCTAGCAAGGGGAGAGCACACATGCAGCACATCAGAGTCGCAACGTACAAGATCAACAAGGGCAGTTTCCAGGAGATCGCTGACACCGCCAAGACGGGGATGCTCAAGACCTTCCAGGCCAAGCCTGGCTTCATCCGCTACGGCGTCGCCGACCTTGGCGACAGCACATGCCTTTCGATCAGCCTGTGGAAGACGCATGCTGACGCCGAGGCGTCGGTGCCTGTGGCCGCCTCATGGGTTCGCGAGAACCTGAGCGACAGGGTCGAGCTCAGGTCGAACTACGTCGGGGACCTGGCATTCTTCGAGCCGGTGCCGGCCGCAGTCTGACCGATCCGGGCAAGACCTCGGGCCACTAGCGGCGCGAGCGCACAGCGGTTCCAGGGAAAGGGAGTCCACGGCCGTGGGCTCCCTTCTTCTTTGGGCCGGAGTTCGAAGCGAGTCGCAGGGCGAAAGGGCAGACAGCCGCTCCCGGGGGTCCAGGTGGCACCCCGGCGGGGATGGGCTTTCCCCTCTTTGCCCAACCGAAGAACGACGATCAGCCCCTCGGGAGCAGCGGCTCCAGCCAGTCTGGTACGATCCGTCCCTCGACTCTCAGTGAGGCACGAGGCAATCCTCGCAAGCCTCCGATCAACAAGCGCGAGACCGTTCAGGGTCGCTCCTTGTTCCGCGCCGTGAAGCGCATGCTGACAGTGTGAAGCTTGGTAAACGAGTCCCCGGTCCACTTTGATAGGGTGTCCTGGTGACGACGGTCCTCCTATTTCATCATGCGCAAGGGCAGACGACTGGGTTGCTCGCCTTCGCTGATGAACTGCGGGAGGCCGGCCATACAGTCCACGCGCCTGACCTCTACGACGGCAACACGTTCCGGGACCTCGACGAGGGTGTCGCCTACGCCGAGCAAGTCGGCTTTCCAGAGATCATCCGCCGTGGTTCGGCGGCGGCGGTGGAGCTACCAGCCGACATCGTCTATGCAGGCTTCTCCCTCGGTGTCCTGCCCGCGCAGTCGCTGGCGCAGACGCGGTCAGGTGCGAGAGGAGCGATCCTCTTTCACGCATGCGTGCCGACATCCGAGTTTGAGAGCTCGTGGCCGGAGGGCGTGCCGCTTCAGATCCACATGATGGATTCCGACGCATGGACAGAGGAGGATCGTCCTGTGGCCGAGGCGTTGGTCGAGGAGATCGAGGACGCAGAACTATTCCTCTACCCAGGTTCGGGCCACCTGTTCGCGGACTCGAGTCTGGACGATTACAACGAGCAGGCAGCCGGGCTGCTCAAGGAGCGCACGCTGGCCTTCCTGCACCAAGTCGGCTAGCCCGGAGATCCAGAGCAGGGTTCGCGGCAAGCTAGTTAGCCGCGGTCAGGATCGCGACCACTATCAGGCCCCATGGTGGCTGAACTTGACCAGCAACGCATGCAGACAGCCGATCTGCTCCTGCACTCGGGGGTTCGAATAAGCTCCCGCCGGGAGGCACGGACGCCAACCCGGACCGGGAGGGCGATTGGATTGAGCGACCGCCAGAGCGTCAGGATGGGATGGCTGCCAGCGCCCGCGCTTCACCTAGGCTGCATCCGGTACGTGTCGGTTTCCGGCCCGATGGCGCCCCCAAGTCCACCGGCAGCCGTCAAAACCGCGGAAGGTGGGGGTTCGGGTTAAGCCCACGCGCGAGGCGGCGTTCCCGGGTGAGACGCTTGAGTTCGAAGTCCCACCAGATCCGGACTGCTCCGATTCCGAGATCGCCTGGTCTGGCGGTGGGGCCCCGGCCTCGGGGTCGGGCCGGCGGTTCACGACCACGTTTCTCAAGGGTGGTAGCTACACCGTGACCGCTCGCTGTGGCGAGGCGAGGACCGAGTTCCGCGTGTCCATCTGCCGAATCGACGAGTGGCTGGTTCGAGCCAGGTCATTCTTCGGACCGTCCATCGATTTCTCCAAGGTGAAAACACAGGTCAGCCGGCTCGTCCTTGGCCCATCGGGAACGGCATGGACCTGCAACGACGTCATTCGCTTCAAGCGGCCGCGTCGAACGGATGATCTTCCGAAGGAGGCCACGCTCATCCACGAGCTGGGCCATGTTTGGGAGCATCAGAGTGGCCAGGCTCAGCTGCTGAGGGGACTGGTTGAGCAGATCGGGAGACTGCTGGGCCGTGACCCCTACGACTTCGGAGGGCCCGATGGCGTGAAGAGAGCCCGGACGCTCACCGGGTTCAACAAGGAGAGCCAGGCCCAGATAATTGCCGAGTACTGGAAGTCGAAGAACGGCTACGAGTCCGACCGCAAGAGAGTCCCCTTTTCTACGCCCGGGTACGTCGGGGACCTGCAGCGGCTGGTCGAGGGAGCGGGGATCGGCACGGAAGCCACAGCCCGCCGCACGGCCGGCGGCATGATCGATGCCGCCATCGCCCGCCTCGTGAACGCGGTGGTCGACCGGCTGGGTTAGCGGGTCGGACGACCTCCCTCGGTTCGGGAAGGCCTATGGCGGGACCGGAGGAGCCTTTCTCGAACCTTCCGCGAGTTCAGCGACGAATCGAAGGCTCCGAGGGAGCTTCGTCCGCGCCATGGTCTTAACCACCCTTCTCGCCGTGCTCCATCCGAGCGCTCGATACGCCTCGAACTTCTCATCCGTGAAGAGCTGATCCACCGTCCCATGGGTCGGAAAATCCGAATCCTTTTCGGCGTAGGCCTTGACGTCCCAGGGGGCGTGGTCCGTTACCGTGGTCTTGGCGAAGACCATAATCCCCTCGGTCCCGTCCGGATAGCTGAAGGTGCCCACAACATGGTCCGTGGGAGAACGACGGGTTCTCAGCCTGTTCTCGACTTTGCCTTTTTTCTTCTCCGGCTTCTCCTTCGCCTTCTCATCGATGTCCGCGTTCTCCTTCGGCTCCAACGGCTCGGGATCGATTTCGATCTCCACCCCCAGAGTTCGAGCCAGCGCCACCGCCTCGCCGAGAGTGAAGAATGTGTCGATGTCATCGCCGCTCGCATCGAAGCAGTAGATCTCGGTGCATCCCCGGCGAAGGAGTTCCACCAAGCCCAGGTTTTCCCAGTGCCCTCCGTCCGTGACATACAGGAAGGGATCCCTCTGACTATATGTCCCGAAGATCTCTTTCAGCAGGTAGAGAACCCGAGGACGCTCGGTCCAGGTGACCGCTTCCTGCCGACACCGCTTCACCCACCGGGGATTGGGAAGCCACACCCCGAGGCGGGCGTTCAGCAGGGCAAGGAGGGACGCGGCGATCGGCGGGCTCTGCTTCCCCATGGCCGGAGATAGGGCGCCACCGGAGATGGCCACGGCCGCCGGCAGGGTGATGTCCTCCTTCCGACGTTCCCCGAGTGCCTTCTCCATCTCTGCGGTTTCGATCCAGCCGACTTCCGGCCCGCCGATCCACGAGCCCGAAAAGGTGAACGAAACCGAGTCCCTACCGGGAGGGGTGATCCCCTCCTCGGAGATGTTCGCGGCCGCGCACACGATGAGCTCCGGCCCGGGCTCGCAGCGATGGGCGCATGCGCGTGCCGTGCACCTGTGCGCGCGCGACCCGCGGCACTGGTGCTCCTGATCACCGGCGCAAGGAGGTCGATACCACTGCGGCCTGTACTTAGACAGCGGTTGGAGGTCATCGTAGTGGGATTCCTCAGCGTACGGAAAGGCCCTGCCGCATCGCCGCAGAGCGAACGCTGAACAGAGTCGACGCTTGTAGAAGGGATGCATGGACCAGGTGGTCTGGTCGGAGGTCCCGTAGAAGACCGCGAGGACCATAGCAAGGCCCCCGGTCAGCCACCACGACTGCCGCGCCACCGAGCGGCCGAACACCGTGATCTGGCTGGCGGCGGCGTCCCCGGTCAGCAGGACCAAGGTCAAGGCAGCCAGGACGGGCGCCACCAATGCCAGCGCGAACAGCGCGAGTCGCGAGGTGTGCTTGCCGAGGAAACGGAGGAGGGCAGCCCCGAGGCCGCCGACCCCAAGGATCTCCAGGAGCCAGATGAAGTTTCGCGTGCCACCTACCGTTTCGGTCTGCCGGCCGGGCAGCCACCTCAAGAAGACGCGGACACCTGCCGGGATGGCCCAGGCCAGCAGCGGAAGCAGGATGAGGATCCCGAAGAGCAACCCCGACAGGATGAAGAGCCACTTCGCCGCGTGCACTGCCCGGCGGTAGCGCGCGTCGTTCCGGAAGCGGCGGATGACGGCCAGGAGGGCGGCTGCGTATCCGGCGAGCGCCGGCCACGCTACCGCCCACCACAGATGGGGCTCCAGGTCGAATCTCCTTTGCCTGAGCTCCGGATGGAGGAAATCGCGGGTGAGCAGCCAGCCCAAGGGCCCGGACACCACGAACAGGACGGCCCACACAAAGAGAACGTTGACGGACAGCCCGAGCAGGAGGCGGAGGACGAGGCGAAGCTTGCCCCTTAACCTGGGGGCGAGGTAGGAGCTCCGATTGCGAAGGTACTCCACCTCGGGCGAGCCGGGCGCGAAAGCCGGGACCGAGCCGAACATGTCCGGCCGTTCCGTGTCGGTGTTCACGAGTGCATAGGCAGCCGCGATGTAGGCGCCGCCGGATACCGAGGACAGATAGCTTGCGTTTTGGAAGACGCCGCGTTGCTGGAGAACTTGCAAAGCCCTGAGGTTGTAGGCAGCAGAGCGGATTCCACCCCCAGAGCAACAGATGCCGATCTTGCCCTTGGTGGGGATCCACTGGCCCTCCAGTCCGGGAGGGGCCGACCTGGAGCGTTGGAAGGCACCTGGCTTGGGCTCAGGGAGGCTCTGAGAGAGCAGCGCTGGCGGTCGCAGGCCGAGGACACGCTGAACTGGTCGATGCGCGAGCGAGAACGTCTTTCGAGCCAGTCGAGTGGTCGGCAAGCCTCCGGGACGAGATGGGGCCTTATGAAGCGCATCGGCGAGTTGCTCCCCCTTGTCCCGGATGAGGGCTTGTGGGGCACGCAACCACCTTCGAAGGGAAGCCTGGAAAGCGCGCCAGACTCGGTTCCCCGATGAGGCCAGCCCAAAAACGAGCGCGGGGGCCAGGATGAAGAACTTGGGCCACGCAGCGGAGGCTGAAAGAGTCGGCCACACGCGAGACGACGCGTCGGCGAGCGTTGCCGTGAGCGCCCTGTTCTCTACGAGGTCCAGCACCGCGCCAAGCCCGGTCCCCCAGGCAAGAGCCAGGCCGGTGCCACGCAGCGCCGGGAATCGCAACCGCCGTCTCCCCCACAGGCACAGGCCAGCGATGACGATGGCGTACCCGGGGATGAAGAAATCATCCAGGTGGATGGAGCGTCTGACGTTCTCGCGTTCCCCGGGGTCCCACTGTCGGATGACGCCCGCGGCGCGTTCTGCACTCCCCGCAAGTTGAAGGTGAGCCACTCCCGGCTGAGGCTCTAGCGACAGAAGGCGCACGAACAACCAGCCCGACAGGACAGCGGCGACGAGCCAGGGCAGCACCGTCCACTTTGGCAGGTGACGCCCTGCTCGGCCGGGACCGACCCCCAACGGCGGCACGCGGGCTGTCCTCCTTCGGAGAATTACCTCATGCCCGCCGAAACGGGGAGAGGGGCTTCGACGAGGGTCGCTGAAAGGGAAAACGCCCCCAAGTCCGTAAGCGGGTCATCGGACTCGCCGAGCGGCCAAGGTGTGCTGCCCTTCCCGGGGGATCCGGTGGAGATTGGCGATAGAAGCACTCGAGACTCTTCCCGTCAAGGGCTGTCAGAGTGCGGCCGAACCGCTAGGTCGTCGTCAATCGCGGACCTGGCCCGTCCCGTAGACGACGAACTTGTAGGTCGTCAGCTCGGGGAGGGCCATCGGTCCGCGGGCGTGGAGCTTCTGCGTGGAGATGCCGATCTCTGCTCCCATGCCGAACTCGCCTCCGTCAGTGAACCGGGTCGAGGCGTTCACCATGACAGCGGCCGCGTCGACCGCCTCGATGAACCTTCTGGCCGCTTCGTAGTCCTCGGTCACGATGCACTCCGTGTGCTGCGTGCCGAACGTGTTGACATGGTCGATCGCTTCCTCGAGCGAGCCCACCACTCGGGCGGCGATCTTGAGGTCCAGGAACTCGGCGCGGTACTCCTCGTCCGTGGCCGGCTTCACGACGATCCCCGCCTCCGGCCCGAACCGGGTGATTTCCTCGTCTCCAAAGACTTCCACACCGTGGGCCTCCAGCGCGGCCAGGGCCTTGGGCACGAACGCGTCGGCCACGTCTCGATGAACCAGGAACGTCTCGGCCGCGTTGCATACCCCCGGGCGCTGGACCTTCGCGTTCACCAGGATGCGAACGGCCTTGTCCAGGTCGGCCCGGGCGTCGACGTAGACGTGGCAGTTGCCCACCCCTGTCTCGATGACCGGGACACGGGACTCCCTCACCACGGCCTGTATGAGGTCGTTGCCCCCTCGGGGGATCAAGAGGTCGATCAGCCCTCGGGCTCGCATCATCTCCCGGGCGCTCTCGCGGGTCGGCGGGACGGCCTGGACCGCTCCCGCGGGAAGCCCCGCCGACTCACCCACCTCCTGGAGGATCCGGGTGAGCGCCGCGTTCGAGTGCTCGGCGATGCGAGAGCCCCGCAGGAGCGCCGCGCTCCCCGCCTTGATCGCCAGGCCGGCCGCGTCCACGGTCACGTTCGGGCGTCCCTCGTAGATGACCCCGATCACTCCGAGGGGGACCCGGATCTTTTCCACGCGTAGGCCGTTGGGTAGCGTCCAACCCTCTATGACCGTGCCCACCGGGTCCTTCAGCACGACCAGTTGCCGCAACCCTTCCGCCATCTGCCGGACTCGCCCCTCGTCCAGCCGCAGCCGGTCGACGATGGCGGGGGCAGCCGACGCCTTCGCCGCCGACTCGAGGTCCCGGCCGTTGGCCCGCAGGATCTCGTCGACTCGATCCTGGAGGGCATCTGCCCACGCCCGGAGCGCCGCGTCCTTGGCCCCGCCGCCCAGCGTGGCCAGCGCGCGTGCCGCCAGCTTGGCCGGCCCCGCCAGGGCGTCCAGTACGCCGGCCGGGCGCAGCGCTCTCCCATCGTCACCGGCGTGCCCCTCCGCTAGCTCCTCCATGCATCCTCCGCGGTCACCACAAGCTCGTCCCGATGGATGACCTCGCCATCGTACGCGTGGCCCGTTCCTCCCCGCAGGACGAGGGGGCGCTCCGTGCGCCAAGAGGCCAGGGAGCGGTGGCGGCGAGACTGCTCGGCAACGTTTGCGAGATCCTGAGCCGAGCAGCCCGCGAGGCCGCGAGCGAACACATCTCCAGTCGGCCCCACGACCTCGACCGGGTCCCCCGCGGCGAAGCTTCCCTCCACTCGAACCACCCCGGCCGCGAGCAGGCTCTTTCCAAGTTCCCGCAGGGCCCGCTCCGCTCCGGCGTCCACATGGATCCGGCCGCGCGGAGCTGTGGCGAAGGCCATCCAGGCTTTCCGGGCTGGCTTCCTGCCGGATCGTGGTGGGAGCCACGTGCCAAGGGCCACGCCTGCCAGGATCCTCGAGAGAACGTCCCTCCGGGAAGCCCGCGCGACCACCGTCGGGATGCCCGCGGCCGTCGCCAGACCGGCCGCCTGAAGCTTGCTCGCCATGCCACCCGACCCGAAGGCGCTCCCGGGCCCGGTGGTCTCCACCCGCATCGGGTCGAGTATCTCCGCCACGAACGTGGCACCGCGCCGCCTGGGATCCCTTGTATAGATGCCGTCGACGTCCGAAAGCAGCACCAGGAGGTCGGCCTTGACCATGATCGCAACGAGCGCGGCCAGGCGGTCATTGTCGCCGAAGGTGATCTCCTCGGTGGCCACGGTGTCGTTCTCGTTCACCACCGGGATGGCCCCTGCAGCCAGGAGGTGCTCGAAGGTCTTCTGTGCGTTCACGAACTGCCGGCGTCGGACGAAGTCGTCCTGGGTCAGGAGCACCTGGGCGGTGACAAGGCGGTGGCGAGCAAACAGCCGCGCGTATTCGGACATGAGCCGGCCCTGCCCCACGGCGGCGGCGGCCTGGAGCGCGGACAGCCGGCCGGGTCGTTTCGCCACCCCGAGTGCGGCGAGCCCGAAGGCGATCGCCCCCGAGGAGACGAGAACGCACGCCGTACGGCCGTCGCCGGAGACGGCGGCGACCTCGCGGACGACCTTGGCCAGACGCGACCTGTCTATGTACCCCGATGCGTCGACCAGGCTCGAGGTCCCGACCTTGACAACCAGCCGGCGGACCTCCGGGAGGGGACGCCGACCTTCGCTCGGCTCCATGCCGGAATGCTAGCCGTCGAAGGTCCGGCTGGCATGCTTCTACGCCTCGGAGCCACCCGTCAACAGAAGAAACGAGCGTGCGTTCCGGTGTCGGTAGTGTGCGCTCGGAGCCTCTCGCGTTCGGGCTACCGTCCACGCTTGGTGGAGGAGGCGGCGCTCCTCCGCAGGGGTGGGAAGTCGGTGAGAAGTCCCTCCGCCTCGACCTGGAAGAGTGCCTCGCTGTGAGTCAGCCCGGGCAGGCGACGTCGACCGAGGCTGTGCAAGCGCACGCCGGTCGGCAATGATCCCTCGATGGCGGCTTTGGTCTCGCCGGAGAGGACGATCTGGCCGCCATGGGCCGCCGAGCAGATCCGAGCCGCCGTGTGGACGGACAGACCGATGTACCCGGTGTCCGTCAGGGTGGGGCGCCCGCTGTGGATTCCGGCACGGACTCGTACGTCGAGGCCGTCGGGCCACGTTCGCTTCCTCAGCGTGCGCTGGATGCTCACGGCCGCCTGGATGGCCGGGGCGACCTGCTCGAAGACCGCGAAGAACTCGTCGGCGCGGGCGTCGACCTCCCGGCCGCCGGCCCGGAGCACGGCGCGACGAACGATGCCACGGACGTCGCGCAGAAGCCCCGCGTAGCGATCGCCCAACTTCCTGAGAAGTGCGGTGGAGCCCTCGATGTCGGTCAACAGGAAGGTGACGAAGCCCGTGGGGAGCGTCGCGGCATCGGTTGATCGGGCCTGAATGTGGCCGCGGAGGCTCTCCTTCTCGATGACGAAGCGCACACCAGCCAGCACGGTCGCGGCGACGTCAGGATCGTCGAGGACAGAGGGGTCGTGCACGAGCGCCGTCATCGGCCGACCCTGGCGCTCGAGGTAGGTCACCGCCCGCTGATCCTGATCGGCAGGAAGCGGGACCGGCTTGCCCGCGCCATCCAGGTACGACCCGGCCGCCTCCGACCAGTGCAGGACGGTGAGGGTGGGGTCCCGGAGGACTCTTCGCAGCCGCTGCTCGAGCTCGCCGGGTGCACCCATCCGACCCAGCTCGATCACCAGCCGACCGGCGGCTGCGTGTCGCTGCTCCGATCGCAGCTGGCCGGTGATGAACCCGACGGGGACGAGGCCGTACTTCTTGGCCGCGTTCAGCAGCCGCTTTCGAGCGCGCTCCCGGGCCGCGTCGTCCTCGAAGGAGATCCGGCCGAACCGGGCAAGCGCATTCCGGACGTGCGCTTCGTCGTGGATCGGCAGCCGTCGCCGCCCCCGAGAGTCGACGTAGGCGAACGCGCTGTCGGGGAGCCTCGCTCGTTCGCTGGCGCTGAGCCGTGCCATGCCCTGACAATAGCCGGAGGGTGTGGCTCGCAGCGGGTCGAGTAGGGTTCGGTGCCTTTACCGGAAGGCAAGGCCCCTCACCGGCGTCAGTCAGGCTTGAGGCCAACCCCGTGGGTGCTTCACGTTGTCCAGCTCAGGTTGTAGAACCTTGGGCGAGGGAGGAATGAAGGTCCTGACTCGGCATCGCATGCTGCTGCCGCCGGAGCTGAAGTGGCGGATCTTCCTGGAATCGTGGTGGAAAGGGACCGCCGACGATGAGGTGTGCAGGAGATGCAGGATCACCTCCAGGCAGCTTCGGGCCATCCGGGCGTGGGCTCGGCCAAGCCCTGTCAAGGATTTCTTCCTTTCCCTCGCCCGTCTCCTCCGCGATGGACTTGGTACCGGAGCCTTCGTGATTGGCGTCGCAGTGTTCATCTCCTCCGTCGAATACTTCTACGCGTACCTTCCGATCCAAGCCGCGCAGAACTGGCCTGCATGGGGCGTCCTCGCGGTGCTGCCCTTCTTCATCATCGTCCTAGGAGTCGCCCTGTTCTGGCTCTTCGAGGAGCGACGCCGCAGGAAGCTGTTCCTGGCCATGATGCAGGACGGTCTCTTGGGCTGGCTCAGCCCACTGCTGATTGCGGGCTTCGTCTTCGTCCTTGCCGTCAGTGTCTTCTCGGCGTCAACCTTCCTGCTCGACAACTGGGAGGTCTTGCACATGTCCACTCCCTCGTGCGAGGGGTGCCCTCTGGAGCTGGATGACGTGTTCAACTTCTATACCTGGCACCTCTTGAGTGCGATCCCGCTCCTGAACATCAACGAGTCGCTCCAATGGAACACCCCGCTTGCCTACAGCGGGGCGTTGACCGGTTGGTTGGTGATCGTGTTCAAGGCGTCGGTGATCGTTCCGTTGATCCAGGCGGTCAGAACCTACTTCCAGGTGAGGAAGGAGACTCCGAGGATCCGGGTGAGGCCATGGGCGTGGCGCCGGGTGATTCGCAGGGGCCGCTCCCTAACGCTCAATTGGGCCCCCACGCCGCCGCCAACCGGCTTTGTCTTCGACGTGAAGGTTCAGCACCCAGGCCCCAAGGCGGCCGAGAGCCAGACATGGCTCCGGAACATCACCGAGACATCGGGAAAGTTCACGCCGCGGAGCGTGGGCATCTACCGTTTCTGGGTGACGTGTCACGAACGGGGTTGGGAAGGACGAGAGGTCATTATGGAGTCGCTTGGCCTCAAGGAGCCCCTACGCTCTCGAAGACTTGCGGTCCTCGTCCGGCCGGCGGTGGAGGGCATCAGTCACGAGGGGTCCTCAGCCTAGTCGAGGGTTCGGCCCCTCCGGTCGAGAACGCTTCCAGTCGGTACGGCACTTTCGTCTTGCGGCCTATCCTGAGATGCTCTGCGACTGAAACCGGCATTGGGGGTGCCGACTCTGGAAACGTGGGTCGTTCCCGGCGCGCCGCTGGAGGATGGCGCGGGGTGGAGAATCTGGTACTCCAAGCCTAGCGCGGCGGACTTCGGGCCGGACCCGGTCGTGGTGCAGCGCGGGGGCCAAGAGGAGGCGACCGACCAGTCCGACTGGCGGCTCCTCAAAGCCCTGTCCGGGGTCGAGCGCCGGATGGGAGTTCTCAGCGTGAGGCTGGCTCGTTGCGACCCAGGAGCCGCCTATGACGTCCGGGTGCCGGAGGCTGGGTCCGAGCGCCCGTTTCGCTGGCGAACCCTTCCGGGCGATCTGGGCAGGAACCCGGACGGGGAGAGCTTCCTCTTCGGCTCGTGTTGGTGGCTCAACAACGACCGGGAGGGGGCCTACTCCGCCGCCGTGGCGGCACTGGTCAAGCGATGGAAGCCCGCCTTCAAGCTCCTGATCGGAGACCAGGTCTACCAGGACTGGCCCTGGGATCTCCTGGGACCGGACTCTCCCATGCGGCGATACGCGGAACGGTATGAGCAGTACTGGCGCGATCCCGGATACCAGCAGATCCTGACTTCGACCCCCAACTTCTTCATGGCCGACGACCACGAGTTCTGGAACGACTACCCGGAGAAGCAGCTTCAGCTCGCCCGCACGTGGACCGAGGAAGGCCGCAAGCAACACGGAGAAGCCGCCCAGGCCCTCTACGAGCGCTATCAGCGATGCCTCAACCCGGGAGACAAGCGCTGGTACACGTTCCGCGTCGGTCGCGTGAGCTTCTTCGTGGTCGACACGCGGTCGGAGCGGACCCACATCGGCGTCCCCGAGCCGCATTTCATCCTGAAGGACCAGTGGCTTGACCTGGAGGCCTGGGCCGACGGGCTCACTGGTCCCGGGGTACTGGTCGTCGGTCAGCCTGTGTTCTCGGGGGCCGGGAGCTGGCGGGACCACAAGCTACCCGACTTCGCTGAGGATTACGGCAGGTTGTGCTCCCTGTTCGAAAGGAGCCTGCGCGGAGACAACAATGAGCATCGTCCTCACGACATCCTCATGCTCTCCGGCGACATCCACGTGGGGCGCCACAGCGTCGCTCGGGTGGCTGGGATCGCTCCGTACAACGAGGTCCACGAGCTCGTCTCGTCCGCCTCCTCGCAGATCGGCCACCTGTGGAAGCCGGACCCCAAGCCCGCCCCGAGCAGGGTCACCGGACGGCATGGCGGACGACTGATGCGGTGGGACGTGGTGACCACCCGGACCCCGAAGCTTCCGACCGTCGACAACAACATCGGGCTCGTTCGGATGTCGGAGGGAACGAACGGGCGGGTCCGGTTCCAGATGGAAGTGTGGCGAGTTCGGCCTTACGATGCGCGTTCCTGGATCGGACGCTTGCTGCGCGGCCGCGTCCCGCAGGGACCTCTCGTTCCCGTGTTCGAGCGTGAGATCGAGCTGCGATAGAAGGAGGAGATCCGGCCATGAGGGACTCGGGGGCGCGCGACCAGAACACGCAGGTGGAGGAGTGGGAGGCCACTCGGTTTCCCCAGGACAACCTGCCGTTCTTCGTCGACGCCCTTCGAGGGCTGGAGGAGCGACGCTTCGGCAACGAGGGCCTGGCGGTGATGGGGTTCCTGGGCCAACGCGACATCCCCGGCGTGACCCTGCGTCAGGCCCAGGCCATCCTGAGGTGGGACCGGCGGCCCAGCCTCTGGTCCCACGTCTTCCTGATCCGGGAGCCGGCAAACCTGGCCGATATTGGAACCACTCCGATCCTCGAGGTGCCGATGTACCCGCGGACGGGGGTGTTCCCTCGGCCGGAGCGGAACGCGGTGAGCGAGGGCACGCTCGCCCAGTATCGGAATCCCAGCATCGACGCGAACGTGGCCCTGGTCTCGGTGTCGATGACGGACGAGCAGGCCCGTGCGGTCCGAGACCGGGCGCTCGAGTACAACGTCGACCGCCTGCGCTACGACCTGTGGGACACCTTGGGCGTCTGGCAGGCGTTCCTCTGGTCGAGCGGGCAGGCTCCCAATCCCCTCCGGGCAGGCTTTCCCATCGCCTCTTCGGCCTATGTGGAGATGGCCTTCGAGGCCATTGGCCTGGACCTCACCCCGGGAGCCTCGGAACGGAACAGCTCCCCCGAGCACATCTGGACCGCCGCCAAATGGTGGCATCACGCGTTCGCCGAGGCGGAACAGCGGGGCCTGGCGGGCTTCTACGTCCTTCGAGACAAGGGATGCGCCCTTCTCGACGCGGACGTCGGAGGGAGCGAGGAGCAACCTCCTCCCAGCAGCGCGGACGCGCGGGACGCCGAAGGAGGTCCGTGACCCGATGACCCGGCTGTCCTCGCCCGTCGAGAGCATGAAGGATCAGTACGAGGTGGTCGTGGTGGGGTCCGGCTACGGTGGGGCGATCATGGCTTCTCGGCTGGCCCGGGCCGGCAGAGACGTGTGCCTGCTGGAACGAGGCCGGGAGTTCCAGCCGGGCGAGTATCCGGACACCGAGCTGGAGGCCATCCAGGAGTTCCAGGTGGACCGGCCGGAGATGCGGTTGGGATCTCGCACGGGCCTCTACGACCTCCGGATGAACGACGAGATCAACGTGTTCATGGGTTGCGGGCTCGGGGGAACCTCGCTGGTGAACGCCAACGTATCGCTCCGGGCCGATAGGCGGACCTTCGATGATCCCGTGTGGCCTCTGGGCTTCCAAGCCGACCTGGCGACGGTGCTCGAGGAGGGCTACACGCGCGCCGAGGAGATGCTCAAACCCGTCAGCCTTCCGGGGGCAATCCGGCTGAAGAAGCTCGAAGCACTGGAACGCTCCTCGAGCCAGCTCAACGGGCACTTCTCGAGGCCGCCGATCAACGTGACGTTCCACACCGGAGTGAACCACGTCGGCGTGCACCAGCAGGCCTGCACCCTGTGCGGCGACTGCGTATCGGGGTGCAACTACGGGTCCAAGAACACCCTCATCATGAACTACCTCCCCGACGCCCGGAACTTCGGAGCGAAGATCTACACGCGAGCGTCGGTGCGCTACCTGGAGCGCCGTGACGACCGATGGCTGGTCCACTACCAATTGCTGGACACAGGGCGGGAGCGCTTCGAAGCACCGTTGCTGTTCGTGTCCGCAAAAGTGGTGGTCCTGTCGGCCGGGACCCTGGGCTCCACCGAGATCCTGCTTCGATCGCGAGCCAACGGGCTTCCGCTCTCGGGCGCATTGGGGAGCCGGTTCACCGGCAACGGGGATGTGCTGGCGTTCAGCTACAACAGCGACGTCGAGATGGATGGGGTGGGTTGGGGAACCCGAGACGTCGACAATCTCGGGCCGATCGGGCCGACCATCACCGGGGTGATCGACCTTCGCGACGCGCCCAGCCTCGAGGCCGGGATGATCATCGAGGAGGGGGCCGTGCCCGGCTCGGTCGCGGGGCTCCTCCCGGAGACCCTGGCCATCGTGTCGAAGTTCGCCGGCACCGACACCGACCGAGGCGTCTTCGACCGGCTCCAGGAGACGGGGCGCGAGTGGGAGAGCCTGTTGCGAGGGCCGTACTACGGGGCCGTCCGGAACACCCAGACCTACCTGGTGATGTCCCACGACGACGCTGGCGGCCGGATGACGCTGGAGGATGATCGGCTTCGCATCCGCTGGCAGGGAGTGGGAGACCAGCCGATCTTCAAGGCCATCGAGAAGAACCTGATCGCGGCAACCAAGCCGCTGGGAGGCACCTACGTGAAGAGCCCCCTCTGGACCAAGCTCTTCGGGAACGACCTGATCACGGTGCATCCACTGGGGGGGTGCGTCATGGCCGAGGACGCCTCGACCGGCGTGGTCAATCACAAGGGTCAGGTGTTCTCGGGCGTCACTGGCCCGGAGGTCTACGACGATCTCTACGTGTCGGATGGCTCGGTCATCCCGCGACCACTGGGTGTGAATCCACTCCTCACGATCTCCGCCATGGCCGAACGGTGCTGCGCCCTCATGGCCAGTGACCGGGGGTGGAGGATCGACTACGCGCTGCCGTCCACGCCACCCCCCCCTCCGCCGCCTCCCCGGCTCGGGGTCGAGTTCACCGAAAGAATGGCCGGGTTCGTCTCGCTTGGCGAGAAGGACGACTACGCGGCGGGCGCTGCCCGGGGCAAGGAGGAGGACTCGAGCTTCGCCTTCACGCTCACGATCGTCTCCGATGACCTCGACCGCATGCTCACTCTGCCCGAACACGAAGCGAAGATGGCCGGCACCGTGGAGGCCCCCGCCTTGTCCAAGGACGCCCTCGCGGTCACCGAAGGCGTGTTCAACCTCTTCGTCGACGACCCCGATCGGATCGAAACGCGGCAGATGCGCTACCGGATGAGGCTCACCACCGAGGAGGGGCGCCAGTACTACTTCACTGGCTTCAAGGTCATCCGGGACGACCCGGGGATCGATGTGTGGCCGGACACGACCACCCTTTACGTGACGCTCTACGACGGCGACAGCGACCGGAACCCGATCCTGGGGAAGGGGATCCTGAGGATCCGGCCCGAGGACTTCATGAGGCAACTGACCACGATGCGCGTGACGAACGCGAAGGACGCGGCGGAGCGCCTGGAAGCCACGGCGCGCTTCGGCAAGTTCTTCTCGGACGTTCTGTACCGCACCTATGCCGGGGTCTTCGCCGGGCCAACCCGGTTCCGGGCCGATGCCCCTGCCCGGAAGAGACGCCCCCTGCGGGTCTCCTCTCCCGAGGTGTACCCCTTCCGGACCGACGACGGCACCGACCTGCTCCTGACCCGGTACCGCGGGGGCTCGAAGGGTCCCGTGATCCTGTCCCACGGCCTGGGGGTCTCCAGCCGCATCTTCTCCACCGACACGATCGAGGCGAACCTGCTCGAGTTCCTCCACGCCAACGGCTACGACGTGTGGTTGCTGGACTTCCGGGCCAGCATCGAGCTTGCGGCGTCGAAGACCCAATTCACGGGCGACGACATCGCCACCCAGGACTACCCCGCCGCCGTGGCCACGGTACGGTCCGTCACCGGAGCCGACTCGGTCCAGATGGTGGTGCACTGCTTCGGCTCGACGACGTTCTTCATGGCGATGCTGGCGGGGCTCCAGGGAGTCAGATCGGCCGTAGCCTCGCAGGTGGCCACGCACATGATCGCCCCCATGGTCACCCGGCTGAAGTCGGGGCTGCACGTCCCGCAGCTTCTCAAGGCCATCGGAGTCGATTCGCTGAACGCCTACACCGATGACCAGGCGGGCTGGCTCGAGCGCCTGTACGACAAGGCACTGGCGCTTTGGCCGGACCAAGAAGAAGAGGAATGTGACAGCGCGGTGTGCCACCGCATCACGTTCATGTATTCCCTGCTGTACGAGCACAATCAGCTCAACAGGCTCACCCACGAGACGCTGCACGAGCTGTTCGGGGTAGCCAACATGAGCTCGCTGGACCACCTGGCGCTGATGGTCCGGGAGGGCAAGCTGGTGGCCGCAGACGGCGAGGACCGATACCTCCCGCATCTCAACCGATTGGCCATCCCGATCACCTTCGTCCATGGCGCCGAGAACGGATGCTTCTTGACCCGGGGAACCAAGGAGACCTTCGAGGCGTTGACCCGCGTCAACGGCCCGGGGCTGTACGACCGATACGTCATCCCCAACTACGGCCACATCGACTGCATCTTCGGCCAGAAGGCTTCCCGCGACGTGTATCCGCTCATCCTTCGGCGCCTGGAGGCCACGAGCCCATGAGCGTCGAGGCGGCAGTGGCCCGCCTCAACGATATCGTCGGTGGAGAACACGTCTTGTCGAGCGAGTCCGACCGAGCGTCGCGGTCCCGCGACATCAGCCTGTGGCAGAGAACCTGCGCGGCCGTCGTCTACCCGGGTACGGCGGAGGAAGTGTCTGAGGTCGTCAAGGTGGCCGCGCAGTTCGGGCTGCCCGTCTGGCCGTTCAGCAAGGGCAAGAACTGGGGGTACGGCGCCA
Source organism: Actinomycetota bacterium (assembly GCA_050692195.1). Taxonomy (GTDB): domain Bacteria; phylum Actinomycetota; class UBA4738; order UBA4738; family UBA4738; genus JBOGVA01. The sequence continues at coordinate 19,738 of JBOGVA010000011.1, read as the reverse complement.
CGCAGGGCCTCCGGGAGGGCGCACTCATCGTGATGCTGGAGCGGCTGAACCGGATCCTCGAGGTGAACGAGGAGCTCGCCTACGCCGTCATCGAGCCTGGGGTGACTCAGCGACAGCTCAACGATCACCTCAAGCGGAACGGGATCCGGTTGTGGGTCGATTGCACCGACTCGACTCCCGAGGGAAGCGTGATCGGCAACGCTCTCGAGCGCGGCATCGGATACACGCCGTACTGGGATCACTTCGCCAACCTGTGCGGGTTGGAGGTGGTGCTCCCGGATGGCGAGATCGTCCGCACGGGCGGCGGACCCGCCAACTCCCTCTCCTGGAACACGTTCAAGTGGGGGACCGGCCCCTACCTGGAGGGTCTGTTCACGCAGTCGAACCTCGGCATCGTGACGAAGGCCGGAGTCTGGCTGATGCCGGAGCCGGAGGCCTTCGCCTCCTTCATCTGCGAGGTCGACGACGATCGCTACCTGCCCGGGGCCATCGACGCTATTCGCCGTCTGGCGCTCCACCGAGCCATCCCGGCCAATGTCCACGTGGTCAACGAGATGCTGCTGCTGGCCCAGATGATTCAGTACCCCTACGACATGCTGGCCGGCCGGACCCACCTGAGCAACGAGATGCGAGCGGCTCTCCGGGCCCGGTACCGGATCGCCCCGTGGACGGTCACCGGCGGGCTCTATGGCAGCAAGGGCCAGGTGCTGCTGGCCAAGCGAGCCGTTCATAAGGCACTCGGTCCATACGGCCGCGTGCGGTTCATGGGTGGCCTCATGGTCGCCGTCACCCGCGCCGTGATCCGAGCCTGGAAGCTCCTCCGAGCGGTGCCCGGCATCACGCCCGCCTTTACGCGCCTGATGGGGTCCTCGCTCGAGAAGCTGGAGGTCATCCCCCACGTCTATCCGATCTTGAAAGGCATCCCGGGCGAGTACATCGTTGGCTTCGCCTACTTCAAGAGCCGAGGGGAGCGCCCAAGGAAGAACGTCGATCCGGTGCGCGATGGAGCGGGCATGACGTGGATGGCGGTGGTCACGCCGATGACCGGCCGCCACACGAAGGCGCTGCTCGAACTGGTCCAACCCTTGTTCGAGCACCACGGGCTCGACTTGTCTCTCACGTTCATGATGGTGAACGCCCGCTCCGCCCTGGGCCTGTTCGAGATCTTCTTCGACCGGGATAGCGAGGACGAGCGATCCCGGATGCTCGCCCTGTACGACGAGCTGGCCGAGGCAACGGCCCAGGCTGGGTACCAGCAATACCGGACCAGCGTGGCCTACTTCGATCGGGTCCTGGGCCCCAGCCCCTCTTTCCAACGGCTGGCCGAGACCCTGAAGGCTGCCGTGGATCCGAACGGCATTCTGGCCCCGGGCCGGTACGGGATGGGACTCCGCAGTCCATGAACGAGTCGACGCCCCGCTACGACGCCGTGGTCGTGGGCTCGGGGTTCGGAGGATCGATCGCGGCGCTCCGCCTGTCCGAAGCGGGGAAATCGGTGCTGGTGTTGGAGCGAGGCCGGCGTTACCGGCCCGGGGAATTCCCCCGGGACGTGAAAGACATCGATGCCGTGTTCTGGAGGTGGCCACGCTCCCGAGGTGGGACCGGTCTGTACGACGTCCGTTTCTTCTCCGGGATCGGCGTGGTCGCGGCCAGCGGCGTCGGCGGAGGCTCTCTGGTCTACGCCAACATCAACATCCGTCCCGACCCCGTTGTGTTCGAGGATCCCCGGTGGCCCCGCTCGATCGACCGGGAGGCTCTGGACCCCTATTACGACCGAGTGGCCTCCATGCTCGCCGTGGCTCCGCTGCCGCAGTCGATCGCCCTGCGCAAGCGCGACCTCTATCGCCAGGCCGCCGGGAAGCTGGGCCGGGAGGTGTTCGACCCCGACCAGTCCGTGGCCTGGGAGGAGCCGAACCTTCCGGGTCGAGGCGCCTGCAGGCTGGTGACGGAGTGCGAGTTCGGTTGCCAGTACGGGGCGAAGAACACCCTGGACCTCACCTACCTCGCTGCTGCCGAGGAGTTGGGCGCGCAGATCTTCGCCGGGATCGATGCGTCGCACGTGCGGCCGGAGGCAGGCGGGTACGGCGTATACGGCCACGAGGTCGGCACGGGACGCCCGGTTCGCGTCGTGGGCGCACGGGTGGTCCTCTCGGCCGGGACGCTCGGGACGAACGAGATCCTTCTCCGCAGCCGAGACGTAGGGACGCTCCCCGAGGTGAGCCGGGCGCTGGGGACGGGGTTCTCTGGGAATGGCGACTTCCTGGGGTCGATCCAGAACAGCCGCGAAGACCTGGAGCCGTGGATCGGCCCCGACGTCACCTCCGTGATCAGGTACTTCGACGCGGAGCCCGGATTCACCTTGGCCGCTCCCTCCTTCAATCGGGGCGTAATGGAGGTTCTGGCCTCGCTGGGGCAGCCGAACGGCCGGTGGCTCCGGTTCGTCTCTCCCTTCCTGTGGCCCCGGCTGCACGGGATCCTGGTGTGGGCTTTCCGCAAGGGACTGCTCAGCCGGCCCCTGCGCCTCCGGGGTCGGAACGCAGGCGACCCCGCCCGGATGACGAACCTGTTCGCCATCGGCCGGGACAACGCCGGCGGCACGCTGGTGCTCCGCCGCGGCAGGCTCGATGTGGAGTGGGACTACGCCCGGGACAACGAGGTCCTGGTGCAGCGGATGATGGCTGCCATGAGGGAGGTGGCGGACGTCTACGGAGGGACCTTCGCCCCTCTGGCTTCGTGGGACGCCTTCCGTCGGATCATCACGGTGCACCCGCTTGGGGGCTGTCGTCTCTCCGGGTCGGCGCGGGAGGGCGTGGTCTCGCTCGAAGGACAGGTTCACGGATACCCAGGGCTGTACGTGGCCGACGGCTCGGTCATCCCTTCCTCGATCGGGTTCCATCCGGCCATGACCATCGCCGCGATGTCCGAACGGATCGCCGAAGCCGTCGCCTCCGGCTTTTCGGCCTGATCGGATCCTCCGTCCCGTCCCTCGCGGATGGCTTGGGCCTGGCCCCGGAGAGGCTCAATGGGGCAAAATATGGCTCCGCTGGGCGGGCGCCCCCGTCGTGCTGCCTGCAGAGGGGGAGGGTGATGCGCGCGGGTCAGGACGTCAAGGTCATCTCGGTGAAGCAATGTCGGTCGTGCGCCTCCGAGATCCCGGTCCAAGCGGTTGTGTGCCGCTACTGCCGAAACCCGAGCGACACTCCACTCAGCACCAATCCGGTTCCCGATCCGGTGGCGGCGTCCATTCGCAGCCAGTTCACCTTCTCCATCTCCGTGATCACGCTGCTCTTCATCGCCTTTCAGCTTTCTCGGGTATCCGGCTCCGAGGGAGCGACCATGCTGACCCTGCTGCATTCGGCCGGACCCGGTTCGGTCGTTACCGGCGTGCTCGTATCCCAATTTCCGCTGGTTCTCAGCATTCTCATGCTCGGGGGTACGTGGTGGCTCTGGGAACGGCTCAGACTCGGCCTGAACTACGCTCCTCCGCTCGCTCTCGTCGCCGCCTTGCTGTTCATCGCCTTCTTCACTACCCCCTGGCCTTTCTTCGTCGTCCCCTTCGTGGTGTTCGGTGCAGCGGTCCTCAGCGCCGTCCGGAATCGCGCCCTGGGGCGCCGCAGCGAGGAGGCGCGGGAGCTGAAGCGATTCGAGGGCAGGATCGCCGTGATCACCCTCTGCTCCATCGGGCTCCTGGTTGCCCTTCTGCTGCTGCGGCCCAGCGTGTGGCTGCCGCCGGAGACGCTTTCCTTCTCCGATGGAACACAGCTTGTGGGCTACGTCATTGGTGAGGAAGGAAGCTGGACCACCGTGCTGACGGCCAAAGGGACGGTGGCCATCCAGCGTTCTTCCGATATCGAGGGCCGACGGGTCTGTGCCCTGGAGGGGACCTCGGCGCTCGCTTCGAGCGTGGAGCGACCGTTTCTCCGACTGAGGATGCTTCAGGCCATCACTGCCGTGTTCTCGGGTCGCCTCCCAACACCGGCGACTCAGCCATGTGGCTAGGCGGCCGCCACCACTCGGCGGGTTGATAAGGAGGGAGCCATGTTCGGGTCGACCATCCTGGATGTCGCCATCGGGCTGATCCTCACGTACCTCGTTCTGAGCCTGGTGTGCGCGGCGATCAACGAAGGCCTCTCCGGGTTCACCTCCAGGCGGGCCCGGTTTCTGCTGGAGGGGTTGGAAAACCTCGTGGGAAAGTCCCTCGCCGGAGACCTCCTCAACCACCCCTTGCTCCGCGGGATGACTCGAGCGAGGACCCGGGCGAAGAGGAAGAGCGTCGACCCCACAGGTTCCCGGCAAAAGCCACCCTCGTACATCCCCTCGCGGGTCTTCGCCCTGGCGTTCATGGATACAGCTGCGAAGGGTAAGCGGGCCTCCGACGAGAAGGATGACCGGATCGACGAGACGTGGCCGGCGGAGGTGAAGACCGCACTGGCCGGGCTGCCTAAGGATGTCAGGGAAGCTGTGGCCACGCTCGCCCGCGACGTGGAAGGAGATGCCAAGAAGGTCCTGAAGGCGGTGGAGACGTGGTTCAACGAGGCCATGGATCGTGTCTCCGGATGGTACAAGCGGCGAACCCAGATCCTGCTGTTCGTGATCGGGTTGGTCGTTGTTGCCTTGACCAACGCCGACAGCCTGACCATCGCTTCAACGCTTTGGAGCAACAGCACCCTGCGAGCGGCGGTCGCTGCCGAGGCCCGGGTCAGGGTCGAGGCCGGAGAAACGGGAGTGGAGACCGGTACCCCGAGCGAGAACGTCGAGGAGCTGCTGAGCCTCGGGCTGCCCATCGGCTGGGTGTGGGACCCGGGCGAGGCCCAGGCGGACGACCCCCGGGCCAGGCCCGACGACGTCTCGGGATGGATCCTCAAGGTCATGGGGCTGCTCTTCACGGCGGCAGCCCTCACGATGGGCGCGCCGTTCTGGTTCGACACGTTGAAGAAGTTCGTCTCGGTCCGCTCGTCCGGGAGAAAGCCCGGCGAGGAGGAGACGACCGGGGGGCCGAAGGGAACGTAGTCCGTCCCCGCCCCATCACCCCAGCTTCAGGGTGAGCTGCGGTACGTTCACCTCCTTCGGAGGAGGCGCCTGTGGCCTGCGCGCTTTCACCGAGGCGACCAGCTTGAGCGGCACATAGAACAAGAGCTCGAGGATGTGGAACAGGAACAGGGATGCCAGGATGAGAACAGCCGGGGGCCCGATGACCGGAAGCGCCACCAGGGCAACGGGAAAGACCATCCAGCTGTCCCGAAGCCACCTCCTCCGGCCACCCGACTTGGTGAGCGCCCCCAGTCTGACCGCGGACCACATGATCCACCGGCGCAGGAACGAGACGTCCAGCTCTCGCATCGCTCGCCTGAAGAGAGCGTCCGCTTCCGGGAGAGTCAGTCCCTCTGCCGGGACCTGGTGCCTCCACAGGTAGTCGTGGAGAATAGCTGCTTTGGTGTATCGCCCGTATTTCGGGAGGAACCAGACGAACACGGTTGGCACCGACGCGAAATCCGTACCCACGCCAATGGGAACAGAGAAGTGTTGCCACTTCCCTTGGTACTTGATCTCGTGCAGGAGTTCCCAGTCCACATCACCGGTTGCCCTGACCTCGACCTCAGAGTCTGCACTGAACGCCATCTCCCACCCCTCTCGTCGACGGAACGACCGGTCTCAGGAGCCGCTTGGCTGGAGGCTCACCAACGCTGGTCGATTGTGCACCGGAAGCATGCGGCGTCAAAGGGTAGTGAGCTCTTCCAGGACCGAGGGGAGGAACGAGCCAACCCTCGGGAGCGGATAATCCGGCTCTAGGGGAAGAGATGGTGGAGCCCGTTGAGCTGTTGAAACTGGCCGATGAGCTGAGCCGCGGAGCCGAGGGCAAGCCGGAGATCGCGGCGCAGGCGGTCCTGGCGGCGCATGCCGCCCTGGAGGCCACGGTCAACCGCCTGGGGGGCGTGGAGATTCAGAGCTTCAACTACCGGGCCAGGTTCCTTCCGAAGTGGCACGACGTATGCGAAAGGGTTTTGGGGCGCCAGCTCGAGGCGGCCCCCGAGCTGGAGCGCCTGCAAGCCGCTCGGGACGCAGTGGTCGGATACCGTGGAGCGCCCGAGCGGCTGGACCGCCGAGCCAGCACCCCGCCGCCCGAGGTTCCCACCGACGTTGCCAACCCGGAGGCAGCTCGGTGGGCCGTGGAGACGGCCAGGAGGGTGATCAGGGAGTTCCATGAAGCGGCGGGCCGCGAAGTCCCCGCCTGGGCGTTGGAACGAACCGGTCACCAGGGCGCGGCGGAGTCGTGAGGCCGTCGCCGTGCAGGGGGTCTACCGAGTGTGGCACGAAGGGCGGGAGCTCCTGGAGTCATTCGTAGCTGCTCCCGGACCGCTCGGCTGGCGGTATTTCGGCCGGGTTCGTTCCTCCGACTCGGAAGAGGAGCTGTTCACCGTGGACCACGTGGTCGATGCGGACTGGGGGCTGCTCCGTTACCGCCTCCTGCGCCGGAACGGTACGGGGGTCATGGCCACCCCGGCGATGGGGGGGATCGAGGTCGTGATCGGTCAGCCTGGCGACGAGCGAACCGAGACGGTGGCCGGCGCCTCTGCAGTTTGGTCGTCCTCGCCTTGCTCGCTGCTCGTCGTGGACCGGCTCCTCGGTGCGTCGGGCAGGAGCGAGGTGGCCGCGGTACGGATCGGGACAGCAGTCGAGCCCGAGCTGATCACCGTGGGCCTCGAGCGGGTGGGGTCCCGGCCGGTGGCCACCCCGACCGGAAACAGTGAGGCGGAGCTGGTCGAAGTTGTGCTGGACGGCGAACGCTTCGAAGCGCTGATCCGTTCGGATCTCCCGCTCTTCGCCCGGGGCTGGTTCGACCTCGTGGCCTAACCGGGACGGACGTCATCTGCGTCCGGCGACGAGGATGCTCTCGCCCCAGAGACGCAGTTTCCCGTCGGCGTCCACGGAGCCCTCGTGTGCCGCGGCCACTGCCCGCCAGACCTCTGCCTTCCTCTCAGGGGTCACGTCCGCGAGGAGGTTCTTGATCGGGACCGAGACCTCCTGGACGAACTGGATGTACTCGTCGAGCGAGGGATACTCGATGGCGACCCGGAGCCTCTCGGTCTCCACCTCGGCGAACCCAGCCGCTTCGAACCTGCTCGCCAGTGCGTCCCCGTCGGCCAGGCTGAAGAGGCCGGGCGCTCCTGGAGGCGGCGGAGGCAGATCCAGCTCACGAGTGATCGTGCCCATGGTGACACTGAGGTAGGGGACCCGGTCCGGCTCCCCCCACACGGACGTGGCGAACCCACCCCCAGGCACGAGGAGCCGCCGGATGCCCCCCAGGGCCCGATCCACGTCCGGAAGGAACATGAGTCCGAATCGGCAAAGGGCTGCATCGAAGCTGTTCTCCGGCAGGTCCAGCGCCTCGGCGTCCATCTCGCGGAATTCGACGTTCCCCAGGCCCAGGTCCGCCGCCCGTTCCCGGGCGATCTCGAGCATTCCGGGGGACATGTCCGTCGCCACGACCCTGCCGGCGGGGCCGACGACTCGCGAGGCAGTCACCGCCGGCTCCCCGATGCCGGTGGCGATGTCAAGGACGCGGTGCCCCGCCCGGACCCCGGCGAGCTGGACGAGCCGATCCGCGACCGGCCGGAACGCGGTCTCCAGGGTCTTCCACCACTTCCTCCAGCCCACGGACGCCCCAGTCCAGTCTCGGCGCTGGCCGGCCTTGTAGGCGACGGGATCGAACGAGGGGCCATTCATGGCTCGACCTGCCTCATGGACGGAGGCGGAAAGGCGGGTACCTGTCGGTGACCAGCACGAAGGCGTACGCGATCACCCGGTTCTCCCAACGGATGACCCCTTCCACGAAACGGAAGAGACCCCTCGGGTAGCGCCCGGTGAACAAGATGGCGAACCAGGCGATGATCACGACCACGATCACCGCGATCCACAAGAAGAGCAGCACGATGTAGTGGGGGATGGCCAGGAGCCACTTCACCAGTGGAAGCCACCTGTTCAGGTCGCGGGCTGCATCCGGATAGACGTAGTCGAGGTGCACGGCCTGCTGTCGATCGGTGGCGGGGTAGCGATCGTCCATGAGCGCGAGGTAGGCGCCGACCCGATTGGTGAAGCGCTGCAGCTCCAGGTTCCAGTCGAACCACCACCGCGGGTACTTCCTCCGGAACAGGATCATCAGGAGCGGGCCGAAGACCAGCAGGCCTCCCGCGCCGGTCCACGCGAATGTGAATGTGCTCGAGTAGGACTGCGCCCACGTGGTTCCGGACACACTTCCGAGCACGATGAGGATGGGGATGACCACGACGATCCGAAAGGCCGTGGTCAGCCTGTTGAGCGGCCGATCCGGATAATCGACCGAGAATTGCACCGGGTACGTCGTCTGTTGCATTTCCATGTTGCCTCCCCTCTCAGGCCGGTTGCCTCCAGAGGAATTCCACGCCTTCCAGCGACCATACGCAAGGAGACACCGCCGGCGCCCGGACGTCCAGCGGGGGATGACTGGAACTATTCGGGAGGTTGTTCGCTAGCGGGCGGTGCCGTCGCGGACGATCGTGATCTCTCCAGTCGTGAAGTCGGCTGTGGCGAAGACCTTGCCCTGACCCTGGAGACCGGCATACGCGCCTGTACCGCTCACGATCCTCCAAGTCCCCTCCGCCATTGCGCGTGGAGGCGTGGGGGGCGGGAACGGACGCACCCATGCCCTGGTCTCGATCGTGATCGTTCCCTCGGAGCCGATGAGGACATGCGTTCCCGTCAGGAGCCCCTTGCTATCGCCGTGGGGTACGACCGTGAACGTCGCGGTCCCCTCTCCGGCGTCGTTGACGGCTCCCGCGCTCACCCATGTTCCCTCCTGAGTGCCCGGGTCGGTGAGCTGCATCCGCTCGGAGATCATCAGGCGATGCTCGGCATCCGAGGCGCCGGCGAGCGGGACCAGCACAACTGTGAGTGCAACCGCCAAGCCGACGAGAGTGAAGAAGGTGCGGCGTCGCTTTCTCATCTCTTCCTCCTTGGGACGTGGGCGCGCCGAGTCTAATGGGGGTTCGGTCAGGAAGGAAACAGGCCTTCCAGTGGGACTACGGCCTGTGCTACGGCGTGGTCGGCTCCCCATCCGATGAGGCGGCGTACCACACGTCCCCGATCCCCTGGCCGTTCGTGTCACCAGGGTTCTGGTCGCCGGCGAAGAAGTACAGGGGCTTGCCGTTGTAGGTGACCTGGACCGTCTCATCGGTGCGGGTCGTCGTCCCCAACAGAGACGCGTCGACACCCTCGCCGGCCTGGGGATCGCCTTCCGTTGCAAAGGCAGGCCAGTTCTCTGCGCACTGTTCGTAGCAGGTGCTCTCAGAGCTGGTGTCGTTCAGGAAGAAGTAGAGCGTCATCCCCTCGCTGTCGGTGACGATCGTCCCCAGGTCGGAGTCCGCCGCCTCGACCAGGGCACCGGTCGCCTCCGGGGGCGCCTCGGTGGTCGGGGAAGGAGTGCTTGGGGGAGAAGTGGCTTCCGTGGTCGGGGTCCCATCACCGCCGCAGGCGGCCAAAAGGACGAGTACGAGGGCAAACGACGCCACGGTCCTTCTCATGCTTGCCTCCTTGTCGGGAACGGTTCAACGGCTGGAATACGGCCGAATGGGAGCAGGGGATTCAAATAGCCCCCCGCGCAGAACGAGTCCAGGACCGAGGGGCTCGCCTCCGAACTGCTCCCGGTGCTGATCCGGGGACCGGTCCTACGCTAGGCGGAGTCGCGGCCTCGCCGCATGATCAGGACGGCTACGTCGTCGGCCGGCCGGCCGGCGACGAGGACTTCCTTCAGGATGCGGCCCAGGGTTTCCGAGGCGGACCGACCACCTGATCCCTTCGCCGCGGTCCTCAACCGTTCGAGGCCGGCCGCCAGGGACTCTTCCCGTCGTTCCACGAGCCCGTCCGTGTACAGCATGAGCGACGCCCCTGGATCGAGCGAGACGATCCGCTCGCGAAAGCTCGACGTGTCGAAGGCGCCGACCGGAGGATCGCTCCCCCCGGCCGACTCGACGAACTCGGCTCCCTCACCGGTGAGGAGGAGGGGAGGCATGTGGCCGGCCAGAACGAAACGGAGGGTTGCCAGCCCGGGGTCGGTGACCCCGAAGAGCAGGGTGACGAGGCTCTCAGGATCGAAGTATCTGACCAGACCATCAAGCCGGTGTGCTACCTGAGCGGGAGGATGTCCTTCAAAGGCATATGCTCGGAGGGCGTTTCGGACCCTCCCCATGACCGATGCGGCCCGCAACCCGCGCCCTGCCACGTCCCCGATGGCGACCGCCAACCGTCCTCCGGGGAGGAGGAAAGCGTCGTACCAGTCACCGCCGACCATGCCGGAGGCCGCCGGCAGATAGCGGGAGGCGAGAGTGAGCCCTGGGACGTTCGGCAACGCCTCGGGAAGAAGGCTCCGCTGTAACGTGTCGGCGACGAGTCGTTCCCGTTCCTGGAGGCGCACTTTCAGGGCAAGGGCCACCCTGTCCCCGACGAGCTGAAGGAGCTCGACGTCGTCGTCTCCGAAATCGCGGCGCTTCAGCGTCCCGACGTGGAGGACCCCCAAGACTTCCCCCTGCACAAGCAAAGGCACGCCGAGCAGAGATCGGATGCCTTTCTCCCGGAGGATGGGATTCATCACGTTGCTGTGGTCGACCTCGACGATCTTGACGGGCCGCCGCTCGGCGGCGATCCGGCCGGCGAATCCCCGCCCGAATGGGATCCGGACGTGCTGATCCACCTCTTCCTCGAGGCCCTTGGCAGCCCGCGCCACGAGCATGTTCCCGGGAGGCTCGAGCAGCAGGACCGAGGCAGTGTCAGCCGACAGCGCCTCGCGCACGCGTTCCAGCAGCTCGTCCAGCAGCTCGTCCGGGGAGAGGTGACCCAAGGCGGCGTCCGTTACCCGCTGAAGGCGACGCAACTGCTCCACGGCAGCGAGGCCCGTCTGGGTATTCGGAAGCGGCCTCGCGCTCATTCGAACAGCGTACCCCCCTTGCGCTGTCGGGCCCCGTCTGCGGGGGGACGAATGCCACTCTCCGCGAGACTGCACTCCCCGGTATGGCAGAGGTAGGCTAGCCGGGTCCGCCACAGGGAGGAGAAAGCAGTGCCGGCGAGGCAGGATCCGTACCGGGCGATGAACTTTCGGGTGGAGATCGACGGAATCGCCGCGGCGTTGTTTTCCGAATGCACAGGGCTCGAGTCCTCCATTGACGTCGTCGAGTACCGGGAGGGGGCCGATTCTTCACTCTCGGTTCGCAAGCTCCCCGGGCTCCGCAAGTACTCCAACATCACGCTGAAGCGCGGAGTAACCGAGGACAAGGAGCTGTACAGGTGGCACCGCAACATCCTGAACGGTGAGCTTGATCGGCGGAATGGCTCTATCGTCCTTCAGGACGATCAGCGCAACGACGTGCTTCGTTGGACCTTCAGGAGCGGATGGATCTGTCGATACGAGGGGCCGGCCCTCAGCGCCAAGTCGAGCGAAGTGGCTATGGAGACCATCGAGATCTGCCACGAGGGCTTGGAGCTGGACGTCTAGCTGGCCTGCCCTTCGCCGGACGAGGTCCGTCAGCCCCGGGTTCGGCCCTCCACGAACGCGATCTCCCGGTAGATCCCCAGGTCGTGGCGGATCACGGCTCTGTGGAGCTCTTCTTGCTGATCGAACCACGACACCTCGGCGGCGATCCGCGTGGGCTGCTCGCGGCCGAAGTACGACGATGCCGTGTCCAGGAACGTCAGGATCTCCTTGCCGGGCGCCAGGAACTCGACGTTCTGGAACAGAGGCAGGGCCGAGATCTCCTTCATCCCGCCCAGCCCGTAGATCGGCTCGCCGAACTGGACGGATACCCGGTACGCGGGCAGATCCCCGATGTTGCGCAGCGAGACGAACAGCAGCCCCTGATCGAAGGTGAAGTCGATGATGACGATGGGCGCGTCCATGGACCGCTCAGACTACTCAAGGAATCACTCGCTTGCCCGGGGTGAGTAGACCCGCTTACGCTGGGCGCTCGGAAGGAGGGGTTTTGAAAGGTCTTCGAGTTTCGGAAGTCATGACCCGGAACGTCGTGACCGTCCATCGGGACCAACCGTTCAAGGACCTGGTTCAGCTGATGCACGATCATGGGGTCAGCGGGGTGCCGGTGGTGGACGACGACGGCCGCCTCGTGGGCATCGTGTCCGAGGCCGACCTCCTCCTGTCGGAAGTGAAGGATCGCGAACCCAGGCCCCGGAGCCTGTTCCTGGAGTGGTTGCTCCACCCGAAGCGACTTCAGGAGACGGAGGAGCGGGCCCAAGACGTTCGGGCCCGCGATGTCATGGTCAAGGACGTGATCAGCGTCCGCCCCGAAACTTCCGTGCAGGAAGCCATCAGGACCCTCCTGCGTCACGAGGTGAAGAGGCTTCCTGTGGTCGATCCCGAGAACCGGGTGGTGGGCATCGCGAGCCGGCGCGACCTCCTCTCACCGTTCCTGCGGGAGGACGACGAGATCCTAAGGGAGGTCAGGGAGGACATCATCGCCCGGACCATGTGGATCGACCCGGCCACCATCGACGTGGAAGTTCGGCAGGGTGTGGTCCGGCTTAGTGGTCAGATGGATCGCAGGGGCGCGAAAGAGATACTCGTGGACCTCGTTCACCGAGTCGACGGTGTGGTGGGAGTCGAGGACGAGCTCACATATCAGGCAGACGATCGTGGAGCTCGGCCGCCGCCGTTCGTCTCCCCTGACGACGGTGGCTCGCCCGAGCATCCGGACAGCGACTCTCGGGGATGATCATGCGTGCCGTCGATCCTTCGCCCAAACGGAAGGGGAGATGATCGCATGAAGGAAGTTACCTGCATGTGCGGGTGGCAGACGCGCGGCACCGAGGACGAGATCGTCGCGGCGATCCAGGAGCACGGTGAGCAGGTACACGGTCGCCGGCCGACCCGCGAAGAGGGTCCTTGCGCTCGCGGTCGATCTCGGCGATACCGGTGGCGATGCCGGAACCGCCTGATCGCGACCCGGTCGTGCAGCTTGACCCGCCGTTGACCAGCGTCGCCTGGTCGCCGGAGTTCGTCGCCCAGGCACTGGAGGTCTTGATCGTCTACCTCGGCCCCGACGGTGCGCACCACCTCCGGCCGACCCACGCGGAGACGCTGCGCCTTGGCTGGCCGCCAATAGCCAAGCCCGGACAGATGGTGCTGGACGCCTTGAGCCGATATCAGCTCATTCCACTGCTCGTGCATTCGACCTCCTGGCGCCACGAGGAAGCCCGTGTCGTGTTGACGTACGTTGCCGCCGTGGTGCCACCGGAGGATCGGAGCCACTACTTGGCCGACGAGCCTGTCGAACGCGCCGATCTCGCCAGGGGTGACACGTTCGGACCGCCGCCCGAGATCGACGTGGCGCAGGTGCTCGAGCACGCCTTCCGGCACCTCGCTTGGCTCGTGAAGGACGATGCGGTCGTGGGTGAGACTCTCGCCGGCTGGGTCGCCTTCCTCGAACGCTATGAGCCCGAGCCCTTCCGCGCATTCGGCCCCACGATGCCATCCACCCGATGACCGACGTGTTTGAATCAGCCTTCGCGGGTAGCGAACCGGGTGAGTGGAGCATCGACGGGCGAACGGAGGAGAGAGATGCTTGGTTGGGTCGGCGACATCGAGCAGGCAACCCTGCAAAACGAGACATTCCGCACTGTCTTGTTCACGGGGAAACACATCCAGCTCACGGTGATGCGCCTGGGGCCGGGGGAGGACATAGGACGCGAGGTGCACCCTCGCGTCGACCAGTTCATTCGGATCGAGGAGGGACAGGCGCGTGTCGAGTTGGCCAGCAGTGAGGAGCGAATCGACGAGACTCACGACATCCAGGAAGACTGGGCGATCGTGATTCCGGCCGGAATGTGGCACAACGTCATCAACGCGAGCACCGGCGATCTGAAGCTGTATTCCCTCTATTCTCCGCCCCAGCACCCGGCGGGGACCGTCCACCGGACAAAGGCGGAAGCTGAGGCCGCCGAGCACGGGCGCGACGGGTAAACCAGGCATCTGCCCCTTGGTTCGTCTCCGCTCGGCTCGGGCGGTCTTGTGCGCTAGTCGGACGGTTGATTCAATCGGGCCATGAGATGGCCGTGGCGGCGAGCGAGGGCAGAGGAGCCGCCGCCGGTCGCGAGTCGCGTGTTCGTCGGCCGCGAGGAGGAGGCGGCACTCCTCCAACAGAACATCGAGGCCGCCGCGCTTGGGCGGCTCGGCATCGTGCTGCTCGAGGGCGTCCAGGGCATGGGCAAGGAGGCGCTCCTCGGGGCCCTGCTCTCTCGACTGCGGCAGGAGCGGCCGGAGGCACACGCGGTAGAGGTCTACTGCTACCAGGCGACGGGTTCCCAGGATCCATTCGGACCCCTGGCCGAGTCCCTCCAGCTGCTGGCGCAGCACGAGAAGCGTGACCTGGCCCGGGAGGCCACGGCCATCATCCAAGAGAACGGTACGGACCTCCTGGCCCTCGTTCCGGGGATCGGCCCCTCCCTCACCGTGGCCGCCAAGGTGGGCATGGGGATGGTGGGTCGAGCGTTGTCGCGGGACGAGGCACGGGCTCGCTGGGAACATCTACCGAGCCAGTTCGAGCAGACCCTGGCCGTCCTCGCCTCCCAGTTCCGCCCCCTGGTCCTGGTCATCAAGGAGGCCCAGTGGATCGACGAACGGTCGGTCCAGGTCTTGCACCGCCTGGCCCGGCGCCCGGGAGAGTCCCGGCTGGTGGTGGTCTGCTCGGCCACGCCGCTGTCCGAGGACCATCCCCTCCGCGCTCTCGAGCGAGAGGGTCTGGCGGTCGCGCAGGAGCTGGGTCCGCTCGGCGTGCGGGACGTGGAGCGGTACGTGCTGGCCCGGTACGGACTCCCGCTCTCGGAAGAGCTGCCGGGCTGGCTGCACGCTTGGTCCGAAGGCAAGCCGCTGTACGTCGAGGAGTATCTCGACCTGCTGGAGGAGGAAGGCGTGATCCGGACGAAGGACGGGCGCCCGGAGCTCGCCGGCGAGCTGTCCCTCGTCCAGCGTCGTCTCCCGCAGGACGTGGCAGATGTCCTCCGGCAGCGGATCGGGCGGCTGGACGGAGACGGGCGAAAGCTCCTGCAGCTCGCGGCGATCCATGGACAGCAGTTCCTGTCGGCGACGCTGGCCGAGCTGCGTGGGGAGGAAGAACTGGAGGTGGTGGCGCGCCTCGAGGAGATCGAGCGGCAACACAGGTTGGTCACCTTCAGCAGCGTGGAGCGGTCCGCAGAAAAGCGGTCGGCCCTCTACGCCTTCGACTCGGGAATCCAGTCGACTCTCTATGAGACGGTCAGCCGCTACCGCCGGATGGTCCTGCACCGTCGGGTGGCCGAGAGCCTCGAGCGCTTCCTCGAGGGTCAGGGAGCGAACGACCGGCCATCGCGGAAGTGGGTCCTGGAGATCGCCCGCCACTACCGGGACGCGGAGGAGCCGCTTCCCTCCGCCAGGCGTTACCTGCAGGCCGCCCAGTCCGCGTATGGAGATGGAGGGTTCAAGGAGGCCGCCGGCATCTGCCGGGAGGCCTTGACCTTGCTGCGGAACCTTCCCGAAGGCGTGGAGGAACACGACCGCCTTCGGGCGGAGGTGATCCAGTTGTTGCTGGACGCCTCGGCGGATGCGTGGCAACCGGGCGATCAGCCAGACCGGGGAGCCGGGCTGCTGACGTTGGCCGACGAAGCGGAGGCCGCCGCCTCCCGGGTGGGCGATGTCCGGCTGGAGGCACATGTGCGGTACGCCCGGGGTCGGATCGTCTTCTGGATCGGACGGCTCCGGGACGCGCTCACCGTATTGGAGGAGGCGCTGTCCATCGCAGAGCAGTCCGGGGACGGCCTGACCCAGTTGATGGTGATGTCGGACCTGGGCCACCACCTCAACAGCCTGGATCTGGCCGCGGGAAGCGAGATGCTCCGGCGGGCTCACGACCTGTACGCCGGAGGGAAGATCGTGGCCGACGACTGGTGGGAGGAGCAGCTCCTCAGGCGGCACGGGTCCCGGCTGAAAGGCCGCGTCGGCGTGGCCGAGTTCGACCAGGGGCACTACGGGGAGGCCGAACGGTGGTTGACCGAGGCAATCGCGGAGTTCCGGGATATCGGTGTCCGAGAAGAGCTGGAGTGGTTCCTCAATTTCGCGGGCCAGCTGTGGACGGCCAGCGGCAAGTTCGAACAGGCGAAGGAAGCGCTGGAGGAAGCGGTGGACATGACCCGAGCGTCAGGATCCGCGGCGACCTCCTATCACCTGGCATTGCTCGGAAGGATCTATCTGGAATGGGACGGGCGCGTGGACGACGCGGAGCGACCGGTCGCGGAAGCCTTTGCCACCGTGCCGGCCTATGAGGTCAACGACATCGCCCTGTTGGTCCGAAACGTCCGCGCGGAGTACCTGCTGGCTCGAGGGAGCGACGACGTGCCCGAGGCTCTGACGTTGCTGGAGCGGGTCGTCGAGGAGGCGGACAGTATCGGGTCAGATCGGGCTGCCATCGCGGCTCGATCGCTCCTGGCGCGGGCCGCCCTCCACCACGGCGACCTCGACCGAGCCTCCCAGGTGAGCACCCAGGCCGTCGAGACGCTGTCGGCGAAACGGTGGTTCGTCCCGACAGTGCGAACGGAAGAGGTCCTGTTCGCCCACCACACGGTCCTGGCAGCGATCGGCAGGAACACCGAGGCCGAAGCTCACCTGCGCCATGCGGCGCATGTCCTCAAGGCCAAGGCCCAGTCCATCTCGCAGGCGGACGATCGACGCGCCTTCCTGGAACGGGTCGCGCTCAGCCGGCAGATCATGGCCGCCATGGTGCGTATACAGTGAGGGCGACCTGCGAGTGGAGCCGGAACAGGAAGGAGGAAGGGCTCGGATGAACGGGGATCGGGACGAGAGCATGCCCGATGCCGGCTCCGACGAGGAGCTGAACCTCATCGAGGAGGAACAGGAGGATCTGGAGCCGGATACGTCGCCCGAGGCCGGAGAGGAAGCCAAGCTGACGGAGAAGAGTCCGGATCCCGTGCCCGTCGAAGAGATCGAATTCGAGGACGACAGCGAGGAGGGCACCTGAGCGACTATCCGCTCACGTGGATGGCCGCCGCCCTCCGAAAGAACGGGTTGCGCGTGAAGGAGGTCAAGGGCTGGAAGACCGCCGGTCGTCCTTACTCGTTTGCTCCCAAGGGAGTGATGTTTCACCACACCGCGTCGAACTCGCGCTCTGGGACCGCGCCCGCGCTGGGGATCTGCGTGAAGGGGCGGATGCTGCCGGACGGACGCTTCCTGCCCGGACCACTCTGCAACGTCCTCATAGGCCGGGACGGCACGGTGTACCTGCTCGCCGCGGGTCGCGCCAATCACGCCGGGTACGGTGGGCCTTGGCGGGCGATCCCGAAGGACTCAGGCAACGCCTACACGATCGGGGTCGAGGTCGAGAACGACGGAACGGGGGAGGCCTGGAGCGGGGACCTTCTGGAGACCTGCGAGACCGTTTTCGCGACCCTGCTCATTGGAGTCAAGCACACGGCAGCGTGGCTTTGCTTTCCAGCTGGCGTGATCATTCTCACAAAGACTGGACTGGTCCCCATCGAAACTGTCTCGGTCGGGGATCAAGTCTGGACTCACCGAAACCGATGGCGTCCGGTCATGGACGTCGGGCACAGGCATGCAGAGACTGTCCGTCTCCGGGGCCACGGGCACCCGGGACTCTTGGTAACGCCTGAGCATCCGTTCTGGTCGCCTTCGGTCCGCCGCGGTTACCTACCGGAAAGGCCGGGGGGCAACTACCGTAAGTGGGGACCGTTCGGATGGGTTAAAGCCGAACGGATGGCTGGGCGGCACTGGGCCTCGCCGATCATCCCCACTGAGCCGGGCAACGAGCCTGTCAGCCCTGAACAGGCTTGGGTTCTCGGCAACTGGCTCGCGGAGGGGTGGATCAGCAAGGGAGCCCTTTACCACAGTGTGGGATCAACCGAGGCCGACGAAGTCTTGGAGAGGATCGCCGCGGCAGGCTGGAAGGCTCGGCCCAAGCCGCAGCGCGGTTCCTGTGTCGTTGTTCGCATAGCGACCGGGGCGGCCTTTACCTCCTGGGTGAGAGCCGAGTTCGGTCAGGGCGCCGGTGGGAAACACCGACATGGGCATTCTTCGCACCGAAAGCGGGACAGGCCATCCTTGATGGGTACTGGTTCGACGACGGGCACGAACCATACCCTGGCTTCGTCGAAGCCGGGACGGTCAGCAAGGCCCTTGCCATCGGCATCAAACTGCTTGCGCAAGCGAGAGGCTACGCCACGGCCATGTACCACCGCCGTGCCGAAGCCACCCAATACTCCATTGAGGGCCGAAGAGGACCTCAGCGTGAGCAGTGGATCGTCAAGGCACGATCCTACGCCTCCAGCCGCAGCCAAGGGGTCATCCTGGGCGACTGGTGGGTTACTCGCGTTCGGTCGGTTGAGGCCAGCGTAGCGCGGGACGTCTACAACCTCTCGGTCGCCGAAGATGAGTCCTATGTGGCCGATGGATTGGTGGTTCACAACTGCGGGCATAAGGAATGGGCCTCGGCGAGGGGCAAGATCGATCCGGGTGGGATCGATATGGATGGGTATCGCCGTCGGGTTCGTCGCCGGATCCGAGCCGTCGCCTCGGGCTCCACGGAGAAGCCATTGCCGGCCGAACCGTCCGAACGCCCAAAAAGGGGCGATGTCTATGTGGTGGAGCCCGGAGATACCCTCTATGCGATCGCCACGCGGCACGGCATGTCGGTCGACCAGCTCATGAGCCTGAACGAGCTCACCGATACCCTCATCCATCCCGGAGACAGGCTCAAGGTGACTGCCCGCCAGGAACCGGCTGGCCCCCCTCCGTAGCGGCATCGAAAGCGGCTTCCTCCGGAGCCAGCAGTCTTCCACTGACCTCGTGGGCGAGCCGGACGTAGAGGCGATGGCGCGAGGCCGCGACCACCAGGAGAGAGAGAACGAGCAGCAGCCCGATGAGGCGGCCGAGGAACGGCCAGGTCGTCCCGTCGGACACGTCGAGCATCCTGGCTCCGTACGTGATCGACAGGAATGCCGATGACCCCCCGAACAGGACGGCGACGTAGTTCCCGACTCGCCGACCCTCTGGGTGCCCCCGGTCGAGATCGCGCAGGAACCGCTCCCATCCGAGCGCGCCGGGACCGACGCGCCCCAAACGGGGAGCCAGGACGGACCCGACGTAGAGGCCGATCTTGTGGACCTGCTCCGCGTGGTCGAGCCAGAGCAGCCAGAGGAAGCTCGAGATCGCCGCGAGCCCGAGCAGGATCTCCGGGGACGTCGTGAGCAGAGAGAGGCCGGTCCCGAGCACCGCCAACTGTGCCCCCACGATGGTGGTTTGAAGTTGCATCCGGCCGGTGATCTCGTCCCGGAGCTTCTGGAACTCGGCAAGATCGATGCTCATCGCGTCGCGAGTGGAACCGATCCCGCCTGCGGGGTCCGCCGCACCCTTGCTGCTCATCTGTCGCGACTCGGCCCTATTGCCGCACGGTCAGGCCGCCAGGGCGGACCCGAAGGCGTTCCCCGGGGCCGGCTCACCCTGAACGCCGGAGATGCCTTCGTGCCACAGCTGGTCCGCCGGCGACGTGGCCTGCAGTCCCGCGGCCGAGCCATAGAGCGTGTTCACCGCGCCGGTGCCGGCGGAGCCCCCAACCGTCTCCCGGGCCACGCCGATGGAGAGATCGGCGAAGCCGTCCATGTTGAAGTCCGCCCCGGCCAGTGCGGAGCCGAAGCGATC
>JBOGVA010000010.1:0-4251 GCA_050692195.1 Actinomycetota bacterium | reverse complement strand
CCTCGAGGTAGCGGAGGGCGTCGGCGCCGGAGCGCACCTTGGTCGGCAGATCGAGGTCCAGCGGGTCCTCCTCGGTCTTGACCGGACCGCCGGTGCGGACGTAGGTGCCGATGCTTACGATGCTCTGGGCGATGAAGCGGCGGATGCCGACGGCCCGGCCCGCGGCCAGCAGGTGGTCGGTGCCCTCGGTGCGCAGACGGTTGGTCATGGCGCCGAAGCGGTCGGGGTGCCTCATGTCCCTCAGGCCCGGCTCCCCCTTGAGGGCGGTGAGCTGGTGGACGATCACCTCGGGCTCGGTCTCGGCCACGGCGCGGGCGACCGCGTCGGGATCGAGCGCGTCGGCCACGACCGGCCGGGCGCCCAAGGCCCGCAGGGCGTCGGTCTTGGCCGGCGACCGGGTCATGCCTGTCACGTCGTGACCGGCGGCGGCCAGCTGGGGGACGAGCTGAGCGCCGATCGCACCGGTAGCTCCGGCGACGAACACTTTCATGGGTGCCTCCTTCTCGATCCACCTTCGGGCGGTCACCCGGGCGGTCACCTCTGGAGACGAGATACCCCTGCTGCCTGTGACGCCATGCCCTGGATTCGAGGAGGATCTGACCTGGGCCAGGCCCCAGGACGTTTGGGGGGGTGGGAATTCTCTCGCGTGCCACATACGTGCCACAGAAGCGGTACCAGTCCAAACGCATAGCCAACCGAGCTAACGGTTCACAATTTGAACTTGCCCCGCTTGGGGCAGAGGACCACACTTCGACCGTGCGTACCTACGGTCAGTTCTGCCCCATCGCCCGGGCCTCAGAGGTCCTGGCCGAGCGCTGGACCCCCATCATCCTTCGCAACCTCCTGCTGGGGTGCCGGACGTTCAACGAGATCGCCGCGGGGGCACCGATGCTGTCTCGGGCGCTCCTGACGAAACGGTTGCGCGAGCTCGAGAGGGTCGGGGTCATCGAGATCCGACCCAAACCCGATGGCCACGGCTCGGTGTACGAGGTGACCCAGGCCGGTCGGGATCTCGAGTCTGTCCTGCACGCCATGGGGGGATGGGCAGAGAAATGGATGAACGTCACATTCCAGCACTCCGATCCCGACGTGGTGATCTGGTCCTGGTGCAACACGTTCTGGAACAGCGACCACGTCCCCGAGGGACGGGTCGTGGTCCGCTTCGACTTCCAGCGTGGGCGGCGGATCCGGCTGTGGCTCCTGGTTCAGGACCGGGAGGTGGAGGTCTGTCGCAAGCATCCCGGCTTCGAAGAGGATCTCATCGTCACGATCACGGATCCGCACGGCTTTGCTCTGTGGCACCTTGGCCGCATCGGGTGGGGCGATGCGCTGAGGTCCGGCGGCATCCGTGTAGAAGGACGCCGCGACCTGGCCCGCGCCCTCCCAACCTGGAACGAGGGGCCCGAGGCCCATACGCGAATGCGAGAGAGGAAGGCTCGTCCGAAAGCCCGGAGACGATCTCCGCTCGACGACATGGGGGTGACGTCATCCTCCGCGCCCGCGGCAGGCCAACCGCCTCGCGCCTCCATTCCGGGCTTCGAGGGCTGGGTCCTCACGCCGGGGGACCCCGATTATGACCAGGCCCGGGGGATCTGGAACGGCGCCATCGACCGTCACCCCGCATTCATTGCGGGCTGCACCGGTCCGTCCGACGTCGCCGCGGCCCTCCGATTCGCACGCGCGCGTGAGCTTCCGATCGCGGTTCGCGGAGGCGGCCATAGCGTGGCCGGGACCAGCGTTTGCGATGACGGTGTGGTGGTCGATCTCTCTCCAATGAAGGCCATGCAGGTCGATCCCGCGGCCCGAACGGCTCGAGCCGGCGCCGGGCTCCGGTGGGGGGAGTTCGATGCCGCCACGCAGGCCTTCGGCCTAGCCACGACCGGCGGGCAGATGTCTGAGACCGGGATCGCGGGGCTGACGCTCGGCGGAGGCCTCGGCTGGCTGATGCGCCGCCATGGCCTGACCATCGACAATCTCCTGTCGGCGGATGTGGTGCTTGCCGACGGACGCCGGGTCACGGCCGACGAGCACGAGCATCCCGACCTCTTCTGGGCGCTGCGCGGAGGCGGCGGCAGCTTCGGCGTGGTGACTTCGTTTACCTACCGCCTGCACCCAGTGGGGCCGGAGGTTCTGGCCGGGCTGGTGATCTGGGCCCTGGAAGACGCGCCCGAGGTGCTGCGGTTCTATCGAGAGTTCGCCGATCGTGCGCCGCGGGAGGTGAACAGCATCCTGGCCCTGCGCAAGGCGCCACCCCTGCCCTTCCTAACCGTCGAGCTCCACGAGCGTCCGGTGTGCGTCGTTGCGCTGCTCCACCTGGGCGACGGGGAAGAGGCCGAGCGCGCGCTCGCGCCGATGCGGACCTTCGGGCGGCCGCTCCTCGACATAGTCGCCCCTCGTCCCTACACGGCTCTCCAATCCATCGTCGATGCGGGAGTTCCCCACGGCTGGCACTACTACTGGAAGTCGGTGGAGGCCGGGCCATTGGAGGATCCCCTCATCGACACGCTCGTCGAGCACTCGTCACTGATCGGATCCCCATGGAGCTACACTGTCATCTTCCAACTGGGCGGCGCCGTAGCGGATGTCGACGAGGGTGCCACCGCCTACTCGAACCGCCGCGCCGCTCACAACGTCAATGTCAACGGCGTGTGGCTTCCGCATCAGTCGATCGGGGATCAGGAGACCGAGTGGACCCGGGCCTTCTTCGGCGCTCTGGAACCCCACCAGACCGGCGTCTACCTCAATTTCCTCGACCGCGATGAGCAGGACCGGGTGGCTGTGGCCTATGGAGAGGACACGTACGGGCGACTGAGGAGCATCAAGGGGCTATACGACCCCGACAATGTCTTCCGGCTCAACCACAACATCCGGCCGCTCGATCGTGGCGTTGGACGTAGCGAGGCCGCAGCGATTACCCCCTGAACTCCCTGCTCCGAGTGTTCCGCACTCCGGTTCAAAAGTTGTCCTAGCCGACGAATGGGCGGCTGCCGGACCATTGCCGAGCAAGGGACGACTGATCAAGGAGGCGGTAGCGATGAGCGCTCGCGTGGATACTCGACCGGTGGGAGAAGGGGTAGCCCAGGCATCAGGACGGCCTCCGGTGACTGGTCTGCTGGCCTGGGCAGGGATCGTCGGCCCCATCCTGTTCACCGTGGCCTTCGTCCTGCAGGCCCTGTTCCGTCCGGGGTACAGCCACGTGGCCGAGCCCGTCAGCGCCCTGGCGGCCGGACCGAACGGCTGGATACAGAACGCCAACTTCCTCGTCTTCGGGCTGCTCGTGATCGTCTTCGCCCTTGGGCTTCACCTGGGGATGCGACCGACCCGCCGAGGTGTTGCCGGACCCGCGCTCCTGGCACTGAGCGGAGTAGGGCTCATGCTCGCCGGCCTTTTCCCCTGGGCACTGGATGCCCGCGGCGATTACATCGTCCCGCCCGCGCACGTCGTGGGCGCCTACACGGCCTTCCTGCCTGCTGGATTGGGCTTGATCGTCCTCTCTCGGCGGATGGCCCGTGACCAATCGTGGAGGAGTCTGGCTTCCTACTCTATCGGCAGTGGCATCGTGGTCGCCGTCCTGTTCCTGGGGACCGGTCCTCTTGCGGTGCCGGATGACGCGCCCCTCCACGACTGGGCAGGTCTTCTACAGCGAGGGACGGTTGCCGTGTGGTTCTCCTGCACGATCGTCCTCGCTCTGAGACTGCTGCGTGTCGCCAGGGCCCCGGAGGTGACGAGCTAAGGACCCCAAGGCCCCTGGGTGGTCTTCAAGACAAAGGCTCCGTCAGGATCGCATCCCTCCGCGTGCCACCTACGTGCCACAGGAGGCGTACAAACGGATGCGAACGAATGTATGGCAACGGAGCTAATCGTTTTCGCCGTCTGACGAGGGCTTCTCTGAATCGTCGCTGGTAGAAGCGTCGTCTTCCTTGCCCTTACACGGCGGAGGTCGGTGGTTCGAAACCACCAGCGCCCACGAGCAGGCGCCCACGAGCAGCGACGCGGACTTCTCAAGTCCACGGCGCCCACCCACCGCCTGAACCTCTCAGCGGGCGACCGCCACTCGTTGCGTCTGGCGGGCGGCGATCGCGTCAGCGATGCGGGCGGCGTCCCGGCCGACCCCGTGGATCTGCTCCGACGACTTCGAGTACAGGAACCGGAGGCCGACGAAGTAGAGACCGGGTTCGGAGTCGACGATTCCCCCGTCGTGCTTCGGCTCGTTCGGCCCGAACACGGGCAGCTCGATCCACGAGAATCCGG
>JBOGVA010000009.1:0-33119 GCA_050692195.1 Actinomycetota bacterium | reverse complement strand
GACGCCACCAGGGTCACCTCGTAGGACTCGAACAGGTCGGCCGCCATCCCGGCGCAGTCGCCCACGTTGTCGCCCACGTTGTCGGCGATCGTGGCGGCGTTGCGAGGGTCGTCCTCGGGGATGCCCTTCTCCACCTTCCCCACGAGGTCCGCTCCCACGTCGGCCGCCTTGGTGAAGATGCCTCCGCCCACCCGCATGAACATCGCCAGGAGCGCCCCGCCGAAGCCGAAGCCCACCAGCACGCTCGCCGCGTCCTGTTTGTAGATGATGAGGATGACGGTGGCGCCCAGCAGGCCGAGGCCCACCGTGAACATCCCGGCCACCCCACCCGTGCGGAAAGCCAGGCGCAGTGCCCGGCGAAGGCCGCTTTCGCGAGCGGCGTTGGCTACCCGGACGTTGCCCCGCACAGCCAGCCACATCCCGGTGAATCCGGTGATGGCAGAGAAGCCTGCGCCGAGGATGAACGCGATGGAGCGACCCAGCCGGATCGACAGCTCGGAGTGCGTCGGGGTGCTCTGCGCCGGGAGCACGAAGAACAGCGCCACCATGAGGATCGCCAGGAAGACGGCGAGGGTGCGGAACTGGCGGTTCAGGTAGGCCCGGCTCCCCACCTGGATGGCGCGGGCGATCTCTCGCATCTTCTCGGTCCCCTCGGGAGCGGCGAGCACCTCCCGGCTGAAGTACAGGGCCACGAAGAGCGCCAGGAGCGAGACAGCGAAGATGACCCAGAGGGCGTTGTTCTCGAAGGACCGGAACACGGCATCGATGGCGCCACCCTCCTGCGCGAGGAACGGCATCTCGAAGAGTCCTCCTGTTTTCGGTGTGGACGGCACCGCGAGGGGCGCAAAGCTGCTGGTCGGCGGGCATTATAGCGGAGCCTCACGGCGGCTCCCCCAAGCGCAGGTCCCTTCCTTGGGCTCCGGCGGAGGCCTACAGGGAGCGGGTGGGAACCGAGTGACGCTCCTCGGGCCCGGCCGGCTCTTCCCGTTCGGCGATCGCCGGTTTCCCCGCCACACGCGCCTCTCCCGCCGACGGCGGCGGCCACTGCATCCTCGTATCCCACACGTGGAGGACGAGGATCTTCGCCGCGGCGATCACGGGAACGGCGAGGAGCATCCCCCACAGCCCGAGCAGGGTCCCTCCGACGAGCAATCCCAGCATCACCGTCACGGGATGCAGCTTCACCGTCCGGGCCACCACGTTCGGGCTGACGATGTGATTGTCGATCTGCTGCACGACCAGGAGGGCGACCGAGGCACCGATCGCGAGCGGCCAGCCGGGATCCAGAGTCAGCACCCCCGCGCTGCTGTCAGTGGTGAAGGCTATGAACAGGGCCGGGATGGCTCCGATGAACGGGCCGACCAGAGGGATGAGGTTGAAGAGACCCGCCACCGCGCCCACCAGCGCCCAATAGGGCAGGCCCACGATGTAGAGGGCAAGCATCGACGCCAGCCCAACGAACAGCGCGACGAGCAGCTGCCCGCGGAAGAATCCTCCCAGCGCCGCTCCCATCTTCTCCAGGAGCGACAGGACCTCGTCGTGCCGTCTCGCCGGGATCAGCGCGATGGCGGAGCGCTGGAACTTCGGCAGGTCGACCAACAGGTAGAAACCCACGACGATCCCGAACACGACGATCAGCATCACGTGAAGCACGCCGGCCGTGAAGCTGAAGATGCGTGAGATGAATCCGCCCGCCCCACCGCCGGGGCTGAGGCCGGAGAACACGTCGCTCGCGTCGACATTCAGGTTCAGCCTCCGGGCCAGCCTGGTGAGTCCGACCGATGCGTTCGAAAGCAGGTCCGGCACGGATTCCACGAAGCCCGACACCTGATGAGCCACCACTGGAATGAGGAACCGGAGCAGGATTCCCACCACGCCCAGGAACACGATGTAGGTCAGCAGGGTGCCGAGGATCCGGGACACCCCGCGGGCCTGAAGTCGAGAGACGATCGGGTTCAGGAGGTACACGATCACCAGGGCGATGAGGAGGGGCGCCACGATGATCCGGAACGGGTACAGGGCGTAGCGATACAAGAGGTACCCCAGGATCAAGATGCCGATGAGCGACCAGGACACGATCCCCCAACGGAGCAGCCGGGAGGACAGCGGGTCCAGCTGCGGCTACCCCCCTGGACCCCCGAGGGAGACGACCATGCGAACGGCCACTCCCCCCCGCTCATTCGGGGCCACCGCTACCTCGTCCACCAATCCGCGGATAACGGGGAGCGAGAGCATCCGCTCGAAGGGGAGGTCCTCCGTATCGAGCTCTGTGGGAGATCCGATCACCTCACGCAGCAACCCCGATGCGGGATCGACCACCTCGATCAGCATCCGACCGGAGTCCGCGAGGGCACTCACATGGATGGGGTCCTGCGCCGCGGCGGCGGCGCTCGAGAGAACTGCGGTGGTGCATGCCTCCGAGACCGCCAGCTTGATGTCATCGACGACGTCGGCCGGGGCCTCGTGGAGCCGGCCCAGGGCCGCCACGGCGTGCCGGGCCAGTCGTACGAACTCGGGCTTCGGTGGGAACTCGAGCTCAAGCTCCGGGGCCGTCGGCGCCGGCTCTGCGCGCGGAACAGTCATGCCTCGGGGACGGACTCCGCGAAGGCGTCCTCGATGGAGCCATGGATGGCGAACGCCTTGTTCAGGCCGGTGATGTCGAAGATCTTCAGGATCTTCTCGTGTGTCGCCACGATCGAGAGGGTTCCGTCCTTGCCCTTGATCCTCTTCAACCCCTCCACCAGCACGCCCAGCCCCGTCGAATCGAGGAAGTCCACCTTCTGCATGTCCACGACGATATGGGCTGCTCCGCCGTCGACGAGGTCGACGATCGTCTGGCGGAGTCGGGGGGCCGTGTAGACGTCGATCTCCCCTCTGAGGGTGAGGACGCTCGCCTCCCCCCGGCGAGTGGTCTCCACGTCCAGGTCCATGGGACGGCCAGTCTAACATCAGGCTCCAGCTCCCAGATCCTCCGCTCCAGGTTGAAATGCGTCCCGGGGCTGCTAACCTGCCTGCCCGATGCGCCCGGCCGCACCGTCCAGGCAGCCTCCGGACCGAGATTCGCTCGGCGTCGTCGAGCCCTCCGCCTCATCGCCCCCGGAGGATGGCTTCATCCTTGGAAGGTATCGGCGCCCGGCGACCAGCAGTCGCTGGCTGAGGTCTCGATTGGTGCTCATAGGGCTCGCCCTTGTCTTGCTCGGGGTTGCCGTTCCCCTGGGGATCACCCTGCGGCCCACCGTGGTCACCCGGCCTCCGGCCGCCTCCCCGAATCCCATGTCTCAGCCTCCCCGCCCGCCGTTCGTCCTTCCGCTGGTGAACGTGGCAGCCTCGTCCACGGGGAGAGTCAGACATCGAGCGGCGCGGGACGTGGCGGCCGGCATCCAGACCACCCTGAGCCGCTTCTACGACCGAGTGTTCCTCGACCCCCTGTCGTGGAAGAACGTCCCCGACGACGCCTGGGATGCATTCGCCCCTTCGGTGAGAGATCGCGCGATCTCCGATGCCAAGTCGCTCACCCCCGGGGACATCGGCCCCCAGCTCGCCGGGCTGGCGGCCGGGCGCTCATCTCTGGGCGTGCGCGTCTTGCTCGACCCGCGGGGCCGGCCACACGCCGCTATTGCCAATGTGGTCTTTCGCGCCGACGGCACGCTGCTGGACGGGGATCGAGTCGAGGTGGTCGGCCAGGGGAGCTATCTTCTGAGGCCCGGCAGGGGCGGTTGGCTGATCGTGGGATACCCGAGCGCCACCGTCACGGTGCGGATGCTTCTACCTGAGGCGACCAGGCGGTTGGCCTTGGGCATCCCCTCTCCTCAGGCCGGTCCATCCTCATGAGAGGGCCCCGTCACAGGAAGCGGACCCGCCTGGCTCCCCTCAAGTCCCGTTGGGCGCTGCGACTGGGAGCGATCGTCCTCCTCCTCGTGGTCGTGGCCTCGGCCGCGGTCCTCGGGATCCGAGAGATGCCGAACCCGGCCCAGGCATCGGAGCCAGCCGTGGAGATCCAGTCCGCGCACGGGGCGTCCTTCGTCCCCGCGCTCGAGGGCAACCGACCCCTCTTCATCCTTGCCCTCGGAAGCGACGCCCGCCCTGGTGAGAACGTCTCCCGGATGCGCGCCGACTCGATCCACCTGATCGGGGTGAACCCTCGCCGGCGTCGCGCCACCATCCTCGGCTTCCCCAGGGACTCCTGGGTGTCCATCCCGGGACACGGCGTCGCCAAGATCAACACCGCCATGGTTCTGGGCGGCCCGCCTCTCATGGTCAGGACCATCGAGAACCTGACAGGGATCCGGATCGACTTCTGGCTCCTGACGTCCTTCAACGGCCTCATCAGGATGGTCGACGGGATCGGCGGGCTGAAGCTTCACATCCCCCGAGCCATGCGCGACGAGGCCTCCGGCTCCAACTTCTCGGCCGGCCGCCATCATCTGACGGGAGAGGAAGCCCTGGCCTTCGCCCGCGATCGCCACTCGGTCCCGGGAGGGGACTTCGGAAGGTCCATGAACCATGGGCGACTCTTCCTGGCCGCGCTGACCAAGCTCAGGTCTAGCTTCGATAGGAATCCCGGCAAGCTATTCAAGTGGATCACCGTCGGTTGGCGGAACGTCCGGACCGATCTCAGCCTCAAGACACTGGTCGACCTGGGACTGACCGCGACGCAGGTCCCGCCCGGCCGCGTGAACAATCTTCTGGTCCCTGCCACCGTGGGGACCGTGGGAGACCAAAGCGTCGTGTTCCTCTCCCCCCGTGCCCCCTCGGTCTACGCTGACATGCGGGCCGACGGCGTCGCGGGCCGGTAGGCCCCGCGCCGCGGAACCTGGGAGCCATCGAGAGAGCCTTGACGTGAGACGCCTCCTTGCCGTCCTGGGGCTCCACGAGCCGCTGAAGGGCGGCATCTTCGCCAAGGTCTGGCCCTTCCCCGCGGTCATCGGGGCCACGCTGGCCATCGCCTGGGCCACTGAGATCGCCGCGTTCTTCATGTCTCGCGGCATGGCCCTGGCCATCCTCGCCTTCCTCCAGGTCTCCCCTGAGTTCGCGGTGGAGGCCGTCCTGGCCAGGAACGCCGCCCGCGATCCGGCCCAGCTCCACCTGGTCACGGCCAACTTCACGGGGGCGAACCGGTTGCTGGTGGGGGCGGCTCTCCCGGTCATCTTCCTGATCGGCCGTAGGGTGCTGTCCCGGCAGGGGCGGTGGCCCGGCTATCTCGACATCGCGCCGCACCACGCGGTGGAGATCGTCGCCCTCACCGTCCCTTCCACCTACTCGTTCCTGTGGGTCCTCCGAGGGACGCTCGGCATCCTGGACACCGGCATTCTCGTGGCCATGTTTGCCGGCTATCTCCTGATGCTGTCAAGGCTCCCCCCCGCCGAGGCCGAGGAGGTCGAGCTGCTCCGGGGGGTGCCGAAGCGGGTCATGGAGACGGGGTCGCGGGTCTTCCAGCGCAACTTCGCCATCGGAGCCTTCCTGTTGGGCGGCATGGTGCTGCTCTTCGCCGCCGAGCCGTTCGTGCACGGCATGCAGGACATCGGCGTGTTCATCCATGTCCCCGCCTACCTGTTGCTCCAGTGGGTCGCCCCCCTCCTCTCCGAGTTCCCGGAGTTCTTCACCGTCATCTACTGGAGCCGGCAGGCGCGAGTCCAACAAGCGTTCATGAACATCGTGGCGGCGAAGATCAACCAGTGGACGCTGCTCATCGCCATGATCCCGCTGGTGTTCGCCATCACGCACGCCGTGCGGGGCGAGGCGGGGTTCGCCATCGAGTTCGACTACCAGCAGCGGGTGGAGATCCTCCTCACCACGGTGCAGGGGCTGTTCGCCGCGGTAGCGCTGTTCAAGTTCCGCTTCCTCCGATGGGAGGCCTACGCGCTCCTGGGCCTGTGGCTCTTCCAGCTCTTCGACCCGCTGATCGACCCGTACCTCCAGTTCCTCCCCTCGTTGTTCTCGGGCGTGTTCGACGCCGACCCTGACGTTCGGAGGGTCGTCGTCCGC
Source organism: Actinomycetota bacterium (assembly GCA_050692195.1). GTDB lineage: Bacteria > Actinomycetota > UBA4738 > UBA4738 > UBA4738 > JBOGVA01. The sequence goes on along the minus strand of JBOGVA010000009.1, from coordinate 27,134 downwards.
GAGTACACCAGCGTCGCCTTCATCGCTCTAATCGTCTACGAGCTTGTGCACTACCGCGGCGAGTTCAAACTCTTGCGATACTTCGCCGACGTCTGGCGGACCTACATCCGACCGCAGGCTGCGGCCCCTCCGGACTGAAAGGTCCGCGTCACCACGACCGCCTAGCATCTTCTCCGTGGACGCGCGCACGTTCGTAGAGGAGCTGGCCAGCGTGGACGGCGGCGAGGAGTCCCTCGCCCACGTCGAGGTCCTGGAGGCGCGGAATCCCACCCCGGACCCCCTTCCGGACCTCCCCGACACGCTTCGCCAGCGCCTCTCCTTGCTCGGGGTGGAGGGCCTCTATCCCCATCAAAGCGGGGCGCTGCGCCTGCTGGAGCAAGGCGACAACGTGATCATGGCCACAGGGACCGCATCCGGGAAGACGTTGGTCTACAACCTGGCCTTCGCCCGCACCGTCCTGGCCGACGAGAAGCGGACGGCGCTGTATCTGTTCCCCACCAAGGCCCTGGCCCGCGACCAGCTCCGGCAGGTTCGGGAGCTTCGGCTGCCCCAGGTGCGAGCGGGCGTGTATGACGGCGACACGCCGCAGCCGGAGCGCCCCCTCATCCGGAGGAACGCCAACCTGGTCATGAGCAATCCCGACATGCTCCACGCGAGCATCCTGCCCGGACATGCCAGGTGGGCCGACTTCTTCCTCCGCCTGGCCCTGGTGGTGGTGGACGAGGCCCACGTCGCCCGTGGCGTGTTCGGCTCCCACGTGGCGATGATCCTGAGGCGCCTCCGGCGGCTCGTCGCCCACTACGGCGGCCGGCCCCAGTTCGTCCTGGCCTCTGCCACCGTCGGGAACCCGGCCGAGCTGGCTGAGCGCCTGGTGGGGCTGCCCTTCTCGGAGGTGGCCGAGGACGCCTCCCCGCGGGGCGAGAAGCTGTTCGTCCTGTGGAACCCGCCCCTCATAGACGAGGAGCTCGGCCTGCGGCGGAGCTCGGTGTCCGAGACCTCCTGGTTGCTGGGGCGGCTGATCGAGGCCGAAGCCAGGACCATCGCCTTCTGCCGGTCCCGCCGCGCGGCGGAGCTCGTGGCCGAGTTCACCCGGCGGGGCCTTCCGGCGAGCCTGAAGCGTCGGGTCAAGGCGTACCGCGCCGGCTTCCTGCCCCAGGAGCGACGCGAGCTGGAGCGAGCGTTGTTCGGGGGCGAGCTCCTGGGGGTGGCGGCGACGACCGCCCTCGAGCTGGGGATCGACGTCGGATCGCTCGACGCCGCCCTGCTGGCGGGCTATCCGGGAACGCGGGCGTCGATGTGGCAGCAAGCCGGGAGGGCGGGGCGCCGATCGGACTCCTCGCTGGCTGTGCTGGTGGCTCAGGACGACCCACTCGACCAGTACCTGGTACACCATCCGGACGATCTGTTCTCGAAGCCGGCCGAGGCGGCCGTGGTCGATCCCACGAATCCCTACGTCCTGGAGCCTCATCTGGCCTGCGCCGCGCGCGAGCAGCCGATGGCCCAGGATGAGCTCGAGGTGCTCGGGGAGAGCGCAGCCCGCGCCGCCGATCGGATGGTGGAGAGCGGCGAACTCGTCCGGCGCCGGGGACTGCTCCATCATCCGGCGCGGCGGTCTCCCCATCGGCTGGTGGACATCCGCTCCGCGTCCGGGGATCTGTTCGCCATCGTGGACCAGGAGACGGGCGGGCTGCTCGGCACCGTCGACGAGGCTCGGGCCTTCTGGCACGTGCATCCCGGCGCGGTGTATCTGCACCAGGGCGAGCAGTTCGAAGTGAGCGCGCTCGACCTCGAGAGGAAGGTGGCCCTGGTCGGACGGAGCGAGGCCGACTACTACACGCAGACCCGCGACACCACGGATATCGAGGTGCTCGGCGTCCTGCGCGGGCGGGAGGTCGAAGAGACGCCCTCGTCCTTCGGGGACGTCAGGGTGACCCGCCAGGTCGTGGGGTTCCAGCGCAAGCTCTCCTCCACCCAGGAGGTGATCGACGAGGTCCCCTTGTCCCTACCCCCGCAGACCCTCGTCACCAGGGCCCTGTGGTGGCTGCTCCCCAGGCGGCTGCTGCTGCGGGCCCAGGTCAAGCCGGCCATGCTCCCCGGCTCGGCGCACGCCGCGGAGCACGCCGCCATCGGCCTGCTCCCGCTGGTGGCCACCTGCGACCGGTGGGACGTGGGCGGGGTGTCCACCGCGTTCCATCCGGACACGGGGGCACCCACGATCTTCATCTACGACGGCTACCCCGGGGGCGCGGGGATCGCCGAGAGGGGCTACGAATCAGGCCGTCGCCTCCTCGAGGCGACGTTCGAGGCCGTTCGGCAGTGCCCGTGTGCGAGGGGTTGCCCCTCCTGCGTGCAGTCGCCCAAGTGCGGGAACGGCAACGAGCCGCTCGACAAGCAGGGGGCGGTGGCGCTGCTCGCCTCCATGCTCGGGCGGACCTGGGGCTGACGCTCATGGCCGTGTACGTCGCCCTGTGCGGGCCCGATCCGGCCTCCCCGGAAGTGGCCGACCAGGCCGAGGAGATCGGGCGGCTCCTCGCTCGGGCTGGAGCGGTCCTGGTGTGCGGAGGGCTGGGCGGGGTGATGGAGGCCGGCGCGCGGGGGGCGGCCTCGGAGGGCGGCACGAGCATCGGCATCCTCCCCGGGGCCGGCCGGGCCGCGGCCAACCGCTACCTGTCGTTCTCGATCCCCACCGGCATGGGCGAGATGCGCAACGCGCTCATCATCCGAGCATCGGACGCGGTCATCGCGGTGGCCGGGGAGTTCGGGACGCTCTCGGAGATCGCCTTCGCCCTGAAGACCGGTGTCCCCGTCGTCGGGCTTGGGACGTGGGAGCTCTCCAAGGGGGGCACGAAGGTCGAGGCGTTTACTCGCGTGGACACGCCCGAGGAGGCGGTAGCCGAGGCCTTGCGGCTGGCGGGCGGAGGCCCCTGATCAGCGGTCGGCGAACCGCGCCCCCACGCCGACCAACATCGTCTCGGACGAGTGATAGAAGGCCCTCGTGCAGTCGTCGATCTCCGAGGGCGGGATCCCGCACAGTGCGTAGGCCTCCACGGCCACCCGGGTCCAACGGTACGCGGTGAGTGGGACCGGGTCCGGACCGTCCGTAACTTCCACGTCGTTGACGATGACCAGCCACTCGCCGAGATCCTCGTCCTCGGCGAAGGCCGCGAAGATCGTTCGCTGGGCCGGAGTCATCAGGCGCCCCCACCGCTCTTCGAACGTCGAGACCTCGATGAGGTTGATCGCGGACGTCCCCTGGCCCGAGGGCAAGGGTCGGACCGTAAGCTTGCGGTGCTTGGGGATCAGCCCCGCCAACGTCCAGCTGGGTGGCTGGACCTCGGCCACTGCGGTTGCGGGTCCGAAGATGAACTCCGGGATCGACAGAGGGACAAGAGATACTCCCGGCGACACTCCGGCCGACTCCCCCCGGATGGCGCCTTCGAGATCCTCGGCGGCCTGTCGCGGGTTCGCCTCTTCCGTGGACCTCGGAAGGATCGTCACGGCAGGCTGGGCCTGCCCGCAGGCCACACCGATAACGAGTGCGAGCGCGAAGAGCCGCTTCATGTGATCTGGATCGGTAGGGTACACCGACCGCTGAAGTTACGTGGAAGGGCTCCTCCGCACGACACGAACGAGCGCCTCCCGCTCGGTCGGCGTGAGGCCGAGCAAGAGCAGAACGGCAAGGTAGGCCAAGGTTCCGGCTGCCCCACTGGCCAGCAGGTCGGCCGCCCAGGACGTGCCACTCATCGCGGCGTGAACGGCCAGCATCACCAGGGCCCCGGCTGCGGCGGGCGGCGCCAGGCGCAGGTAGTTACGGTGGAAGGGCTGGATGTTGACGAACCGCCAGACCAGGTACAGGCGACCGGCGGTCGAGACAACCATCGTGACCGTCTGGGCGATCGCGGCGCCCTCCGCCCCCAGTCGGGGAGCCAGGGCCAGCGCGACGACCAGGTCCAGCACGAACGATGCGCCGTACACGACCAGGTCCCACCCGGTCCGGCCCACCATGATCAGGATGAACCCGACGCTGCCGACGGCCACATGCACGATCTGGCCGACGAGCAAGATGCGAAGGGCCGTGCTTCCGCCTTCGAAGTTCTGCCCGAAGACCTGCAGCACCGGGCCGGGCACGATCAGGAAGAGGAGCAGCAGCGGCATCGTCCCGGCCAGGGTCCACCTCGTGAGCGCCTTGTAGAGGCGGTCCAGGCGGTCTCGCTCGCCCCGCGAGTGGAGATCGGCGACGAACGGGCTGAACATGTAGTTGAGCGCCGTGAGCAGGAGCACCAACGCCTGCGCCACCCTCACCGCCGCCGCGTACACCCCGAGCTCGCTCGCGGAGACGTATCTCGACAGCACGAAATAGTCCGTCCAGAACAGGAGCTGAGAGAACAACGCCGCAGGTGCCCTCGGCGCGCCGTAGCGGACCAGCGCTCCGACCTCCCCCGGCTCGGGAGGAAGCGCCGGGAAGGAACGAGTCTCCCGCTGCCACACGAGCCAGCCGGCTCCCGTTGCGACCGCCCACGACAGCCCGTACGCGAGCACGCTCATCCCCGCCGAGCGTGACAACACCCAGCCCGCGACCATCAATACGATCCACGCCACCGGCTGACCGGCCCAGTAGACGTACAGGGTGTGGCGCATGATCTTCAGGCCGCGGGTACCCCCCAGGTAGACCTGAGCCAATGCGACGAACGGGATGGCCAGGGCGGCTGCCTGCAGAGCCGAACCCCCGCCTTCCAGGCGGAGAACTCGTGCCAGCGTCCCCGAGCCGAGGACGAGGGCCAGGGCCGCCACAGCGCTGACAACCGCGGAGATGGCCGCAGCCCTGGCCACCACGCTCCTGGCGCGCCCGGGCTCACCCTTTCCCACGTCGATGGCGACCCTGCGGACGGCCGCCATGTCCATGCCGAATCGTGTGGCGGCACCGACGACCAAGGCCACCTGCGTTGCCAGCGTGATGACCCCAAGGGCCGACGCCCCCAAGACGCGAGAGATGAGGATGTTCATGGCAAACGTGGCGACCACGAAGACGGCCAACCCGGCGATGTTCTGGCCGGTGCCCGCCAGGATCGTCAGGTGATCCCCGAACCTCTCCTTGGGAAGCGCAGCCCGAATCGCCTCGGCCAGCCGGGCCCGGCGTCTCACCCCTGGTCCCGATGGAGCATCGGTTCCCGGTGCTCCGCGGTCACTCGAGGTATCCGAGTCCCCGAAGGTGCTCCTCGACTTCGTCCGCCTCCGTCTCGTTCAGCCCTGGCCCGCCTTCTACGTCGGACCCTTCCGGGATGCCGGCGCCCACCGCCTCCTCGGTCGGGGCCCGACCGACCAGCGCGGAGAGGATCGTGCCGACGTGCTGCACCGAGGCGGGGGCACCCACCGCGGCCAGGATCGTCGGGGCCAGATCCACCAGGTGGAAGGGGCGTGCCCGGAACAGCGACCGGTCCACGGTCGGCCCGGCAGCCGCGAGGACGCCGTCCATCCGGTGATCCCCGGAGATCCAGTCGGCGGGCTCCACCATCGTGCGAGAGTGGGTCAGGCTGTACAGAGAGGCTGGCTCCAGGAGGAGGTCGGGGGCCCGGTCCGCGTAGGCCCCCTTGAAGAGCTCCTCCCGCCTCCACACCCGCGCCACCGGACGCTCCCCCGATCCGGGATCCACGAACGAGCCGACCCTCTCGGCCACCTCATCACGGACCCGATCGAACTCCCCGGGATCCACGATCCCATTCGGCTCACGCCCGGCCAGGTTGACCGAGATGCCCTCCCCGGTCGACCGGACGCTCGTGTAAGCCCTGGTCTTGGACCAGTCGACCGAATGGGGGAGCGGCACCTTGCCGTGGAGGCCGAGGGCGTCGTAGACCTTCCGAGCCAGCACTCGCACCGGTCCCCACTGCATGGGCCCGAAGATCGCACTGGAGGCCGAGAACTCGAGGAATCCCAGATGCGCCAGCAGCCTGTCCATGTTCACGGCGCGAGTGCACGAATGCATCCCATGGTCGCTCATGAACAGGACCAAGTCTTGCTCTCCTGTCCGCTCCACCAACCGGCCAAGGCCCTCGTCCAGCAGGCGATAGACGTCGCCGATCTTCTCGGCCAGCGCGGTCCGGCGTAACTCGCCGTAGCGGGGGTGATCGCTGGAGATGTACTGCGACAGGCAATGCTGGATGCGGTCCGTCTCCACGAACACCACGCAGGCGACCGCCCAGTCGGTGGTGTCGAGGAGATGCTCGGCACCTCTCTGTCGGGCCAGGATGAACTCCCTGGCCTCCTCCAGCAGCGCCTCGGGCCGGTTCCGGAACGTCACCCAGGAAGTCCCGTTGATCGGCCAGGGGGCCCCGGCAGCCTCCAGCTCCTGGGCAAGGCTCTCTGGGTGGGTGAACGGCCTTCGCTTCGGGAGCACGCCTCCCGCGATCAGCTTCCCCCTGATCTGGGGAGGAGGGAACGTGAGCGGCACGTTCACCATGACCGTTTCGACTCTCGCGCGGTTGAGGTCGGCAAGGAACGTCCGTGTCTTGATCGACCGGAACGAGACGGGGTAGGGCTTTCCGCCGTCCCGCCGAGACTCCAGGATGTCGTAGACGCCGTGATCCGCCGGGTCGACTCCGGTGAGGAACGAAGGCCAAGCCGACCAAGAATGGGTCGGCAGCGTGGACCTTAGAACCGACCGGCCTCCCCGTTCGATGAGGGCGGAGAGATGAGGGAGGGCCCCCCGCTCGAGCAGGGGATCGAGGATGCGCCAGTCCGCGCCGTCCCAACCGATCAGCAGAAGTCGAGGCACGGTACTCAACCCCACGGATCTCGCTCGCTCCGCTCGCTGCGATCCGCGGGGGACCCCAAAGTTTACGAGTCCCCTGATCCAGGGTCGCAACTCCCCCAGTATCCGGTATTCAGTTCGCCGATGCGGAAGCGTACGCTGGCCGCAGGTCCGTAGGGGGGCGCGTGAGCGAGCAGTCGACCGAGCGCCGAACGATGCGCCGCAACATCCGGGAGCTGCCCCGTCCCGCCTGGTTCCTGGTCGTCGGCAACTTCCTCACCTGGTTCGGGTCGTTCGCCATCATCTTCCTCATCCTGTATCTGACCCGAAGGGGCTACAGCTTCGCCCAGGCTGGCGCCGCGGTGGCCGTCTACGGGCTGGGGGAGATGCTCGCCGGCCCCATGGCCGGCCACCTGGCCGACCGGTTCGGCCGGCGCAACACGATGGCGGCCGCCATGTTCGCCAGCGCCGTGACCACCTTCTCGCTGTACTTCGTCAGCGGTTACGCGCTGATCCTGGCGGTGGCGTTCCTGGCCGGGGTGGCGACCGAGTCCTGGAGGCCGGCCAGTCGGGCGCTGATGTCCGACCTGGTCCCCGAGGGGCAGCGGATCACCGCATTCGCCCTGGTCCGCTTCTCCGGCAACCTGGCGGTGGCGGCAGGAGGCGCCACGGCCGGGTTCCTGGCCAGCCGGTCCTTCTTCTGGGTGTTCCTCCTCGACGCGGTCACCTCCGCGGCGTTCGCCCTCATCACGCTGATCGCACTCCCCGAAGGCCGGCGGACCCGGCCCGAGGAGGAAGCGGAGCAAGGAGGGTACCGGAGCATCCTGGGCGACCGGGGCTTCCTGGTCTTCCTGCTCGCCTCGGCCCTGATCTCCTTCGTCTACTTCCAGGGTCAGGCGGCGGCGCTGCCACTTCACGTCGTGGAACTGAGCGGGCTCACCGAGGCCGACTTCGGACTCCTCCTAGCTCTGAACGGGCTCTTGGTCGTCTTGCTGGAGCTGCCGATCTCCTCGATCACCATGCGGAAGCCGGCGAAACGGATGATCGCAGGCGGATTCCTCCTGGTGGGCCTCGGCTTCGGGCTGACCTCCGTCGCTCACACGATGCCGATCCTGGCGCTCACCGTGGCCATCTGGTCGTTCGGGGAGATGGTGGCCGCTCCGGTCGGCTACGCCTACGTCGCCGACATCGCCCCCCAGCACCTGCGCGGGCGCTACCAGGGGCTGTACGGCCTGTTCTGGGGGACCGGGTCCGTGACCGGCCCCGCCCTCGGCACCCTGCTCCTGGCCTACAACCCAACCTGGTTCTGGCTGCTGTGCGGCGTCCTCGGCCTCGTGGCGGCGGTCATGGTCTTGGGAACCGGGCGCCGCCGGACGGCGGAGGAACCGATCCGTATCCCGGAAGCCCAGCCGAAGCCCCAGCCGAAGCCCACCACCGTCCAGACCTGAGCCCACCGAAGCCCCGGCAAGTTGACGGCGGGCACCTTCCGATATATCGTCTCGATATATCGTCTGAATATATCGAACCGATAGAAGGGACAGAAGGCGGATGCTGGAACTGGCCATCCTGGGGCTCCTGAAGGAGCGGGCCATGCACGGCTACCAGCTCAAGAAGCGCCTGGCGGACACGCTCGGCAGCTTCTGGCAGGTCTCGTACGGGTCGCTCTACCCCGCCCTGAAGCGCCTCCAGCGCGAGGGCGCCATCGAGATGATCTTCCCCCGCGAGCAGGTCGGGCGGAGGAAGAACGTGTACAGGATCACCTCCCAGGGTGAGGAGCTCTTCGCCGACCTGCTCGAGCGGGCCGGGCACGAGGCCACCGACGACAGCGGGTTCTCCGTGCGGTTCGCCTTCTTCCAATACCTGAAGCCCGAGACCCGGATCAAGGTCCTGGAGCGCCGCCGGGCCCTGCTGGAGGGCCGCTGGTCGGAGATCAGGGAGCGATGCCAGAGCTACAAGGAGACCATCGACAGCTGGACGCTGTCGCTCATGAACCATCAGCTCGCCGCCACCGAGACGGACATCCGGTGGCTGGATGACCTCATCCAGGCTGAGCAGCATCAGCTGCCCACGCGCCCGGCCGGCTCTCGAAGCCCTCGGGCGAGGCGTCCTGCCCGCCTCCGACAGGGAGTTCAGAGATGACCAGGGAACCGATCAAGCTCGCCATCGTCGGCGTGGGCAACTGCGCCTCCGCGCTGGTCCAGGGCCTGGAGTTCTACAAGCAGACCCAACCCGGTGACCCGGTGCCCGGACTCATGCACGTGAAGCTGGGCCCATACCACGTCTCCGACGTGCAGGTCGTCGCGGCGTTCGACGTGGACGGGAAGAAGGTCGGCAGGGACGTGGCCGAGGCCATCTTCACCCATCCGAACAACACGATCCGCTTCGCCGACGTCCCCCCGCTGGGAGTGGACGTCCTGCGCGGTCCGACCCTCGACGGGCTAGGCCAGTTCTATCGACGAGAGATCGTGGAGTCGACCGACGAGCCGGTCGACGTGGCGTCCGCCCTGAGGGAGGCCGGAGCACAGGTCGTGGTGAACTATCTGCCCGTCGGCAGCGAGGCCGCAGCCAAGCACTACGCGCAGGCGGCCCTGGACGCGGGTGCCGGTTTCGTGAACTGCATCCCCGTGTTCATCGCCTCGGACCGGCGGTGGGCCCGCAAGTTCGCCGACGCGGGCCTGCCGATCGTGGGGGACGACATCAAGAGCCAGGTCGGGGCCACCATCGTCCACCGGGTACTGGCGAAGCTGTTCGAGGACCGTGGCGTGAAGCTCGAGCGGACCTCGCAGCTCAACTTCGGCGGCAATATGGACTTCATGAACATGCTTGAACGGGAACGGCTGTCTTCCAAGAAGATCTCGAAGACCCAGGCCGTCACCAGCCAGCTCCGCCAGGGCATCGACAAGGACGACATCCACATCGGACCGTCGGACTACGTTCCCTGGCTCGAGGACCGTAAGTGGGCGCACATCAGGCTCGAGGGGACCGAGTTCGGGAACGTGCCGATGACGGTCGAGCTCAAGCTGGAGGTCTGGGACTCACCCAACTCGGCCGGAATCGTGATCGACGCGGTCAGATGCGTGCGGCTGGCGATGGATCGCGGGGTGTCCGGTCCCCTCATCGGGCCCAGCGCCTACTTCATGAAGTCCCCCCCGGTGCAGTTCTCCGACGACGCGGCGCGGGACATGGTCGAGCAGTTCATCATGGGCATCCTGAACGGGGGGGACTCCAAGCAGGCGGACTGGTCGGCGTTCTTCGACGCACAGGCCACCACCTCCTAGCCGCCGGGCCGAAGCCCCGGCATGACCGGCAGCCTCGGCCGGGCCCGGGAAGCGCTTCGCTCGCGTGACTTCCGGTTCCTCCTCGCCTCTCGCCTGACCAGCCAGCTCGGGGACGGCTTCTTCCAGGCGTTCCTCATTGCCCGGCTCGTGTTCCTCAACCCCGAAGAGCAGAGCACGGCGGTGGGCGTGGCCAAGGCCTTCGCCATCCTGGTCCTTCCGTTCTCGCTGATAGGACCGTTCGCCGGAGTATTCATCGACCGCTGGTCCCGCCGCCTCATCCTCTGCGCGGCGCCGCTCGCTCGAGCTGTGGCCGCGGTGGCGCTGCTGGCGACGGCGGGGGGAGACGCGTCGGTCTTCGCCCTGGCCCTCGTGGTGTTGTCGATCAATCGCTTCTACCTGACCACGGCCGGAGCGGTGATGCCCGTCCTGGTCCCACCGGCGGACCTCCTGGTGGGCAACTCCATGGCCACGGTCGGCGGCACGGTGCTGACCTTCGTCGGTGTGGTGAGCGGCACCAAGCTTGCCGAAGGAATCGGACTCGGTGGCCTCCTCGGCGTCTCGGCCGGCTGCTGGCCCCTGGCGGCGTTGCTCGCGTCGCGGATCGCCGCTCCTCTCCGAGCCGTCCGACCGGCGGGGCCCGTGCGCACCGAGCTCGGCCGGGTGGCCCGCGACCTGCGGGCGGGCCTGGGCAGGCTACGCGCTACGCCTGCGGCCCTGGGCTCGATCGTGTCGGTCTCCCTCGACCAGTTCCTGGTGGGGTTCGTGACGGTGGTCTCGGTGGTCGTGTTCAAGGATCAGTTCCGGCAGGGTGTGGGCTCCTACGGAAACCTCCTGGCTGCGGGGGGAGCAGGCGTCCTGATGGGAACGCTCACCGTGGGCTGGTTCGAGCCGCGGATGGCCAAGCCTCGGATCGCGGCCATGGCCTTCGCCCTGGCAGGTGTGGTCTGCCTGGCGGTGGCCCCTGCGCTGGCTGGACCGACGATCCTCCTAGCCTCGTTCACGCTCGGCTTGACGTTCGCCTGGCGGAAGATCCCCGTCGACACCATCGTGCAACAGTCCATCCCCGACCGCTACCGTGGCCGGGTGTTCGCCCTCTACGACCTCACCTACTCCACCGCCCGGGTGTGGGCCGCCCTGGCGGCGGTCCCGCTCATCCCTCGCATGTCCACCGGCTGGCTGCTGGCGGTGACCGGGCTCGTCTACCTGGCCTGGGCACCGGTCCTCCCCTGGTGGGTCCGCCGCCCTCGGTGGGTCAGGCTTCGCTTCTACGCCGGCGCCAAGGCCGAGGAAGTGCCTCGGGCGGTCGTCATCGGCGGGGAGGAAGAGCCGGTCGAGGTCCTTCGGTCATGGCACGAGGACCGATCGGGTATCCGGCTGCGGCGATTCGACCTCCGAGTCCAGGACGGCACCGTTCTTCAGGTGGTGGGGCCCGAGGGTGAGGGAAGGTGGCGCTTGGAGCGGGAGCATCGTCAGGCGAACCGCGTGACGGCCGAGGGCGGCCAGTAGCGGGCCAGGACCACACCCTTGACCAGTCGCTCCGGCACGGCCCCGAAGCTCCGGCTGTCGGTGCTCCCCGACGGGTCGTCCCCCATCAGCCAGTACCGGCCCTCCCCCAGCAACTCTCCCTGGACCAAGTCACCGGGCACGCCTTCCACGCGTTTCACCATCTCGTGCCCCGGCCGCCCAGGGTGCTCCACCACGACCAGCGAGCCTCGCAGGATCCGCCGCGCCCGTACGGCGAGGAGGAAGTCGCCCGCTCGAAGCGTTGGCTCCATGCTCGCTCCCTGAACCACGACCCTGAATGGACGGCGCCACACCCAGCCGAGGCATGCAACGACGCTCATGGCGATGAGCGCGAGGAGGGGTCGAATATGACGGGAGCGTCGTGGGTAGGCTTGGCCCAAGCGATCGAAGGGAGGACCCATGTTCCACACGCTACTAGCAGGGTTGCTGAGGCCGCGTCGGGTCGTCCACGCCCACTGCGACCTTCCTTGCGGGGTCTACGACCCTGCCCAGGCTCGCATCGAAGCGGAGTCCGTCCATGCCATCCAGCAGAAGTACCAGAACGCCGAGAAGGAGAAGTCGGCTTCCGAGACCATGACCGACTTCAAGCACCGGTGCCTGGTCATCAAGGAGCAGCGTGCCGACCTGGTGAAGCATCACCTGTGGGTCCTGTGGACCGATTACTTCAAGCCGGACCACCTCGAGAGGTACCCACAGCTACACGACGTCTTCTGGAGGGCGACGAAGGCCGCCGGCGAGGCGAAGAGGTCGGTGGACCCGGACCAGGGTCAGAAGCTGCTGGACGCCATCGGAGAGATCGACAAGATCTTCTGGGACACGAAGTAATCAGCTAGCTTGCCTTGATCCCCACTTCTATACTCGGCCGGAAGCGCCCGAGAGGAGGGGACATGGAGATCTTCACCAACGACGGGATACTGCTCCTCGGCCGTTGGGTGCACATCCTCGCCGGCATCACCTGGATCGGTCTGCTCTACTACTTCAATTTCGTCCAGACGCCGTTCTTCGCGGAGATCGAGCCGGACGTGCGCACGACCGCCGTGAGGAAGCTCGTCCCCCGCGCCCTGCTGTGGTTCCGGTACGCCGCTCTGCTCACCTTCCTGGCCGGCGTCTTCATCATCATCCTGAGGCTGGCCTGGACGGGCACGATCCTCCTGGGCTCGTCGTACTGGGTATCCATCCTCACCGGGATGGTCCTCGGGACCCTCATGTTCCTGAACGTGTGGCTGGTCATCTGGCCCAACCAGAAGATCGTCATCGCCTCCGCGGAGCGAGTCGCTTCCGGCGGGGAGGCCGACCCCAGGGCGGCGGACGCCGGTCGGCGAGGGCTGCTGATGTCGCGAACCAACGTCGTGTTCTCCATCCCGATGGTGTTCTTCATGGCCACGGCGAGCCATCTCGTCCTCTTCGGCCCGGAAACGAGCAGCGTCGGGAAGTGGGCTTACGGCGTCGTCGCCGCCGTGGTGATCGCGGCGGTCCAGTTGAACGCGATGTCGGGGCTCACGGGGACGACGAAGCGCCCCCTGGAGAAGATCGAGAGCACGATCCTGTGGGGGGGCATCCTGTGGGCGGTCCTCTACTTCTTCCTCCAACTGTTCACTCGGGGGGGCTGACCGCAGCAGAGCCCTCAGCCCCCGATGGTCCATGCGTGATGCCCCGGCGCTTCGCCCACTCGTCCAGCAGCCCGTAGGCCTCCTCCTTCTCCATCGGCCCTCGGTCGAGGCGCTCCTCGAGCAGGAACCGCCAGGCCTCCCCGACGATCGGGCCCGGACCCAGGTCGAGGTGCTTCATGATCTCGTGGCCATCCAGCGGAGGCCGCATCTGCTCAAGGTTCTCCTGCTCGGAGAGACGGGCGATCCGGAGCTCCAGGTCGTCCTGTAGCGTCGCAAGGGCCTTCGCTCGGAACGGGTTGCGGGTGGTGCAGTCGGCCCGAACGAGTTGATTCAGCCGGTCCAGCAGATGGCCGGCATCCCGGACGTACCGGCGGAGCGCCGAGTCGCTCCACCCTTCCCGGTAGCTGTGGAACCGCAGGTGCAGCCGGACGAGTTTCACCACGTCGGTCACGACGTCCCTGGAGTAGCGCAGGGCACGCATCCGCTCCTCGGCCATCCTCGCCCCGACCACCTCGTGGTGGTAGAACTGCACGCCCTCCTCCGTGATCGTGCGGGTGACCGGCTTTCCGATGTCGTGCAGCAGGGCGGCCAGGCGGAGGACGAGGTCAGGCTCACACCGTTCCACCACCACGAGAGTGTGGCGGAACACGTCCTTGTGTCGCTGCACGGGATCCTGCTCGAGCTGAAGGGCCGGCAGCTCCGGCAGGAACTGATCGGCCAGTCGGGTCTCGACCACGAGCTCCAGGCCCGGCGTTGGTCGCCCTGCCAGCAGGAGCCTGGACAGCTCGTCGCGGATCCGCTCCGCCGACACGATGGACAGCCGGTCGGACATGCGCTGCATGGCCTCCATCACTCGTGGGGATGGTTTGAGTCCCAGCGTCGAGGCGAACCGGGCCGCCCGGAGCATCCGCAGCGGGTCGTCGCCGAACGAAACCTCCGGGTCGAGAGGCGTGTCCAGTCGTTTCGCTGCCAGGTCCCGGACCCCCCCGAAGGGATCGACGAACACGCGCTCCGGGAGGCGGATGGCCATCGCGTTGACGGTGAAGTCTCGCCTGGACAGGTCCGCCCCCAGGTCGCCCGCGAACGACACGCGCGGGTGGCGATCTCCTTCCGGATAGACCTCCTGCCTGTAGGTGGTTATCTCGATGTCGTGCCCCCGGACACGGGCACCGACCGTTCCGTAGCGGATGCCCTGAAGGTAGCGCCGCTCCGCCAGGCCATGGATCAGTCGGATGGTCTGCTCGGGCTTGGCGCTGGTGGCGAAGTCGAGGTCTTCCCGGGGGCGCTGCAGGATGAGGTCACGGACGCTGCCGCCCACCAGGCACAGCTCGAACCCGGCGGCGCCAAACCGCTCGCCCAGCTCTACGGCCAGCGGATCGACGTCCACGAGCGCACCGGCCGGGCCGGAAGTGTCGGGAGGCCTCATCAAGGCCGAGCATACCGTTCGGGCGAACTGAGCTTGCCCAGTTGGTGACGGATCGGCTCGCCGACCATCCCTGGGCGTTCGGTTTCGTTTGCTTTGTCCGATGAGGGGGTAGGCACACGACAGACCCCGGTCCACAGGAGGAAGGATCCGATGGCCCAGACGGCGAGAATGTCCAGAGCAGAGGCCGGTCGCAAAGGAGGCCTCACTACCAAACGGCGCCACGGCGACGAGTTCTTCGGTCGCATCGGCCGCATCGGCGGAAAGAAGGGCGGAGACACGACGAAGAGGCGCTACGGGATCGAGTTCTACCAGCGCATCGGCCGAAAGGGCGGCTCGAAGTAGCTCTCGATCTCAGGAAGTAGGGCGGGGGCAACCCCCCCCAACCCCTCCCCCCGGTGCAGCAGACCTTCTGTGGGGGGGCCTCATCGATGCACCGATCTCTCGATTGAAGCTTTGAACGAGGGGGCGTGTCAGAGCCGGCGGGTAGCCTGAGAGAACCAAACCGAAGGAGGCCCAGTGTCGAATATTGCTGGTCTCTCCCCCGCTGCGACCCCCCGCCTTCCACGAAAACCGATTCAGGAGCCCCTACCCGTCCAGGCGCCGGAGAGATCGAGGCCGGGAGGCTACTCGCAACCGCGCTCCGGCCGCGGTAAGTTTGTGCCCGTGCCAAGCCCCGACTTCGCGGACCTCGAAGGCGCGGCAACCTACCGAACGGGCCTCGGGATCCTGATCGTCGGTGACTGCGTTGATATCCTCAGGTCGCTCCCTTCAGAAAGCGTCGACCTGGTCATCACGTCTCCGCCCTACGATCGCCAGGCGAAGTATTCGGATGGGGAACGCTATGACCGCGCCTGGTATGAGGACCTCTTCCTGAAGGTGACAGGCGAGATCCTCCGGGTCCTCCAGCCTCACGGATCGTTTGTCCTGAACTATCGGTCGAAGAGACACGGATGGGAGCGCGGGACCCTACAGTACGAAATCGTTTTCTGGCTACGGGAACAGGGGTTCCTCTTCGCCGAAGACTTCGTGTGGGGAAAGCCGTCACCGCCGCCCGGTCGGTTCCACCGGTTCCTCAAGGACGCCGTCGAGTACTGCTTCCAGTTCACCAAGACGCCGGAGTGGCAGTTCTTCCCGGAGGCGGTCCTGTCCCCCGCCCGATGGGACGCAAAGGACCGGGAGCGCAGGAAGCGCTTGGCCCACAACTACGAGCGGGTAAACGAGCCGTCGGGTCACGGCCGGAAACGAGTCCAGGCGGGACCGGATCTGGTCCGGCCTTCTACCCTTTTGATGCACGAGCCTGAGTTTGGCCCGAACCCTACCGGGCACCCGGCACGGTTCCCCATCGCCCTCCCCTCATTCTTCATTTCACTCCTCACCCTGCCCGGCCAGGTCGTCTTCGACCCCTTCGCAGGGACATGCACGACCGCCGTTGCGGCGGAGGCTCTAGGGCGTCGGTGGATCGTGAGCGAATTGGACCCCGCTTACGCGTCGATCCTCCCGGAGCGGATGAAGACCCGCCGATAGCCCGTGGCTGTCCCGATCCCTGAGGTCGTCCAGCGGGTTCGTGACGCGGACACCTGGGACGAACGGGTCGAGGAGGTACGGCGAATTCCCGAGATTTTCGGCGAGCAGCAGCGCCGGGCCGTGTACGCGGCGATCGCCGAAGAAGTCTACGTCCCGCAACTGGTCGGGTCCTTTGCATACGTACTCTGGCCGGAGGCATACGGCCTCGAGTCCTTCGAGGAGATCTACGAGATTGTCCGAGCTAGGACGAAGACCTTCGCCGCCGTCGACCCCGAGAACCTGGCCGCCCTGATTGAAGAGGACTTAAGAGCCATCCGCGTCTTCCGAGCGATCGTCGCGTACACGCCTGCGGAGTTCGCGGCGGCGATCCTCGAAGCCGCACGGCTGCTTGGGCTGGAGGGCATCCGGGCCGATATCAAATCCCTTGAAGCTGGGCGTCGTCCAAAGGAGACGGAGAACCTCGCGCGCGCGGTCGGAGAGGCGGTCCACCGCCTCCTCACGGGCACCTTATGGGATGAGCCCGTAGGGGACTTCGTCAGCAAGCTTGATAAGCCGGATACCGCTCAGGGATGGCAAACGGTACGCCAGTTCGCCTCGGAGGGTGTTCCCTACTCCGTTCTCCTCCACCAGCGACACTATGGCGGGGGCTTCAGGACACTGATCGACGCGACGAGCACCAGGCGAGGTGACGTTCTGGAAGACGCCGTCGAGGAACTCCTCACCGAAGCGGGCATCCCACACGTCCGAACTGGAGTACACAATCAGGGCGAGATCGCCGACCGTTTCAACCTGACTGTAAGGCCGGCGCCGGACTTCGTCGTGTTCCAGGCCGAGCGGACACTCCGGGGAATGATCGAGTCGAAACTCGCAAGCGACGGAGGGACTGCCCGGGATAAGGCATCGCGTTTCGCGGTTCTCGCTGGAGAGGGAAGACGGCTCGGTGGGATTCCGGTCTTCGCCGTTCTAGACGGCCTCGGGTGGAAGCGAACGTCCGATGCCCTCGGCCCCGTGGTTCGGGATACGGATGGCCGCGTCTTCTCAGTTGGGACCCTTGACCAGATGCTGACGGTACAGCCTTTCCCCGGTCTGGTGGGTCTAGGGGTGCCATAGCTCGACCACCCCCCGTGGGGCCCCCAGGACGACTTCTTTGTCGGCCAGGTCGGGGCCGCCTAGGGGTGAAGTAGAACTCTGATCGCCAGACCTTCTGCCCAACGGTCGAAGTCGCCCCTTTGGGATACTTCTCCCCGTGCGGACCAGTGTCGACGTACATACCTTCCTGATCGAGCGCGAAGTCCCGCACGAGCTGTTCCCCGCCCGTGGCCGGCTGCGTTCCTCGGAGCAGCTGGCCGCCGTACTCGACCTCCCCGTCGACGAGGTGGGCAAGGTGATCGTGTTCGAGGGGTCGGACGGCCCGGTTGCGGCTCTTGTCCCCGCCGGCCACGAGCCCGACCCCGAGCGGGTGCGCAGGGCATCCGGGCAGGAGACGCTGGAGCCGGCGTCGGACGCCCGAGCCTCGGAGCTGACGGGTTACCTCCCCGAGTCGATCCCTCCGGCGGGTCTTCCCGAATCTTTCAAGATCATCCTGGATCGGAGCCTTGATCGGGACGTCGTGTTGTACTTCGCCGGAGGGGAGGCTCGATCCGTACTGAAGATCCGGGGTAAGGACCTGGTCAAGGCGACCGGCGCCAAGGTCGCCTCGATCACCGTGCCGGCCGGCAAGTGACCTCCGATCTCGCGCTCGGGTGAGGACGAGGTCGGAATACTCCGCGGGGGGAGTCGTCATCCGGGGGGAGCCGGGCAGCTACGAGGTCGCACTGGGCGCGCGCAGGACCCGGAGCGGGGAGCTGGCGTGGGGGCTCCCCAAGGGCCTGGTCGAGCGCGGTGAGCAACCCGAGCGAGCCGCCCTCAGGGAGGTCCGCGAGGAGACAGGCCTGGAGGCGGAGGTGCGGATGCCTCTCGGTGACATCTCGTACTGGTACGTGTGGGATGCCGTGAGGGTCCGCAAGCGAGTGTCCTTCTTCCTCATGGAGGCTGTTGGAGGGGATACCTCGCTGCACGACCACGAGATGGAGGACGTCCGCTGGTTCCCTCTTCGGGAGGCAGCGAGCGTGGTGCGCTACCCAAGCGAGCAGGAGATCCTGCTCAAGGCAGCACGCGCGGTCGGGGCGGCACCCTAGCCGGCCCGTGCTCACGGAGGCCATCCTCGGGATCCTCTCCGGATTCGTCGCGGGCCTGCTGGCCGGAGCCTTCGGGGTCGGCGGGGCGATCCTCACCAATCCCGCCGTCCACGTGGTCCTGGGCGCTCCTCCGATCATCGCGGTGGGCACGCCCCTCCCGGTGATCTTCCCCGCCACCTTGAGCGGCATGCAGGCCTACCGGCGCGCGGGGCACATCGACTGGCGCGCCGTCGCATGGGCGGCCCCGCCCGGCGTCCTGGGCGCGGTCGGCGGCGCAGCCCTCACCCGGATCGTGGAGGCTCGGGTGCTCCTCCTGGTGACGGCCGGACTGATCGCGTTGCAGGCGATCCGGGTCGGCTGGGGAAGGCCCGTCGAGGAGATCCCGGAACGGCCGGTGCGGCCCTCGAAAGAGGCGATCGCGGCGACAGGGCTGGCGGCGGGTTTCGCCTCGGGCCTGCTCGGCATAGGCGGAGGCGTGGTTCTGGTCCCGGTGATGACCGGGATCCTGGGTATGCCCCTCAAGCGCACGCTGGGAACCTCGTTGGTGATCATCGCGTTCATGGTCATTCCCGGAACCATCGTGCATGCAGTGCTCGGTCACATCGACTGGGCGATCTTTCTGTGGCTCTCGCTGGGAGTGATACCCGGTGCAGCCCTCGGTTCCCGGTGGACCGTCGGGGCCCGTGAGAGCACGCTCAGGGTGGTCGTGGCGAGCTTCCTGCTGGTCGTCGCCGTCGCCTACGGGGCGTTCCAGATCCACGAGCTGGTCACATGAAGTTGCCTAGAATGGCCGCGCCGCCGTGCGAAGAACGCTGATCTGCCTCATCGCCGTCCTGTTGTCGGTGAGCGGCGGGCTCCCCGTTTCGAGCTCCTTGGCCCAAGCTCCACCGTCCGTTGCCCTGCGACTGGCCTCGCAATCGCCGTGGAACGACGGGAGACGTCCGCTCGAGCTCTCCTTCCAGGCCACCAACCAGTCCGGCGAAAGCCTGAGCGCGCTCACGATCGTCCTGGTCATCCACTCCCCCGCCCGATCTCGGTCCGTCTACGAGCTCTCGCTGACCTCGGACGCCACCAGCATCCTGTTCGCCTACCCATTCGCCCAGAGTGGCTCGTTGGAGCCGGGCGAAACGCGTCTGTTCAACGTCCGGCAAGCCCTCGACGTCCTGCAGGCCAGGGGCGAGAGCGTCATCTACCCGCTGAAGGTCGAGCTCATGTCCGGCGACACGCCCGTGGGGTCTCTCCGCTCTCCCCTGATCTTCCTGTCCGAACGGCCCCAGGTTCCCCTCAACCTGGCGTGGACGTGGGTTCTCTCCGCGGCGCTCCAGTACGGCCCCGACGGCACGTTCCTGCCGGGCTCCCTGGAGGCGGACATCGCTCCCGGAGGCCGCCTCCACGCCGCGGTGGACGCGCTCGAGGCAGCGCGCTCGAAGGCGCTCGACTTGGTGGTCTCCACGACGCTCGTCGACCAGCTCACGCAGATGTCCGACGGCTATCGCATCCTCGATCCCCGGGGACAGAGCCGGAACGTCGAGGAAGGAGAGGCCGGGTCGGCCGACGCCGCCCGACTGCTGGAGAGGCTCCAGGCTCTGGCCCGGCACCCCGAGGTCCAGATCGTCGCCTATCCCTTCGGGGATCCGCCACTTCCCGCGCTGGAAGGAGCTGGGCTCGGGCACGAGCTGCAGACGCTCCTGGAGAGGGGTCGAACGCTGGTCGAGACGGCGCTGGGCAAGGCGCCGAGCCGAGACGTCATCCGTCCCCCCCTCTCTCAGCTCGACCCGCCCGCCCTGGCCAGGCTGGGTCAGCTCGGCACGACCACCCTCCTCGTGGACGCGAACTTCCTGCCGACGCCGGAGGGGCTCATGTTCAGCCCGCCCTCTGTGGTCAGGTTGCGCGAAGGCACCAGCTCCTTCGCCACGATCGTTCCCGACCCCAGGGTCCCTGCCATCGCGGTGGCCGCCATAGCGGATCCCGCGCTTGCTGCCCACGCCGCCCTCGGAGCTCTCGCCGCCACCTGGCTGGAGCTGCCCGGCACCGCCGGCCGAGGCGCGGCGGTCTTGTTCCCCGAGGATCCGGCCCTTCCCGCCGGTTTCCTGAAGAGGTTCGCGGAGCTCGTCCGCCGCTCTCCCTGGCTGGCGCCCTCGACGGCCTCGAGGCTGGTCGAAGTCGTGCCGCAGCAACGGGTCCGCGGGCTTCTGGCCCGCGACTACCCGGGGATCGGGCAGAGCTATCTGAGCCAACTGTTGCGGGCCAGGGCAACGCTCGGGCAGTTCGGGCGGACGGCCTTGGGGTCCGGTCCAATGGTGGACCGCCTTCAGCAGAACCTGCTGGTGGCGGAGGGGGCTGGGGCGACCTCACCCTCGCTCGGCCGGGCCTTCATCGATTCGGTGAATCAAGCGATCGATCGTACCTACGAAGGAATCACAGTCGACGAAGGCGTCCTCACCTTGACCTCGCGGAGGGGAAGCATCCCGATCACCCTGAGGAATCGGTCCGGCTTCCAGATGAGGGTCCAGCTCGAGTTCGTGGCCGACCGGCGGCTCGAGTTCCCCAGCGGAGACTCCCAACTGGTCATCCTGCCCTCCGCATCGCGAACGCTCACCTTTCCGGTGCTCGCGCAGACCACGGGCCGGATACCTTTCAGGATCCGGCTTCGTACGTTCGGATCCGCTACCGGCGCCGCGACGATCGCAGAGGCGGACATGATCATCCGATCGACGGCCTACAACCGCGTTGCGCTGTTCCTGACGATCGGCGCAGCGCTGTTCCTCATGGGCTGGTGGGGAAGGAGGTTCCTGCCGCGACGGACGGGCTGAGCCCTCCCGATACTCCGGAGGACACCGGACCGCTCCCGGCCCCCTCCGCGCAAGAGCCCCCCGCGGACTCGACCCGGGCGGTCGTTCGACAGTCGGCGGTCATGTCGTTGGGGACGGCGCTGTCCCGCCTCACCGGGTTCCTCCGCCTGGCAGCGATGGCCTTCGCCCTGGGCGTCGCCGAGAGCCGCCTGGCCGACGCCTACAACGTCGCCAACACCACCCCGAACATCGTGTACGACCTGGCCCTCGGCGGGATGATCTCCTCGATCTTCATCCCGGTGTTCGTCGAGCGCCTCGAAGGCGAAGGACGAGAGCAGGCCTGGCATACCGCCCGTTCCCTCCTCACGTTCTCCATCCTGATCCTGGGCGCGCTGATGCTGCTCGGCATCGTGTTCTCCGAGCCCCTCATCCGCATGTACACGTACCGAGCCTCCGGGCCGGAGGCCGAGTCGATGCGAGAGCTCGCCTCCTTCTTTCTGAAATGGTTCATGCCCCAGATCGTCTTCTACGGGCTGGGGGCCGGAGTGGCCACCGGCCTGCTGAATGCCCACCGGCGATTCGCCGCCCCGATGTTCGCTCCGATCGTGAACAACCTGATCGCCATGGCGACGTTCTTCACCTTCGCCGCCCTTCCCGGAGGTTCGCGCCCGGAAACGATCACCGATCTTCAGCGATACGTGCTGGCGATCGGCACGACTCTGGGCGTGATCGGGATGACGGTTGCCCTGTGGCCCTCGCTCCGGGCTCTGGGCTTCAGGTACCGCTGGACGCTCGATCTGTGGGACCGGGGATTCAGGAAGATCGTCAGGCTGGCCGGGTGGGCCTTCATGTACGTGATCGTCAACCAGCTCGGCCTGCTGGTCGTGATCCTGCTGGCTGCAAGCGTTCAGGGTGGCTACACCGCGTACGCGGCCGCCTTCATCTTCTTCCAGCTTCCCTACGCCGTCTTCGCCGTCTCGATCATGACGGCCCTGCTGCCCACCCTTTCGTCGCGCTGGCTGGACGGGGAGCGGGATACCTTCCGGTTGCAGCTCTCCCGGGGTATCCGGGGGACTGCGTTCATCGTCGTCCCGGCAGCGTTCGGATACATCGCGCTGGCCGAACCCATCGTTCGCGTCCTGCTCGAGCACGGCGTGATGCGAGCCGAGAGCACCGAGCTCGTGGCCGGGATCCTCACGGGGTTCTCGCTCGGCCTCCTGCCCTTCTGCGCCTTCCAACTGTTCCTGCGGGCCTTCTACGCCATGCAGGACACCCGCATGCCGGCGATCATCAATGTCGGCGCGGTGGGGCTGAACACTGTGGTGAACCTCGTGTTCTTCCGATACCTACAGGTGGAGGGTCTTGCCTTGGGACACGCCACCGCGTACACGTTCGCCGCGCTGGTTTCCGCCCTCATCCTCCGTCGGAGGCTGGGCGGGCTGGGTGGCCGTGGCCTGGCGAAGGCCCTCGGCCAGATCGCCGTGGCCGGAGCGGCCACAGGGGCGACCGCCTATGCGGTCGCCCGGTTGATGGCCGCCACGCTGGGCACGGCCGACCTCGGAGCGCAGGCCATCCAGGTCGGCGCGGCCGTGGTCGCCGGGATTGGGTGCTTCCTCGGGCTGGCCCAGCTGTTCCGCTTGCAGGAGCTCAGGTTGATCAGGCAATTCGTCATGGCCAGGGTGGGCCGGTCGTGAAGGAGGCCGGGCCGATCAAGCCGTCATTGCACGACGAGCGGGGGATCATCACTAGCCTTCTGGTCCAGGCACTCCTCATCTTCACCGTGATCGGGCTCGCCCTCTACGAGGGTGGTCAGGTGCTCGTGGCTCAGGTCAAGGCGAAGGACGTTGCGGCCACTGCGGCACAAGCGGGAGTGGAGATCTACAGCCGGGGCAAGGACGCGCGCCAGGCACAGATCTTCGCCCTCTCGGCGGCGGAGGAGAAGGACCCGGACACCCGCGTGACGGACGTGGGTATAGGAGGGGATGGTTCGGTCACCGTCACCACGGTGAAGACGGCCACCACCATCGTGATCAGCCGGGTCTCGTTCCTTCGACGCTTCGGCGTACGGAGGTCGACGGTCCGCGAAGGACCGCTGCCACCGTAGCCCGCCTCCCGGGCGAAGGGCGCGAGGATCGCCTCGAGCCACACGAACGCTCGGCTGCCTGGCGGCTTTGCCGGTGACGAAGGTGGTCGCGGGTACACTGGCCTGGCCATGGAGGCGGTCGCGCCGGACCGGCGGCTGGCCGGTCGCTACGTGCTGGAGGAGCTCATCGCGACCGGTGGGATGGCCTCGGTCTGGCGGGCCCGGGACGAGGTCCTGGCCAGAATGGTCGCGGTGAAGGTCCTTCGGCCGGAGCTCGCGGCCGACCCAGGCTTCGCCGAACGGTTCCAAAGAGAGGCCGTCGCCGCCGCCCGGCTCACCCATCCCAACATCATCAGCGTGTTCGACGCGGGCCAGGACGAAGGAATCAGGTACATCGTCATGGAGCATTTCGAGGGAGCAACGCTCCGCGAACTCCTTGGACGGAAGGGTGGCATGGACCCGGCACAGGCCCTCGAGCTGATCCTGCCGGTCCTCGCCGCGCTGGCCTTCGCGCACTCCGCCGGGCTGACCCATCGCGACGTCAAACCGGCCAACATCCTGGTCGGGGGCGACGGGCGCGTGAAGGTGACCGACTTCGGCATCGCCAAGGCGGCCTTCGATACCTACGACCTGACGGCCACGGGCGCCGTGATCGGGACGGCTCGCTACCTGTCCCCGGAGCAGGTCCACGATGGGGAGGTCGATGGCCGGTCCGACCTGTACTCGCTTGGCGTGGTCCTGTACGAGATGTTGACGGGGCGGCCTCCCTTCGCAGGGGAGAACGACCTGGCCACGGCCATGATGCGGCTCTCGAGGGCGCCGCTGCCCCCGAGCGCCATCCGTCCGGGGATCCCAGCGGACCTGGAGACGGCAGTGCTCCGCGCCCTCGCTCGCAACCCCCAGGATCGCTTCCCCTCGGCGGATGCCATGCGGGCGGCCCTGGAACGCCACGCCGGCTGGGGGAAGCCCGCGGCAACCCGCGCGATCCCTCGGACGCGCCAACGCGAAGCCGCGGGGACGGATTCCACGTTCCGTTCCTGGCTGCTCGTTCCGCTCGTGCTCATCGTCCTGGCGGGGGTCGTCGTGGCGGGCGGCCTCGCCGTGGGGCGTCTACAGCTGGGCGGTCCCCTGGGCATCAGGCCGGCCGCCGGGGAGACCGACGAGCCGCCGGCCCGCTTCCGCAAGCTGGCCATCGCCGAGGCCAAGGACTTCGATCCTCAGGGAAACGACCGCTCCGAGCACCCCGAGGAGGTACCGCTGGCCGTGGACGGCGACCCGTCGACCGCCTGGGAGACCGACCACTACAACACGGGCGCGTTCGGTGGACTGAAGGACGGCCTCGGCTTCTGGTTCGAGCTCGATGGAGATCCCGAGGTGACCAGGGTGACGATCACCAGCCCGATCGACGGTTGGGCCTTCCAGCTGCTGCCGGGCTCGAGTCCGGAGAGCCTGTCCGGGCCGATCCGGTCGGTGGATGGGTCCACGACGTTCGAGATTCGCTCCGGCGAGGCGGTCGTCGACCTGGAGCCGGCCAGGACCTCCGGGGTCATGATCTGGATCGTCCAACTTGGGCCCGACGACGGCCGCTTCGCCGCGGCCATCTCGGAGGTCGACCTGTTGGGGACCGGGTGACGAGCACGGGCCGGTCCACGGAGACGGACCCTTGAGTCGGGGAGCCGCAGGAGGACCTGCCGGGGCGGCGGATCCCTCCGACCGAGAGCTCGTCCGCCTGTTCCAGGACGGCCGGGAAGACGCGTTCATCACGTTGATGCAGCGCCACGAACGCCGCGTCTACAACTTGGCCTACCGGCTGCTGGGGGGCCGGGAAGACGCCAGGGAGGCCACGCAGGAGGCCTTCCTCTCCTGCTTCCGGCATCTCCGATCGTTCCGCGGGGAGGCCGCGTTCTCCACATGGCTTCATCGAATCGCGGTAAACGCGTGCTACGACACCATCCGGCGACGGCCCGAGGGGATCAGCCTCGACGCCGCCGAAGGGCTCGAGCCGCCCCCCGCCCCCGACCACTCCGATGCGACCGCCCAGTCCGTCGATGTCCAGCGAGCGCTCCTCACGGTTCCCGAGGAGTTCAGGGCCGTCCTGGTGATGCACGACCTCCAGGATCTCCCGCTCCAGGAGATCGCCGAATCGCTGGAGATCCCGGTGGGAACGGTCAAGTCGAGGCTGCATCGCGGCCGCGTCTCCCTGGGACGAGCCCTCAAAGGGGACTCCAGGGAACCCGAGAGCCTTCCCGCCCCGTCCAAGCCTCCGAGCCCATGAACCAGGACACGCCCATGACCCATCCCGAGGAGCAGCTCGCGGCCTACGTGGACGGCTCGGCGTCGCCACCCGAGCGGGAGGCCGTCGAGGCCCACCTGGCGTCGTGCGCCCTCTGCCGCGAGGAGCTCGAGCTGGCTCGGTCGGCCCTGTCGGCCCTGTCGGCCTTGCCGGAGCTCGAAGGTCCGGGCCTGGCTGCGGACGGGCTGGCAGCTCTACGGAGACTCCCGGAGCCGATCCCCATCCGAGAATCCCGGGCGAGGACGTGGCAGCGGGTGGCCTGGGGAGCCGGCCTGGCCGCGGCCGCGGCCGTCGCGGCGGTGTTCGTGATCATGGGCGGATTCCTCTCGGACGGCAATGGCGACTTCGAGGCCGCCGGGCGCGCCCCCACCTCCGCCGCGGAGCACCCCGTGGTCCAGCAGGGAGGCGACCACACGTCGGATTCGCTCGCCGCTCTTGCCCGGAGCCTGGCCGCCGAGGCCAGGGCCGCCGATGACTCCGGCACCGGGACGAGACTGAGAGAAGACGAAGCTGGTGCTCCTGCCGCGGCCCCGGCCGTCGCGGTGGAGGAGATCGTCGACTGCGTCCAGCGTGGAGCGGGACTCGGCCCCGGCGTCCAACCCTCCTACCTGGAGGAGGCCACCTTCCAGGGCGCCCCGGCCTACATCGGGGCCTTCGTGGTTCCCGGCAGCGAAGGCTCTCCCGGCCACCTCGAGCTCGTCGCGGTGAGCCGGGGCGAGTGCCAGCCCCTGTACTTCGCTCGAGAGGCCCTGTAGCGCCCGGCCCGTTCGGCCGGCTCGAACCCGGGAACCGGGAACACGGGTCGGGAGCTCCACGTTGCTATGGGACAATGGCCGCCGTGCAGGAACGGAACGTCGTGATCCTGGGCTCGGGACCCGCCGGGCTCACCGCGGCGTTGTACGCGGCCCGGGCCAACCTCGAACCCCTGGTGCTCAAGGGGATCGACGCCGGCGGCCAGCTGATGCTCACCACCGACGTCGAGAACTATCCCGGCTTCCCAGACGCCGTCCTCGGCCCGGAGCTCATGGAGAAGATGGAGAAGCAGGCCGCGAGGTTCGAGGCGGAGCTCCTGCACCAGGAGGCCACCCGAGTAGATCTGTCGTCGCGGCCGTTCGGAGTGTGGTCCGGCGACGAGGAGTGGCGGACCCGGACCCTCATCATCGCCACCGGCGCCACCGCCAAGATGCTCGGCTTGGAATCGGAGCGACGGCTGCTCGGCCGCGGCGTGTCAACCTGCGCCACCTGTGACGGCTTCTTCTTCCGGGGCCAGGAGGTACTGGTGGTCGGGGGGGGCGACTCCGCGATGGAGGAGGCCCTGTTCCTCACCCGGTTCGCCACGAGGGTCACCGTCATCCACCGCCGTGACGCTCTGCGAGCCTCCAAGATCATGCAGGATCGGGCGCTCGTTCACGACAAGATCGGTTTCCTCTGGGATTCCGTCGTGGAAGAGGTGCTCGGAGACGGACAGGTGTCGGGCGCTCGGATCAGGAACGTGAAGAGCGGGGAGAGCCGCGAGGTCGCCGCGGGCGGCCTGTTCGTGGCGATCGGCCACACGCCGAACACGGGACTGTTCGAAGGGCAGCTCGACATGGAACAGGGCTACATCGTCGTTCAGGAGCCCACCACCCGGACCAGCGTCCAGGGCGTGTTCGCCGCCGGCGACGTGGTCGACTTCTTCTACC
>JBOGVA010000008.1:0-32263 GCA_050692195.1 Actinomycetota bacterium | reverse complement strand
GGCGCGCGGCCCGTACAAGGGCGGCATCCGTTATCACCCGGACGCGGACCTCGACGAGGTCCGGGCGCTGGCGGCGCTCATGACGTGGAAGACAGCCGTGGTGGACATCCCGTTCGGTGGGGCGAAGGGTGGGGTGCAGTGTGATCCGCTGCGGATGAGCGAGGGGGAGAAGCAGCGGCTGACCCGCCGGTTCACCCAGATGATCAGCTACATCCTCGGGGTCAACCGCGACGTTCCCGCCCCGGACATGAACACCGACGCCCAGACGATGGCGTGGATGATGGACGCCTTTTCGAGCCGATACGGCTACACGCCGGCCATCGTCACGGGCAAGCCCGTGGAGCTGGGGGGCTCGGTGGGCAGGGACGCCGCCACCGGGCGAGGCGTCGTGTACTGCCTGGGCGAGGCGGCCAAGGACCTTGGGATCGACCTTGAGGGGGCTACGGCGGCGGTCCAAGGGTTCGGCAACGTGGGTTCGTGGACGGCAAGGCTGATCGGTGAGCTCGGGTGCAGGGTCGTGGCGGTCTCCGACGTCAAGGGCGGGATCCATCGGGACGGAGGTCTCGACGTCCAGGCTGTGTTCGATCACGTGCGCGAGACGCAGTCCGTCGTCGACGCGCCCGGCACCGAGGCGATCAGCAACGAGGAGCTCCTCGAGCTCGACGTCGACGTCCTGATCCCCGCTGCCCTCGATCGGGTCATTACCGCAGAGAACGCCTCACGCGTACGCGCCCCCGTCGTGGTGGAGGCGGCGAACCATCCCGTATCGCCGGCAGGCGACGCCATCCTCCAGGACAAGGGCGCCGTGGTGATTCCGGACATCCTTGCCAACGCGGGCGGAGTGACGGTGTCCTACTTCGAGTGGGTCCAGAACATCCAGCAGTTTCGGTGGGACGAGGATCAGGTCAACCGGGAGCTTCACAAGACGATGTCGAAGGCCTGGAAGAACGTCCACGCCCGTTCCACCGTGGACGGGATCCCCCTGCGGCTGGCCGCCTTCGCCATCGCCGTAGAGAAGGTGGACTGGGCCGCTCGCCTCCGCGGCTACGTCTGACCGTCGTACACACACCTACCTGGTTCGTACAATGGCCGGACGGTGAAGGACACCTTCTACATCACGACCCCGATCTACTATCCGAACGACGTGCCACACATCGGCCATGCGTACACGTCCGTGGCCGCCGACTTCATCGCCCGATACCACCGGCTGCGCGGAGAGCAGGTGTTCCACCTCACGGGGACGGACGAGCACGGGCTCAACCTGCAACGGGCGGCGGAACGGGCGGGCAAGGACCCGAAGACGTGGGTCGACGAGATGGAGCCGAGGTGGCGAGAGGTCTGGGGCCGGCTCGACGTCGCCTACGACGACTACATCCGGACCACCGAGCCGCGTCACGAGGCGGCCGTGGTGAAGCTCCTCCAGACCGTCCACGACAACGGCCGCGGCGACATCTACCTGGGGACGTACGAGGGCCTGTATTGCGTCTCTTGCGAGCTCTATTACACGGAAGGCGACCTCCGGGACGGCAACTGTCCCGTTCACGGCCGGCCGGTCGAACGGATGTCCGAGGAGAACTATTTCTTCCGGCTCTCGGCATACGCGGATACCCTCCTGGAGCACTACGAGCGGCATCCCAAGGCCGTCCAGCCGGAGGTTCGCCGCAACGAGGTGCTCTCGTTGATCAACAGAGGCCTCCAGGACTTCTCCATCTCCCGCACCTCGTTCGACTGGGGCATCCCGCTGCCCTGGGACCCCAGGCACGTCTGCTACGTGTGGTTCGACGCTCTGACCAACTACATCACGGCGGCGGGCTACGGCTCCGACCCGGACCGGTTCGCTCGGATCTGGCCCGCGGACATCCATCTGATCGGGAAGGACATCCTCCGTCAGCATGCGATCTACTGGCCGGCGATGCTGATCGCCGCGGGGATCGACCCCCCCAGGCAGGTCTGGGGGCACGGCTACCTGCTGGTCGGTGGCGAGAAGATGTCGAAGACGAAGCTCACGGGGATCCACCCGTTCCAGCTGACGGACCGTTTCGGAGTCGACGGCTATCGTTACTACTTCATGCGTGAGGTTCAGTTCGGCCAGGACGGCAACTTCTCCTGGGAGTCCATGGTGGACCGGTATCACGCGGACTTGTCGAACGGCCTGGGGAACCTGGCCAGCCGGGTCCTCGCGATGCTGGGCTCGTACTTCGACGGGCAGGTGCCGAAGCCGTCCTTGCCGGGGGTCGAGGAGGACCTCCCGGCTCTGGCCGGCGACGTGGTGGTGCGCTACGACCGGCTGATGGCCGAGCTGGCGCTGACCGCGGCCCTGGCGGCGGTCTGGGAGCTGGTGTCCCGGGCGAACCAGTACTTGGTGGAGAAGGAACCATGGAAGCTTGCCGGGGACGAAGCCAGGCGGGAGGAGCTCGCGTCGGTCCTCTATGCGGCCGCCGAGACCCTGCGGATCCTCTCCGTCCTGATCTCGCCGATCATGCCGGGGGCGGCGGGCCGGCTGTGGGAGCAGCTCGGGCTGGATGAGCCCCTGGAGGCCCAGCGCCTTCCCGACGCCGCGGCATGGGGCCGCATCGAGCCGGGCACCAAGACCAGCCGGGGATCCTCCCTGTTCCCACGGGTCGAGGAGTAACCCTCAACCGGCGGTGCACCCGGAGCGAACCCCCGTCGATCCAGGGCCCTCAGGCCCCGAGGGAAAGGTTGAGTCGCAGGCCGCGGCCGCCGAGTCTGCCGAGACGGAAGCCGAACCCGAGGTGGAGCCCGGGGCCGTCGACACCCACTGCCACCTGTTCCTCATGGATGCCGATCCGGCCCAGGTCATCGCGGCGGCCCGCGAAAGGGGGGTCGGCAGACTGGTCTGTGTCGGCATCGATCCGGAGACCAGCCGGCGATCGGCGGAGCTCGCGGAGTCCTTCCGGGGCGTCTTCGGCACCGCCGGGATGCATCCCCACTCGGCCTCCGAATTCGATCGGAGGGCCGGCGCCGCCATCGAGGAGCTGCTGGCCGACCCCATGGTGGTTGCGGTAGGAGAGACCGGCCTCGACTACCACCGAAGACTTTCCCCGCCCGAGGATCAGCGCCTCGCTTTCCGGACCCACGTCGCCCTGTCCCGCGAGACGGCCAAGCCTCTGGTGGTCCACGTCCGCGATGCCTGGGAGGACGCGCTGGCCATCCTGGGGCGGGAGCGAGCGGAGCGTGTGGTGCTGCACTGTTTCTCCGGAGACGAGTCCGTGGTGAACGAGGCCGAGGCTCGGGGCTACTTCGTCTCCTTCGCCGGAAACCTCACCTATCCGAATGCCGAGGGACTTCGGGCTGCGGCGGCCCTCGTGGGGGAGGAGCGCCTCCTCGCGGAGACCGACACTCCCTTCCTAGCCCCGCAATCGCTTCGGGGCAGCACGAATAACCCCTCGAACGTGCTCGCCGTGCTACAGGCCATGGCGGATGCCCGAGGTCTGAACCTCGATCGGATGGTCCGGGTGACCACGGACAACGCCATGCGAGCATTCCCGCTCATCCGCTGAACCCTTCGGTTTGCCCCCAAAAAGCCTACGAACGTACGTTCGGCTTGCAGGTTGCACTAGAGGTTGAGTGTTTGCTACGGTCCACGAGTTTTCCACAGCGCAGCGCCGCCACACGGTGGCACCCTCCCCCTGCGCAGATCGATGAATGGTGTGGACATGTCGATGAGGGTGCGGCGTCTCGGTCCGGTGGCGGTGGCTCTTCTGGTCGGAGCAAGCCTCCTCCGGACCTCGATACCTCTCGCTTTCGGCAACGCGCTGGTCGATCCCACCCTGAACCTCACGCTGTCGGTCGACGAGGCAGAGTCGTCACCCAGCTCCCGTGTGTGGGTGTTGTCGGGAGAACCCTCGAAGAATTTCGAGGCCGCAGAGCGGGTGGCCTTGTCGCGGCCGGCCAAGCTTCCCGACGGCATCCGCGCCGTCGCCCTCACCCTCAAGGTCGGGGGTGGACTTCCCACGCCGATCCTCACCAACGCAGTCACGATCCGAGATCTGCTGCGAGCCATGGACATCCGCCTGGCCAGGAGCGACGTGGTCAGACCTTCGCGCAGGGCGATCCTCCGCACGGGGCTTCGACTTCGGGTGATCCAGATCCGCCGGGTCGTCGAGACGGTCCAGGAGATCACGCCGTTCGAAACTCTCATCCGATACTCGAAGGATCTGGGCGTGGACCAGTCGCAAGTCCAGGAGGAGGGGGCAGCCGGACTGGAGGTGAGGACCTATCGGGTCATCTACATGAACGGCCGGGAGGCAGGGCGGGAGCTCCTGACCGAGGAGGTCCTCTCAGAGACGACGTCCAGGGTGATCCTGGTGGGCCCGGCTCCCGAAGAGGAGCCGAGTGGCGGCACCCAGTACGGCCAGGCCTCCTGGTACGACTGGGACATCTGTGACGGCCCCGGGCTGACCGCGGCCCATCGCACGATCCCGAAGGGAACCGAGGTCACGGTCACCAACCTCGACAACGGGAGGAAGGTGACTGTGGTAATCAACGACCGTGGACCCTACGGCGTCCCCGGACGGATCATCGACCTCTGCGACGACGCCTTCGTCCAGATCGCGCCGCTCCCGCAGGGAGTGGCGGACGTCGTCATCACCTGGTAGCCGAACCCTTCTCACCCCGAGCACCCTCAGATCGCTGGCGGCCCGTCACGGGATCCGGCCCAAGAAAGCGCTCGGCCAGCACTTCCTGATCGAGCCGGCTCTGGCCCGCCGCATCGCCGAACTTGCGGAGTTGGGTCCCCGGAGCCGCGTCCTTGAGGTGGGGGCAGGGCTCGGCTCCCTGACCCTGGCGCTGGCGGAGACGGGGGCGAAGGTTGTTGCCGTCGAGCTCGATCGGAGGCTCATCCCGCCCCTGGAGGAGGTTGCAGGAGGCCTGGAACGAGTGAAGCTCGAAGTAGCCGATGCCGTGAGCGCGGACTGGGGTGCGCTCCTCCCCCACCCGGGCCCATGGACCGTGGTGGCGAATCTCCCCTACAACGTCGCCGTCCCCGTGGTGATGGGGATCCTGGAGCGGGAGCCGCGGGTACTCAGGCTTCTGGTGATGGTGCAAAGAGAGGTGGGCGAGCGGCTGACGGCGGATCCCGGCCACCCTCAGTACGGCGCAGTGAGCGTCCGGGTGGCCTACCGCGCCGAGGGATCGGTGGTCCGTCGTATCTCCCGGTCGGTGTTCTGGCCCCAACCGAAGGTGGACTCGGTCCTGGTGTCCCTGGTGCGGCGCAACGCCCCGGTCGAGGTGGACGAAGCCGCCCTGTGGGAGGTGGTGGGCGTCTCGTTCGGCCAGCGACGAAAGACCATGCGAGGCGCTCTGGTCCGGCTGGGGATGGACGCGGACCAGGCCAGGGACGCTCTCGCCCGATGCGGCATCGAGCCCCGGACCAGGCCCGAGCGGCTGGGCCTCCCCGAGTTCGCCTGTCTCGCCCGGCGATGGAGCCAGATCCGGTCGCAAGTGTCGTCCGGATGAGCGATCGGGAGGGCCGCGAGGCCGGGACTCCGGACACCAGCGTCGTGGAGGCACGGGCGAAGCTGAACCTGTTCCTCCGGGTCCTAGGGGCCAGAGCGGACGGATTCCACGAGGTGGAGACGGCCATCCTTCCCATTTCCCTTGCCGACCGCCTGGAGATCCACGCGTACGCGGATCCAGGCGAGTTCCGGACGCTCTCGCTCTCTCTCGAGGTCACCGGCGATGCGTCCTTGACGAGGCTCGTGCCTCGAGACGAGTCGAACCTCGTCCTCCGGGCGGCCACGGCGCTGGGCGAGCGGACCGGCGCGAGAGGTTTCGCCGACATCGTGCTGACGAAGCGCGTGCCGGCGGCAGCAGGCATGGGGGGAGGCAGCGCCGATGCGGCGGCAACGCTGAAGGCTCTCAACGACCTGTGGGGCTGCGGCTTGAAGTCAGACGAGCTTGTGGAGGTCGGGGCCGACGTGGGCTCCGACGTGCCTGCCCTTATGGTGGGCGGCCCGGCTTTGGCTCGGGGTCGAGGGGAACGGGTGGACCCGGTGACCGTCCGTCCCTTTCGCTGGTTGGTGGAGACCTTTCCCTTCCCGGTGCGAACCGCCGACGCCTTCCGGTGGTGGGAGGAGGACGGAGGGGCGACGGGCCCCGATCCAGCCGCGCTGATGGAGGCGGCGCGTGAAGGCGATACCGAAGCGGCGGGCGGACTCATGTACAACGATCTGGAGGTGCCCGTGCTCCGGCGTCACCCTGCGGTCAGGGAGGCAAGGGATCGGCTGCTCTCCGCCGGAGCCTCCGGCGTCGTCATGTGCGGCAGCGGTCCCACGCTGGCCGCCCTGATCCCCGGCCAGAACGAAGTCTCTTCCTCGCGGGGGGTGGAGGTCTGGTCCGCCGGAACCGCGAGCAGCTAATGGGACCCGACGGCATGCGTAGGGCATGCTGTGCCCGAGCCGCCGGCGGGTGAGCACTCAGGTCAGCTGAGCCTCGAGCTCTACGGCTAGATCGTGCCCCCACCGGTCGGTGAGGGGAAGCTGACGGCTGGTGGGATGACGTGCCTCGAGCACTGATCCATTAGCGCGCCGCGCGTCCCCTCCGGGGCTCATCGATCGGAGGCGAGAGGAGGGGGCGGTGATCTTCGTAGGGATCGACTGGGCCGAGGGCCACCACGACGTCTGCGTGCTCGACGAGGGAGGCGCGGTGCTGGCCAAGGGTCGGGTAGGTGACGGGGTGGAGGGGTTGGCCCGGCTGCACGTCATGGTGGCCGAGCACGCGGAAGAGCCCGGCGAGGTGCTGGTCGGCATCGAGACCGACCGGGGCCTGCTGGTGGGAGCGCTGGTGGCGGCGGGCTACCGGGTCTACGCGGTGAACCCCTTTGCGGCCTCCCGCTACCGGGAGCGCCACGCGACGTCGGGGGCCAAGTCCGACCCTGGGGACGCCAAGGTCCTGGCCGACCTGATCAGAACGGACCGACACAACCACCGGGAGGTGGCCGGGGACTCCGGGCTGGCCGAGGCGGTGAAGGTGCTGGCCAGGGCCCACCAGAGCCTGATCTGGACAAGGCAGCGCCAGGTGAGCGCTCTGCGCAGCGCCCTTCGCGAGTTCTACCCGGCGGCGCTTCGAGCCTTCCCCGAGCTCGGCACCGTGGAGGCGTGCAGTGTCCTGGGGATAGCCCCGACGCCGGAGCGGGGCCGCCGGCTCACTCTGGCCAAGGTCCGCCGCTCCTTGGTCGCCTCTGGGCGGACCCGGCACTTGGACCGACGGGCAGCGGAGATCCTGGAGGCCCTGCGAGCGCCCCAGCTCGAGGCGTCGCCAGTCCTCTCCGAAGCGTACGGCTCGGTGGTGGGCTCCCTCGTGGTGGTGATCGACCGGCTCGTGCACCAGATCGCCCGGCTGGAGACCCAGCTGGCCGACCGTTTTGAGAGCCACCCAGACGCCGAGATCCTGCGCAGTCTTCCCGGACTCGGCCTGGTCCTCGGCGCCCGGGTGCTCGCGGAGTTCGGGGACGACCCGACCCGCTACGCAGATGCTAGAGCCCGGAGGTGCTACGCGGGAAGTCGCACCACCAGGCACTCCGGTCACTGGCCAACCGGCTGGTGGGGATCCTCCACGGGTGCCTGCAGAACCGGCAGCTCTACCGGGAAGAGGTGGCCTGGCCGCCGTCGTTCGAAGCCGTGGCTTGACGGCCCCCACCCGTGGGATGTCTAGCTGGCCCCCCGCGACTCGAACGCGGATTTCCGGGACCAAAACCCGGCGTCCTGCCAATTGGACGAAGGGCCAGTGCTCCTATCAGGATGCCATAATCGCCTTGCCGGGAAGGCCGGTTGCCCCCACTCCGCCCCGCCGGTACAAATCTCACAACCCGGGCTCCATCGAGCGGAAGGACGGTGGCTTGGCAGCACGAACCCCTCCCCGAAAGCTCGCCGCAGTGCTCCTCGCCGCGGGCGAAGGCAAGCGGATGAAGTCGGATCGCCCCAAGGTGCTGCACGATGTCTGCGGCCGGCCTTCTCTCTGGCACGTCGCGAAGGCGGCCATCGCCGCCAGGCCGGCCACACTCGCGGTGGTCGTAAGCCAGGGCAGCGAACGGGTCGAGGAGGCCGTCCGGTCGTGGGGCCTGAGGCCCGAGCCGGCATTCGTCCACCAGGGCGAGCCCCTGGGAACGGGGCACGCCGTGGCGGCATCCGAGGGTACGATCGGCGATGCCGAGGACGTGCTGGTCCTGGCGGGCGACGACCCGCTGGTGACGGAGGACCACGTCAGGAGCCTCCTCAAGGTGCACCGTCGAACCCGGGCCGCAGGCACGATCCTCACCACCGTGCTGGACGACCCGTCCGGGTTCGGACGAGTGATCCGGGAAGGCGATCAGCTCGTGGAGATCGTCCAGGAATCCGACGCCTCGCCCCACCAGCGCAGGATCAGGGAAGTCTCCACCCTCGTCTACGTCTTTCGCCGGGAGGACCTGTTCGGGGCGCTGCCCCTTGTGAGCAGGGAGAACCGCCAGCGTGAGTACTACCTTCCGGACGTCATCCACATCCTGTTGGAGAAGGGTGAGACCGTCTCGGCCGTCGCGGCGGACTTTGGTGGAGCCCTCGGCCTGAACTCGAGAGGGGGGCTCGCTGCGGTCACACACATCGTTCGGAGGCGCATCGTCGAGCGGCACATGGCGAACGGCGTGACTTTCCTGGACCCGGCCACGGCCTACGTCGACGTGGACGTGCGGATCGGGCCGGATACGGTGGTTCACCCGCTCACGTTCCTCCAGGGGAACACGCGGATCGGGACCCGTTGCTCCATCGGCCCAGCCACCCGCATCACCGACTCGAGGATCGACGACGAGTCCGAAGTCACGTTCTCCGTTGTCAGGGAGTCCCGCATCGGCGGGAGATCGGCCATCGGCCCGTACGCCCATCTGAGGCCCGGCACGGTGCTGGCGGAGGGAGCGAAGGCCGGGTCCTTCGTCGAGATCAAGGCGTCCAGGGTGGGAAAGGGAAGCAAGGTACCCCACCTCTCCTACGTAGGCGACGCCACCATCGGCGAGGGGGCCAACATCGGCGCCGGAACGGTCACCGTCAACTACGACGGCTACGAGAAACATCCGACGGTGATCGGCGACCGGGCTTTCATCGGCTCGGATACGATGTTGATCGCACCGGTGAAGGTCGGGAAGGAGGCGTCGACGGGGGCAGGGTCGGTCATCACCCGAGACGTGCCCGCCGGGGCGCTGGCCGTGGAGCGGGCGGAGCAGCGCACCGTAGCGGGATACGCCGAACGCAAGCGTGCGGCCCGCGCTCGGGGTGGGAAGGGCCGGGTGAAGCAAGACGATACGAAAGGGAGGAGAGGCCGTGGGTGAAGACTCCATCCGCGAGATCCTGACCCGCAAGACGATGATGGTCTTCTCGGGGACCTGTCACCCCACGCTCGCCGAGGAGATCGCCCAGCATCTGGGCATCAGCCTTTCCGAGGCGAGGATCCGGCGGTTCTCCGACGGAGAGATCTACGTTCGATCCCTCGACAGCGCGCGCGGGGCCGACGCGTTCGTCATCCAGACGCACGGGAGCCCCGTCAACGAGGTGATCATGGAGCAGCTCGTCATGATCGATGCCCTCAAGCGGGCTTCGGCCAAGCGCATCACCGCCGTCATCCCGTACTACGGCTACTCGCGTCAGGACAAGAAGGGGCTGGCCCGCGAGCCGATCTCGGCGAAGCTCGTGGCCGACCTGCTCACCGCGGCCGGCGCCAACCGGGTGGTGGCCGTGGACCTGCACTCGCAGCAGATCCAGGGCTTCTTCAACTTCCCCGTGGACCACCTGACCGCACTCCCCCTGCTTGCCGATTACCTCCAGAAGGACACCCAGGTGCCCGAGGACATCGTGGTGCTCTCGCCCGATGCGGGCCGCGTGAAGACGGCCCAGCGCCTTCGGGAGCATCTCCACGCCGACCTGGCGTATCTGTACAAGCGGCGATCCAGGCACGAGGCCAACAAGATCGACGAGATCGAGCTGGTCGGCCAGGTCGAAGGCCGGCCGTGCATCCTGATCGACGACATGATCGACACCGCCGGGACGATCACCGACGGCGCCCGGACGCTGGCCGCGCACGGCGCCGGCGAGATCTACGCCGCCGCCACCCACCCCGTCCTTTCGGGCAAGGCCGTCCAGCGCATCGCCGAGTCGCCGATCAAGGAGACGATCGTGACCAACACGATCCCGGTGCCAGACGAGAAGGCCCAGGTCCTGGGCGATCGCCTCACGGTCCTCTCGATCGCGCCCATCATCGCCTCGGCGCTCAAGGCCGTGTTCGAGGACGAGTCGGTCTCCGAGATCTTCCGCGGCGAGAACCAGCCCTGAGCCACACCGGCCTCAGACGCTGAAGCGTTCCGATTCTCTTCCCGCGGACGCTACCCCCCTACCAGCTGGCCCCGAATCTCGCCGCCCGGGTACAAGTCCGTGTGGACGTTGATGTAGAACGCCCCCGGGTTGGCACAGATCTCGTCCAGGAGGGCGGGATCCGCCTGCGCCGTGTCGCTCACGCTTCCCTCGGTGCTCCCGGGGATGATCGCCAGTGGGATCACGATAGGGCCATTCTGGCCGGGCGGTGCTCGGTGGATATGAGCGCCGTTGACCCCGCTCGTCAGGTCCTGGTACGTGTACGTGTAGTCGACCGTGTCCGGTGCGGTGCGGACGAAGTCGGCCGTGCCCGTCCCCGGGGAGGGAACCGGCGGAACCTCCTGGGAACCGTCCATCTTGGCCACGAAACGGCATGCGGGTGAGACTTGGGCGTGGGCGGGAATCCGCACGCTGGTGAGGATCGGAGCGGACCAGGCGACGGCAACCCCCGCCCCCATGCGTCCGAGCATCCTCCGCCGGGAGATGCCGGCGGAGCCTTGCGGCTCTTCAGGGGTCATAGCTCTCACACCTTTCTGCGGGCAGTCCTCTTCGGGCGCCTCTCAGGGTCGGTCCTGTCTCCAGAAATCGCATCACCCTTCTGGGGGAGCTTTCGTACGAAGGTGCGGTCCGCCCCGGGGAGCTTTCGTACGGCGCTCGGGTCGATCCCTGTCCCGACCCTGTCGATCCCTGTCCCGACCCTAAGGAGGGTCTACGAGACTCGTTCCCTTCCGGGTCGACCATCACTGCCGTTATTGGGCTCCGCCTCTCGCATCGGCCCTTGGGCGAGTCTGCTATTGACAATCGAACGTACGTTCGATATACTCAGGGTAATCTCCCCCCGGGGCCAGTGAGGTCCGGGTGCCGAACTGATCAAGGGCATCGACGCCATGCATGCGCGTGTCTCCGGGAACCAGCGCGAGCTGTTCCGGTTCATTGCGGAAGGTGACCGCCGTGAGCTGTGGCGGAACTCCGGGGCCCGGGACATGGCCCACTGGCTGTCGATGCGCCAAGGCATTTCGAATTGGAGGCCAGGCGGTGGATCGCTGCCGCCCATGCGCTCGAGGGGCTCCCCCGTCTCTCACAGGCGTTCTCCTCCGGTGAGCTCGGTATCGACAAGGTCATCGAGCTGGCCCGGTTCGCCACGGCGGAGACCGAAGCGAGGCTGATCGCCTGGGCTAGGGGCGTGTCTTGCGCCTGCATCCGGCACAAGGGAGATCTCGCCGGCCGGCAGTCGATCGAAGAGGTTCAGGATGCGGACCGGAGCCGTTCGTTGTCCTGGTGGTACTTCGACGACGGCAGGCGCTTCGGCCTGGAAGCCGAGCTTCCAGCGGCCCACGGTGCCGTGGTGGCCCAAGCGTTGCAGCGTCTCGCCGAGAGCCTTCCCCTCATGCCGGGCGGCGAGGGTGACTGGTGCGTGGACACACGAAGGGCCGATGCCCTGGTGGCCCTTTGCTCCGCCCGGATCGCCGCCGACGCCGATCCGGACCGGGCCACGGTGGTGGTGCACGCGCGGCTCGACGCGCTCGCGTCGGGGCGACCGGGATGCGAGCTCGAGGGGGGGTGGGGTCATCCACGCCGAGACCGCCAAGCGCTTGGCCTGCCACGGGCGGGTCCAGGTGGTGATCGAAGACGCAGCGGGCCACCCGGTGCGCCTCGGGCGGATGTCCAGAGAGCCTTCGGCGTGGATGATGCGCCAGCTCAGGTACCGGGACTCCGAGTGCAGGTTTCCGGGCTGCGGCGCGCGTCGCTTCACCCAGGCCCATCACATCGTGTGGTGGGAGCACGGAGGCCGGACCGATCTGGACAACCTGCTCCTCGTGTGCACGTTCCACCACAAGCTGTGCACGAGTACGGCTGGGCCGTAAGGCGCGAGCAAGACGGCACGGCCTCGTGGCGGCGCCCCGACGGGACCCGTTACCGCGCCGGTCCTTCGCCGCCCTCCGAGACGGTCGAACACCATCAGATCTGTCAGCCGTGGGGTTCTGAGCGATCGAAGACCGTTCGCTTGATTCGGTGTGATCCCGGTGCGTCGCTTCTGGGTCGGGGATCTCGATCTGCTCATGATATGGGCCGCGGACTGGGCCGCAGGCCGGGGCCGGTACAATCTGAGCTGGCGACGACAGGGCATCTCGCCTCATTCGTACCGATCCGGCGGAGGAAGTCCATGGAACGGAAGCTGAAGGCGGAGCGGAGAGACGGAACCGGCAAGGGGGCGGCGCGCAAGATCAGAGCCTCCGGGAAGGTTCCGGGCGTGGTCTACGGTC
Source organism: Actinomycetota bacterium (assembly GCA_050692195.1). Classification (GTDB taxonomy): domain Bacteria; phylum Actinomycetota; class UBA4738; order UBA4738; family UBA4738; genus JBOGVA01. Next base: position 19,647 of record JBOGVA010000008.1, on the reverse strand, counting down.
AGGGCACCGATCCGCTCCACCTCACCATCGACTCCCGCGAGCTGTTCCATCTCCTCCACACGGACGCCGGGATGAACGTGCTGGTCGACCTGCGGGTCGACGGCGACCAGTTCCTGGCCATGCCGCGAGAGGTCCAGCAGGATCACCTTCGGGGGAGGTTCCTGCACGTGGACTTCCTGCGGATCGCCCGGGACGAGAAGATCACCGTGGACGTGCCGGTGCATCTAGTCGGCGAATCCCACGGGGTCAAGAAGGGAGGCGTCATCGAGCACCACCTGTGGAACTTGCACGTCGAGTGCTTCCCGCAGGACGTTCCGGCCGCCATCCAGGCGGACATCACCCCGCTCGGCATCAACGAGTCCCTGAAGGTTTCGGACCTCAAGATCCCGGACAAGGTCACCGTGCTCACTCCCCCCGAGGAGACCATCGTCTCCGTGGTTCCGCCGCAGGTCCTGAAGATCGAGGAGGAGGTCCCCGCCGAGGTGGCGGAGGCGGAGGCCGAAGCTGCCGAGGGCGCCCCCGAGGCCGCCGAGGAAGCCGGTGGGGAGGCCGGGGAGTCCGGCTCTCAGAGCTAGCTCATTGCAGGAACCCTGGCTCGTCGCAGGGCTCGGGAACCCCGGCGAGCGCTACGCTGGAACCCGCCACAACGCGGGCGCGATGGTGGTCCAACGCCTGGCCGAACGGATGGGAGCCCGGCTCAAGAAGGTCAGGCTGCTTCCCGTCCAGGTGGCAGAAGCCAAGCACGACGGCTCGGTTCTGCTCCTGCTGACACCACTCACTTTCATGAACGTGTGTGGCCCGCCCATCGCGTCGCTCGCCCGGAAGCGAGAGGTGCCGGTCGAGCGGATCATCGTCTGCCACGATGACATCGACCTCGGGTTCGGCGGCCTCCGCATCAAGCGCGGGGGGAGCACGGCGGGACACCACGGTCTGGACTCCTTGGTGGAGGCGCTGCGATCGGCCGACTTCTACCGAGTGCGGCTTGGAGTGGGCCGCCCTGCCGGCCGGTGGGACAACGTGGATTTCTTGCTCGCTCCGTTCGCCAAGCGCGAGCAGGAGGAGGTCGACCTGTTAATCGAAGACGCCGCCGACGCCGTCCTCTCACTGGTGGACGAAGGCCTCGCGGCCACCCAGTCCCGTTACAATCGAGGCGGGGGTCAAGAAGGGTAGCTGTCCGAAGGCTGGGCGCCCGAACCCCCACCAATCGGCATATCGGCTGGCAGCAGGCCTGGTCGCGAGCACCAGGCCTATTCGTGCTGCCCGGGGAACTCAGGTGAGAGTCGTGACGAGCGACGAGCTGGGACACATCCTGAAGGAGGCGGCGGCCTCCGAGCCCTTCGAGAGGCTGCTTGCCTTGCCCGGTCCGGTCAGGGCCGCGCACTCGATCGTGCCCGGCCACCCGTTCGCGCTGGCCGTGCTGGCGCGAGCCCTGGACTCACCCGTGGTCGCCCTGGCTCACGACCCACGGGCGGCCGATGAGCTGGCCGCTGGTGCGGCGGTCTTCCTCGGCAGCGATCGCGTCGTCCGATTCCCCTCGTGGGAATCGCTTCCGTACGAGGGCATAAGCCCCGGCCCTCAAGTGGCGGCTGCCCGGGCTCGGGCCGCCCGCCTGCTGATTGGCGCCCGTGGCCCCCTGGTCCTGACCGCTCCCGTCCTTGCCGCCGTCCAGGGCCTTTCTCCCGAGCTGGGCCGCCTGGACCCATTGCCCCTGAGCCCAGGGATCAGCCTGCCGCCCGACGTGCTCTCCGAGCGGCTGGTCGAGCTCGGCCATTCCCGAGTCGACGTCGTGGAGCACCGGGGGGAGTTCGCCGTCCGGGGGGGGATCGTCGACCTGTTCCCGGCGACGGCCCGGCGGCCGGTTCGGGCCGAATACGACGGCGACCAGATCGACTCGCTCCGGGAGTTCGCCCCCGCCACGCAGCTCTCGACTGGCCGCGTCGACCGCGTGGAGGTCTACCCCTGCCGCGAGCTCATCCCCACGACGGACGTCAGGAACCGCGCGGAGCGGGCCCTGCCCGGCCACCGTGGGCAGTTCCGGGCAGTCCTGGAGCGCCTGGCCGAGGGCCTCGCGTTCGAAGGGATGGAACAGGCGATCCCCCTCATCTACGAGCGGCTTCCCTTCCTGGCCGACCTGTTGCCTCCCGAAGGATGGGTCGTCGTCTCCTCCGCCCGGCGCACCATCGATCGCGCTCGCCGGATCGTGGAGGAAGCCGACGCCCTGGCGGAGGCCTCCCGGTGGCCCGGGCCTCGGTCCATCTACGGGCTGGATGCGGCCGTCGGGGCGAAGCAGCGCATCGACCTCTCGGAATATGCCCTGGACCACGCGGTGGACCTGGCCATCCGGCCGTGGGACCGCCCCGGCCGCGCAGACCACATGTCAGAACGGATCACAGACCCTCACCGAATGGGGACCCGGATCCTGCTGACCGCGGAAGGCCGCGGCAGCCTGGACCGAGCGAGTGAGGTACTGGCGGCGAAGGGTATCGCGTCGAGCGACGTCCTGGCGGTCGAGGGAGACGTCCCGGAGGGCTTTCTGTTCGAGCCCGAGCCCTCGTCGCGGCCGCTGCTGGCCCTGGTCACCGAGGACGACCTGTTCGGCCGGCGCCGCCACACCCGGGAAGCCCCTCGCCTGGCCAGGCGACGGCCCGACGCGGTCGCGATGGAGCTCGCCCCTGGGGACCTCGCGGTGCACCAGGTTCATGGAGTGGGCCGTTACGTCGGGATGGTTCGGCGGGCGGTGGCCGGGACCGAGCGCGACTACCTGCTCCTGGAGTACGCCCAGGGCGACAAGCTGTACGTCCCCTCCGAACAGGTCGGCGTCGTGGCCAAGTACATCGGCGGGGAATCGCCCCGGCTCCACCGGCTGGGCACGAACGACTGGCCCCGGGCCAAGGCCCGGGTCCGACGGGCCGTCCGCGACATGGCCGGGGAGCTCGTCCGCCTCTACTCGGTGCGGATGTCGGTTCCGGGCCACGCCTTCGGACCGGATACGCCTTGGCAGGCGGAGCTGGAGGACGCCTTCCCGTACGAGGAGACCCGCGACCAGCTCGCCGCCATCGGGGAGGTCAAGTCGGACATGGAGAAGCCGAAGCCCATGGACCGGCTGATCTGCGGGGACGTCGGCTACGGCAAGACCGAGATCGCCCTGCGTGCGGCGTTCAAGGCCGTCATGGAGGGTCGTCAGGTTGCCTTACTGGTCCCGACGACGCTGCTCGCGGAGCAGCACTACGTGACCCTGTCCGAGCGCTTCGCCCCCTTCCCGATCACGGTGGCCATGCTGTCGCGATTCGTCGGCCCCGGGGAGCAGTCCCAGATCGTGAAGGATACGGCCGGGGGGAAGGTCGACGTGGTCGTCGGGACGCACCGGCTGCTCTCCCATGACGTGAGGTTCAAGGACCTCGGCCTGCTGATCGTCGACGAGGAGCAGCGGTTCGGGGTGGCCCACAAGGAGCGACTGAAGAAGCTCCGGACCAGCGTGGACGTGCTGACGATGACGGCGACGCCCATCCCCCGGACGCTGGAGATGGCCCTCTCGGGGATCAGGGAGATGAGCGTGGTCGACACGCCACCGGAGGACCGCCAGCCGGTGCTCACGTACGTCGGGCCGTTCGACGAGGACATGGCCCTCGGCGCGGTCCGCCGGGAGCTACTCCGGGGGGGCCAGGTGTTCTGGGTGCACAACCGCGTGGAGACCATCGAGCGAACGGCGGGGCGGCTCCGGCAGAAGCTCCCCCAGGCGCGCATCGTCGTGGCTCACGGGCAGATGCCCGAGGACATCCTGGAGAGGGTCATGCTGGACTTCTGGGATCGGGCGGCCGACGTCCTGGTGTGCACGACCATCATCGAGAGCGGCCTGGACGTACCCAGCGCGAACACGCTCGTCGTCGAGCGGGCCGACAGGATGGGACTGGCCCAGCTCTACCAGCTACGTGGGAGGGTGGGTCGATCCGCCGAGCGCGCCTTCGCCTATCTGTTCTTCCCGCTCCAATCCCGCCTGACCGAGGAGGCCCACGAACGCCTCGCCGCGATCAGCCGGTTCACCGCGCTCGGCTCCGGCTACTCGATCGCCCTTCGGGACCTGGAGATCCGAGGGGCAGGGAACCTTCTGGGGGCCGAGCAACACGGACACATCGCCGCCGTGGGCTTCGACACCTACCTTCGATTGCTGAGCGAGGCGGTGGCGGAGGCCAAGGGAGAGCCCGCTCCCCCGGAGCGAGAGGTCCGCATCGACCTACCGGTGCGAGCCTTCCTTCCCCAGGAGTGGGTCGGGCAGGAGGCCCTACGACTGGAGCTGTACCGGCGCATCGCAACTGCCCGCGATCACGACGAGCTCGGGTCGGTCCGGTCGGAGGCGGAGGACCGTTACGGGGCCCTGCCCCCACCGGTTCGAGCCCTCTTCGCGGTGGGCTCCCTGAGGATCGCCTGTCTGGGCCTGGGCGTGCAGGAGCTGACCACCTTCCGCGATCAGGTCAGGATCAGGCCGGTGGACGAGGCTTCCGGGCACGAGGCCGCCTCTCGGATGGAGGCAGCGTCCTACCACCCGGCGAGCAGTACCCTGAACCTCGATCCTCCCTCGGGCCTGGGCGGCGAGGCGCTGGCTCGGTGGGTGGAGGAGGCGCTGAACGCCACCTGATCGCGAGATAATCGCCAGCCATGTCGTTCCTCGCCCATAGCACGTCGGCCACTCCCGGCCGAGCCTCGGGCGCCCGATGGATCGTCGTGCCCATCGCCGTCCTTCTCCTCTCTTCATGCGGCGGCCGGTTCGCCTCTCCCGCCGCGGTGATCGACGGCCGGGAGCTTCCGGTGGAGACGCTCCAGGAGGAGCTCGACCTCCTTCTGAGGCAACCGGGGTTCGCCCGTGAAGAAAGGAAGGACCTGACCAGGCGGCTCCTGGCCTTCCTTATCCACGTCGAAGTGGTTCGAGAGTACGGCGGGGCCAACGGCATCTCGGTAAGCAACGAGGAGGTCGACCTGGAGCTCCAACGGGCCGTGGAGCAGACCGGCGGCCCGGATGCATTCGAGCAGCAGCTCGAGGCGCAGGGACTGACTCTCCCCGGCGTCCGGCGCACCATCGAGCGGAACCTTCTTTTCGGGAAAGTCAGGGACGCGGTGGCCGAAGAGCGTTTGGACGGTACGTCGGCGGGCGACCAGCAGAAGGACGCCGCCTTCCAGGAATGGCTGTTGGACCGTCTGACCACGGGGGACATCCAGGTGAACCCGCGGTTCGGCAGGCTGAACCCGAGCAACGGCGCCGTCGAGGCCATCAGGTCGACGGAAGGATGAGCGAAGGCTCCAGGACTCCCTCCGCAGGGTTCGAGGGCCAGCCAGTCCTATCCAGGGCCGCGGGGCAACGCCTGCTGGATCTGGTCAGGGTGATGCACCGCCTGCGTGGCCCGGACGGTTGTCCGTGGGACCGCGAGCAGACCCATGAGTCCCTTGCCCGGCACCTCTTGGAGGAGGCACACGAGGCCTTGGAGGCCATCGATGCGGGCGACCTCGACCGCCTCAAGGACGAGCTCGGCGACGTGCTGCTCCAGGTGGTGTTCCACGCGGAGATGGGCCGGCAGTCCGGGACCTTCGACATCGACGACGTGGCTGAAGCGATCGTGTCGAAGCTCGTGCGGCGCCACCCGCACGTGTTCGGCGATGTTCGGGTCGACTCCGCCGCCCAGGTCCTGGTGAACTGGGAACACATCAAGGAGGAGGAGAAGGGCGAGCACGCCGTCGATGAGGAGATCCCCGCCACGCTCCCGGCCTTGGGTCGAGCGGCGAAGGTCCAGCGCAGAGCGGCCGGCGCTGGTTTCGACTGGAGGACTCGAGAGGGAGCGCTCGGGAAGGTCCACGAGGAGCTTCAGGAGCTCGAGGAGGCGCCACCCGATCAGGCCGAACACGAGGTGGGCGACCTGCTGTTCGCGGTGGCCGCGCTGGCCAGGCGGCTGGACGTCGATCCCGAGACCGCGCTCCGAAAGGCGGTGCGGCGCTTCTCCGAAAGGTTCGAGGCCATGAAGGCGCTAGCCCGGGAGGAAGGCGTGATGCTGAAGGATCTTTCGGAGCATGAGCTCCTCGCGCGGTGGGCCCAAATCCCCGAAGGATCGAGTGGAGCGCCCTAGAATCGGGCGACAGATGTCGATCATCGAAGAGGTCCTGGCGCGCGAGATCCTCGACTCGCGAGGCAACCCCACCGTGGAGGTCGAGGTGGTGCTCGACGACGGGAGCTTCGGCCGGGCCGCAGTGCCGTCCGGGGCCTCCACCGGCACACACGAGGCCGTCGAGATTCGGGACGGCGAGGCGTCGCGGTTCGGTGGTAAGGGAGTGCTGACCGCCTGCCGGAACGTGGAGGAGGAGCTGGCCCCTGAGCTGGAGGGAATGGACGCGCTCGACCAGCGCGGGGTCGATGGCCTGCTCGTGGAGCTGGACGGGACCGCCAACAAGGCGAAGCTTGGCGCGAATGCCTTGCTCGGGGTCTCCCTGGCCGTGGCCAAGGCCGCGGCCGCATCGCTGGGTCTTCCCCTGTATCGCTACTTGGGCGGGCCGCAGGGGCACGTGCTTCCCGTACCCCTGCTGAACGTCATCAACGGCGGCGCTCATGCCGACAACGAACTCGAGCTGCAGGAGTTCCTCCTAGTGCCCTTGGGGGCGGCCTCCTTCGGTGAAGCCCTGCGGTGGGGGGCCGAGGTCTTCCACGCCCTGCACGCCGGTCTGAAGGACAAGGGGCTGGCGGCCGGCGTGGGTGACGAAGGTGGCTACGCTCCGGCCATCGCGTCGGCCGGAGAGACACTGGAGCTGCTCATGCAGGCCATCGAGCGGGCCGGGCTCGAGGCCGGCCCCGAGGTGGCCCTGGCCATCGACGCGGCCGCCTCGGAACTTCTGGGACCGGATGGCTACCGATTGGAAGGGAAGCTCCGTACCGCCGCGGACATGATCGACTTCTACACTGTGCTTCTGGACGGCTACCCCATCGTCTCCATCGAGGACCCGCTGGCCGAAGACGACTGGGATGGATGGATGGCCATGACCGAGGCCTTCGACGAGAGGGTCCAACTGGTCGGGGACGATCTCTTCGTCACCAACCCCGAACGGCTGGAGAGGGGCATCGAGGATGGCGCGGGCAACGCGATCCTGGTGAAGGCGAACCAGATCGGCACTCTCTCCGAGACGCTCGATGTCATCCGCATGGCCAAGGAGGCCTCCTACGGCGTGGTGATCAGCCACCGATCCGGCGAGACAGAGGACACGACGATCGCCGACCTGGCGGTGGGCACGAACGCCGGCCAGATCAAGGCGGGAGCACCCTCCCGGGGCGAGCGGACCGCGAAGTACAACCAGCTCCTGCGGATCGAGGAGGAGGTGGGCGACGCCGCCCGGTACTCGGGCCGGCAGCCCTTCGCCCGCGTCCCTCCGCGCTCGGACGAGCAGGAGGGATGACGGTGGATGGCCTTCGGCGGGAGGCGTGAGGATGGCAGTCGCAGAGGGCCATGTCGCTCGCCCTCGGCCCAGGCTCACGCCTGGGGCGGCGTTGCTGGCGATCGTGGTGACCGCGCTCCTCCTGTATCTTGCCGTTCCCTTGAGGACGTACATCGACCAACAGAACCGGCTGTCCGAGATGGAACGCCAGGCGCAGGTCCTGGAGCAGCGGAACGTGGAGCTCCAGAAGCAGATCGAGCGGCTGCACGATCCCGCCTACCTGGAGCGGATCGCCCGGGAGTGCCTGGGGATGGTGAAGAAGGGCGAGATCGCCTTCATCGTGGTCCCCAAGGACGGCCGGTCCCAGCCCCCCGACTGCTGACACGGCATTCCGCTACTTGAGTCCGGGTCGCTCCTCGACCTTGAAGCCGCATCTCGGACAGCGCGCGTCCTCTTGCTGCAACGCCTGGCCGCAGTACTGGCAAGCACGATCCGCGGCACCAGGATCCTCCTGCTCGGGTGGCGCCTTCTTCCCGGCGCGCCGCATGACGAAGAAGACAAGGAGGCCGAGCGCCAGGAGGACCAGCAGCTCGTCCCATCCCCCGGCGTGAGCGATCACCCTACGGTCCCGAGAGGATCAACAGCCCGCCCGCCGTGAACAGGACCATCACGGCGAGCAAGGCGAACTGGGTCCGAAGGGCCCGCGCCGGCGGGAACGCGGCAACGGCCCGGTCGTGGGCCAGAACCACTCCTCCGATGTGTCCCGCGACGATGGCCCCGACCTGCACGTACCACACGACATTGGGAGACACCAGCGCCAGATTGGGCACCCACGAGGCAGTCCCGAACAGATCCCAACCCACCCCGAACGGGTCCGACAGGAGGGCCAGTCCCAGCTGTCCCTCCAGCACCAGGAGGGAGAAGTAGTGGGCCACCACGTAGGCGAGCGCGATCGGCACCAGGCTGTGCACGAACCGCAGCGCCAGAGGGTGCCACCCGGACCCCGCGATCGAAGCGGCGGCCTGCATGGCCAGCCAGTATGCCGACGCCACCAGGCCGATCATGCCCAGCAATCCGGCCGTCCCGGCCACCATCCTCCCGGATTGGGGAAGCGCGCCGACCTTCGACAACCACAGCGTGGAGCGGCTGAACCCGTCGAACGTGGTCGAACCGAGCAGCACCGCCACGAAAGCCACGAGGCCCGGGCGAGGCTCCAGTGAGGGCAGCCCCCCCAGGACCGGCCGGACGATCACCCGGCCGCTGCGGTCTCGAGCCAGCGGGGCGATGCGGGAAAGAAGCCCGAAGTAGACCGCGAAGGCTTCCCCGTTCTCGTTCCAGGCCTCCCTGCCGTAGACTGCCATGCCGGCCAGAGTGATGCCCGCGTAGATCAGGATCGCCACAGCCAGCGCGGGAGGTGAAGCAGCCTCCGGGAACACCAGCTCGAGCCAGACGAAGGCCAGGAGGAGAACGGTGGCCGGCCACTTCCCCCACGCTGTCGGATACGGACGGGGCCGGCCCCGGGGGATGTCCAGCAGCCGGGCCAGCGTGTCCCAGGGAGACAGGGTGGCCCAGAGGTTCCCGAGCAGCGCGTGCGCGAATGCCAGGCCGACCCAGAACCACACATAGACGAAGATGGGAGCGATGTTGGCGGAGGTGAAGGGCTCGCCGAAGGCCGCGGCTGCGGTGACCACCAGGAAGATGAACAGAGAGAACCCCCGGACCATGCGCTCCAGAACCCGACTGGTCAGCAGCCGCTGGAGCGGCTCGGGGAATCTGTAGCTACCCTCGCGTCCTTCGAGCCGGGGCTCCTTCCACAGGATGGCAAGCGCGACGAAGGAGGCGATCACCGCCGCCGCCGCCCCGTAGACGAACAGCCATCGAGGGACGGGGAGGTCCACCCGGCCACCGATCCCGTGGGCAAGGACCGGCGCCGGAGTCGCCAGCACGAGCAAGCCGGATGCCACCGCAAGCGCGAAGAGCCTTCGGGTCATGGGGACACCTCGAGGTGGAACAGGAGCCTTCCCGAATGCTCCAGCTCGCACTCGAACACCCCCGGTACCCTGGCCCGGAAGTCGATCCCGGCCGGCCGTTCCGGCCCGACGTCGGCCGAGAGGTCGTAGCCGTGAAGGTGAACCTCCTCCTCCACGTCCGCCCTCACCACGATCCTGACCAGTGACCCCCGGCGAACCTCGACCCGATCCGGGCCGATGACCTCCCCGTCCTCGAAGCGGATACGGATCACGGTCCTCGGCTCGCCCGTGGGAGAGGCCGTGGGGGAAGGAGTCGGGGACGGCGCGGTAACCGTCGGCTCCGGGCTCGGCGTCACCGTCGGGCCCGGGCTGGGCGTTGCGCCGGAAGTGGGCGATCCTCGTGGCCGAAGGACGACGAACAGCTCTATCAGAGCCGCCAGCCCCACCGCCACGACGATCCATCTGAGGTTCCTCTGAACGGGGCCCCGCTCCTCTTACGGCTTCCTCGCCCGAGTGTGCTCGGCTCTCACCAGGGTACCCTTGCCTCCGAAGGAAGTCGGGCCTTTCGAAGGGGCCATGAGCGGCATCAAGAACGTCCTCAACCGGTTGGACGCCTACCAGCAGCGCCATGCCTGGCTGGGCTTCCCCTTGGCCGTGGTGAAGAAGTTCGGCGACGACCGCGCGGGGAACCTGGCGGCGCTCATCGCCTACTACGGGTTCTTCTCGATCTTCCCGCTGCTGCTCGTCCTGGTCAGCCTGCTCGGGTTCCTCCTCCGGGGGAACCCCGAGCTTCGGGACGCGATCGTCGGCTCCGCGCTCGCTCAGTTCCCGGTGATCGGTGAGCAGATCCGGGAGAACGTGAGCGCGCTCCGGAGCGGCGTGGCCCTGGGCGTCGGGACGGTCACCGCGTTGTGGGCCGGCCTGGGCGTGACGCAAGCGGCGCAGGTGGCCCTGAACGACATCTGGGACGTGCCGATCAAGACTCGCCCCAGCTTCGTCGAGAAGAGGCTTCGAGGATTGATCCTCCTGGTCGTGCTGGGGACGATCACCCTCGCCTCCACCGTGCTGTCGGGCCTCGGGACGGTCGAGGGGACGATCGGCATGCTCCTTCGGGTGGTGGGGTTCGCGGGGGCGCTGGTCCTGAACCTGGCCCTCTTCCTGATCGCCTTCCGCGTGCTGACGGACCGGCCGCTTTCCTGGGGAGATGTCCTGCCGGGCGCGATCGCCGGCGCCATCCTGTGGACCATCCTCCAGGCGGTGGGCAGCTTCTACGTGAACCACGTCGTGAAGGACGCTTCGGAGGTCTACGGGTTCTTCGGCTTCGTTCTCGGACTGCTGGCGTGGATCTACCTCGGAGCCCAGATCACCCTGTACGCCGCCGAGATCAACGTCGTGCGGGTCAACAGACTGTGGCCGAGGAGCTTGTTCACCAAGCCGCCCCTGGCCGAAGCCGACGAGCGAACGCTCCGCCAGGCGGCCAAGGTGGAGGAGCGCATCCCCCAGGAGCGCGTGGCTGTGTCCATCCAGGGAGGCACGCAGGATGGAACGCCGGGCACCTCCACGGGTCCGACGCGAACGGCAGGCCGGCGAAGGAACCGCGTCCTTGCAAAGTCTCTCGGGTTGGGCGCTCTGGCCGGCGCCATCATCGGCGTCGTCCTGAGGCTACGCGGGAGGCGGCCCCGGGGAGGATAGGCGGTGCCGGCTGGTTCCCTCAGGCCGGCTTGCGGCCCCACAGGTAGACGACAGCCTCTCGCCTCACTCCCCGCTTGGCCTCCACCAGCGGCCGAAGGTAGGCTTCGAACTCCGCCGACTCATCGGGCGTCAGCGATTGGGCCATCGCCTCTTCGACGGTGGGAATGAGGGGATTCCCCGACGCCTTGAGGAGCGCCCCCCAGCTTCCCCACCACGCCCCCGAGACGATCTCCACGTGGAGGTCGAGCTGGATCTCATCGAATCCGGCCTCCTGGATGAACTTCAGGAGATCGCGCTCGTCGAAGTTCATCATAGGGTCGGTGCCGCGAGGCTGGGCACGCTCGTACACTGCACGGACCTTCTGGGCGAGGTCCGCGATCGGTGTCACGTCGTAGTTCAAGAACAGGTTCGGCGACGACGGAAAATAGGAATTGATGGGCTCGAAGATCGAGAATCGCCCTCCGGGCTTCAATACCCGGCGAAACTCCCGCATGGCCAGCCTCTTGTCCTCGACGTAGATCAGCACCGACCTGGTGGTGACGACGTCGACCGATCCATCTGAGATGCCGGTCAAGCTTTCCGCAGGCGCCAAGACGAACTCGCAGCGGTCTTCGACCCCCATGTCCCGGGCCAGCGATCGAGAGACGTCCAGGAGGTCCTTCGAGATGTCGCTGAGGATGACCTTCCCGCCAGGCCCGACTCGCTGGAGAGCCCCGAACGAGATCAGGCCGTCCCCCGCCCCGACATCGAGGAGGACGTCACCCTGTTGGATGCGCGCGTTCTCGAGCACCCGGTCCCGCACCCGGGCAAGGATGGCCAGGTGGGCGTTCCGCTCCTCCGGGTCATCTCCGAAGCGCCGATTGAGGATCCACTCGGCCCAGCGATCTCTTCCCGCGGTGCTCATGGCCCAACGGTAGGCGCTCGGAGCAACCGGGGAGACCTATTCGGTGACGATCGCCTTCAGCACGTCGAGCTTGGTGGCGCGCCAGGCAGGGAAGACGGCGGCGATCACCCCGATCACCCCGGCCAGCAGGATGTAGATGGCAAGCTGGCCGGCGGGCACGGAAAGCACAGTGATCCCCTGGTCCTCCAGGGCCTGCACCATCGCCCAACCGAAGAAGATCCCGACCACGGTGCCCAGGAGCGCTCCGAACACCGCGATGATCACGGCCTCCCAACGGATCATCGATCGGACCTGCCGCCGGGCCAACCCCACTGCCCTGAGGAGCCCGATCTCCCTGGTCCGCTCGAACACCGAGAGGGCGAGCGTGTTGATGATGCCGAACAGGGCGATGAAGATCGACAGCCCAAGGAGCGCGGTGACGATCCCGAGGAGCTGGTTGACCTGGCCACGCTGGGACTCGCGGAACTCGGCCTGGTCCTGAATGCGCACGTTGGGGAAGGCCTCCCCGATCTCCGCCACGGCCGCTCTCGCCTCGCGCTGCGATGCGGCGGCGGTCTTGGCCAGCACGACGATGTCGAGCTGCTCGGTGAAGTTCTGCTGGTAGGTCTCCAGAGAGATGACGTAGTCCCCGAGAAGCTCCCGGTTCGCGTAGATACCGGCCACGATCAGCTCCTGCTCGCCCGTACGGGAGAACTCGAACGTGATGCGGCTCCCCACCTGCAGGTCGTTTGACTCGGCGGCGTCCTGGAACACGAGCACCTCACCCTGGCCCAGATCCTCCGCGCTGCCCGAGACGAGCTCCACGGTGGCGACCTGGGTGAGCGTGACCGGATCGACCCCCTGGATCGGTGTGGCCCGCCCCTCCAGGCCGACGACGCCCGGCCGGAACTCGGCCACCGCCGAGAATGCCGAGCTGGCCCTGAGCCGGCCGGCCACCTCCTGGCTGAACCCCATGAACTGCGGGTGGCTGACGATGTAGTCGGCCTTGAGCGTCTCCTCGAGTATCCGGTCTGACGAGGACTTGATCGACGCGGCGAAGATGCTGACGAACGCGACCAGCCCCAGCCCGATCATCAGGGCCGCGGCGGTCGAGGAGGTCCGCTTGGGATTCCGAACGGCGTTCTCCAGGCCCAACTTCCCTGAGATCCCGCGAAGGCTCGGCAGCGGGGCGCCGACGAGCCGGGCGATGGGCCTGGCCAGCACCGGACCGAGCACGGCGACCCCGAAGAACACCAGGGCAGCTCCCAGTCCGACCAGGAGAGCGGCGTTGGCGGTGCCGCCGAACAGGCCGAGCATCAGGAGAGCGGCGCCCAGGCCGATGACCACCGCGCCGGCCAGGGTCCGCCGTCGCGAGTGGAAGTACCCGGGAGGGTCGGGGTCCCGGAGAGCCGCGATCGGCGCGATCCGAGATGCCCTGAGGGAGGGCATGATCGAGGAGGCCAGGGTGGTGCCGATCCCCACCACGAGAGCGACGACGATGGTCCGCGGCAGGATCTGGAGCGCCGTGCTCGGTAGTTCGATGCCGAACACCTTGAGCAGCGCCTGGAGGCCGACCGCGATCACCAACCCGAACGCCAACCCGACGAGGGAGGCCACGATCCCGACGATGATGGCCTCGAGGATCACCGAGCGGCGGATCTGCGCCGAGCTGGCGCCCAGGGCCCGAAGAAGCGCGAGCTCCCGCGTGCGCTGCGTAACGAGGATCTGGAACGTGTTGAAGATGATGAAGGCCCCCACGAACAGGGCGACCGCCGCGAACACCAACAGCACGATGTTGAAGAAGCTGAGCGCCTGCTTGAGGTCGTCGGAGGAGTCCTGGGCTGCCTGCTCCCCTGTCTTGGCCTGGACGTCCTCCGGTAGGACGCGCTGGATCCGGCGGCGCAGCTCCTCCGGCGCGACCCCCTGCTCGGCAGCCACCTCGATCGAGTCGTAGGTACCGTTGCCGTTCAGCGCCGACTGCGCCGTGTCCGGGTGGAAGGCCACCACGGTGGCGCCTCCCAGGTTGTCGGCCTCCCCGAACCCGAAGATGCCGACGATCGTGGCCTCCATCCGGGGGCCCTGGAGCAGCACGGTGACCCGGTCACCCACCTCGAGGCCGTGCCTGCGGGCCGTGGCCGCGTCGACGGCGATCTCGCCGGCCGCCTGTGGTCCCCGGCCGGACTTGACCTCCGAGGGGTTCAGCTCCTCATCGGCGGCCCAGCTCACCCCGAAGGTGGGCGCCCCACCGGTCGTGATCGCCTCGCCGTCTTCCCCCACGAGCTGGGCATAGCCCGACAGCGACCCCTCGGCGGCCCGAACTCCATCCACGGCTCTGATCGTGTCCACGAGTGAGGCGGGCACCCGCTCGGCCGTGCCTGCGGTTTGGCCCCCAGGGAGGTTCGCCTCGAACTTCGGCACGCCACCGACGGAGACGGCCACCCCCTGGTTGACCACCCGGAAGAGGTCGTCGAAGGCCCGGTTCATGGTGTCCGTGAGGATGTACGTCCCGGTGACGAACCCGACGCCCAGCACGACGGCGAGGGCGGTCAGCCCCAGGCGGAGCTTGTGGGCGAAGATCCCCTTGATGGTCGCCCGCCACACCGCTAATCGCCACCGAGCGATTTCATCCGGTCCAGGACCGCCTCCGCGGTAGGCCCCTGCATCTCGTCGACGACCCGGCCGTCGGCAAGGAACACGACCCTGTCCGAGTAGCTGGCAGCGATCGGGTCATGGGTGACCATGACGATAGTCTGTCCGAACTCCCGAACGGCCTGCTGCATGAACGCGAGCAGCTCCGCGCTGGCACGGGAGTCGAGGTTGCCCGTGGGCTCGTCCGCGAACACGATCTCCGGCTTGGAGGCCAGCGCCCGCGCCGCGGCCACCCGCTGCTGCTGGCCTCCCGAGAGCTCCGAAGGCCGGTGCTCCAGCCGGTCGGCGAGGCCGACCGTGCGTACCACCGTATCGACCCACGCGCGATCGGCCTTGCGGCCGGCGATGGCGATCGGAAGCGTGATGTTCTCGTGGGCCTTCAGGGTGGGGACCAGGTTGTACGCCTGGAAGACGAACCCGATCTTGTCCCGCCGTAGCTGGGTCAGCCGCTTCTCGTTGAGCGAGGTCAGGTCGGCCTCGCGGATGTAGACCCTGCCCGACGTGAGGCTGTCGAGGCCCGCCATGCAGTGCAGCAGGGTCGACTTGCCGGAGCCCGACGGCCCCATGACCGCCGTGTAACGGCCGGCCTGGAAGTCCACGGTGATGCCGTCCAACGCTCGCACCGATGCGTTACCGACCCCGAAGACCTTTACCGCGTCGACTGCCCGGGCGGCGACGCCGGAGGCCTTGCTCGCTCCGGCCTGGATGGCATTCGTCGACATGAACCGACCTCCCCCCGATCGAACCGACCATCATACGAGGGCGAGGCGAGCGGCAACCGATGGGAAGATGAACGGCATGTGGCCCGTGGGCACTGTTGACGCGTGGGGGGGCTGGTGGGATAGTGCCATTCCCACTGTAGACGGGAGAAAGGAGCTCCGATCGCAGATCTAGAAGTCGGGGCGGTCGTGGAGGGGACCGTCCAGCGCATCACTCCCTACGGGGCGTTCCTCCAGCTCGAGAGCGGCAAGGTTGGGCTCGTCCACATCTCCGAGATCGATCGCAACTACGTGAGATCCGTGGAGGAGCACCTGCGACTGAACGACCGAGTCCAGGCCAAGGTCGTGGCCATCAAGGAAGACGGCAAGATCGATCTCTCTATCAAGGCTCTGCAGGATCCGGCGCCGCGGGTCGAACGTCGAGGCAGGGACCCCGAGTTTGAGCAGAAGCTGAAGCGATTCATGCGCCAGTCCGAAGAGCGGCAGGTCGACTATCGGCGTGCCGTCGAGAACAAGCGGAAATAGCCAGCGCCTCTGATCTTCGGGCGGTTTCCGCCCAGCTCGGGCGGGAGGCGCTCATCCCCTTCAACGTGGTGGCCCGATGCGGGCCGGGCCATCCCCTTGTGGTGCGGAACCGGCCGGTCGACCTCCAGGGCAACCCATTTCCCACGCTGTACTGGCTGACCTGCCCGGAGACGGTAAAAGCCGTGGCCAGACTGGAATCGGACGGGTGGATCGGCCGGATCGAGGAGCGCGTCCAGGTCGACCCCGATGTCCGGACATCGCTGCGCAGGGCCCACGAGGAGTACGCGCGAGAACGGGGCGAGTTCCACCCCGGGGCAGAGACGTGGGGCGGAGTTGGGGGAACCCGCCGGGGCCTGAAATGTCTTCACGCCCACTACGCCCACTACGTGGCAGGAGGGCGGGATCCAGTTGGGGCCTGGGTGGCCAGACGGCTCGCCGGCCAGGAACTGCACTACGAGAAGCCCGCCCGGCGGGTCGCCGCGATCGACCTGGGCACGAACTCGATCCGTCTGCTGGTGTCACGGCACCCGGATGATGAGGGTGGCCCGATCGATCTGGCCCGCGACATGGTCATCACCCGGATCGGACAGGGAGTGGACCGGACCGGCCACCTGGCCCCGGGACCGCTCCGGCGAACCGTCCGGGTCCTCGAACGGTACTGCCGCCGGGCCCGGGCTTTGGGGACTGAGCGGATCCACCTTGCCGCCACCAGCGCCGTCCGGGACGCCTCGAACCGCGACGAGCTGGCCCAGGCGGTGGAGCGCCTGACCGGCGAGCCGATGGAGGTGTTGTCGGGGCCAGAGGAGGCGGGCCTGTCGTTCCTGGGTGCCACCCGCGGCCTGGTGGCTCCCCCTCCGTACCTGGTCCTCGACATCGGCGGAGGCAGCACGGAGTTCGTGCTCGGGGACCGGGAGCCGACGGCCTCGGTCTCGGCCCAGGTCGGGAGCGTCCGCCTCACCGAGAGGTACATCCATTCCGATCCTCCCTCGTACAAGGAGCTGGACCGGCTCGAGCTGGCCATCACCTCGGTTCTGGCGCAGGTGGAGGACCGCGTGCCGGTCGCTGATGCCGCCACCCTGGTAGCCGTGGCCGGCACAACGACCACCGTCCAGGGCATCGCCCTCGGCCTTCCCGAGTACGACCCGGAGCGGCTCCATCGCTCGGTCCTGTCGAGGGCCGACGCGGAACGAGTCTTCCGGCTCCTGGCGGACATGACCACGGAGGAGCGCCGCCGGATACCGGTGATGGCGCCGGGGAGGGAGGACGTGATCCCGGCCGGGGCGGCCATCCTGGTGACCACCATGAAACGGTGGGGGTTCGCGGAGGCGCTGGTGTCCGAGACCGACATCCTGGACGGGATCGCCTACCGGATGGTCGAACCCGCCCCCAGCCGATAGGCTCGTCCGCTCGGAGATGCCGTCCAGCAGGAAGACCCGGGAACGACAGCTCGCCAAGCTCGCCGCCCGTCGTACGGCCGGGCGCCGCAGGAAGCACCGCCAGCGGCTTCTGGCGGGCTTCGTCGGCATCGCGGTCGCCGCGGGCGGGCTGGGCTTCGGCGTGTACGCCTTGATAGGAGGCACCGATGGGGCTCCGACCGCCACCCCCACGCCTCCCCCCGACGCCGCGCTGGGCGTGGCGTGTGGAGGTTCGGTGCCCGATGCGGCCGCCGAGGAGAAGCCGCAGTTCGACGAGCCCCCAGAGCTCACCATCGACCGGAACAAGACCTACAACGTCAGGATGAGGACTTCCTGCGGGACGATCCGGATCAGGCTGCTGCCCAAGGTGGCGCCGCTGGCCGTCAACAGCTTCATCTTCCTGGCGCAGGGAGGCTTCTACGACGGGCTGACGTTCCATCGGATCGTGGCCGGCTTCGTGATCCAGGGAGGCGATCCTGAAGGGACGGAGAGTGGCGGCCCCGGATATGAGTTCGAGGACGAGCTGGACAACGACCTCGAGTACGAGGTCGGCACGCTCGCCATGGCCAACTCGGGTCCGAACACCAACGGGAGCCAGTTCTTCATCGTCTCGGGAGACGAGGCGGCCAGCCTTCCGAAGAGCTACACGATCTTCGGGACGGTGACCAGGGGACTCGACGTGGTGCAGGCCATCAACGCGCTGCCCACGGTGGGCAGCGGCGGGGCGGACGCCCAGCAGCCGGCGCAGAAGGTCTACATCGAGAAGATCGTCATCGTCGAGTCGTGAGGCCCAGCCAGGCGGGGACTGCGGGGCCCCGCCGGCGTCACCAGTCGATCGTCGCTTCGAATCCGGGAATGGGTGTGCCGAGCGGACGGGCGTTCGAGGCGTCCCCATCGGCCACCCAGACCTGGAGCGTACGGGGCTCAGGGCCCGAGCGGACCACAGCCAGCCGGGCGCCGTCCGGGGACCAGTCCGCGGCCACGACATCACCGGCGTCGAGCAAGCGGCTCGCCCCCGACCCATCGGCGTTCACCGACCAGAGCTCTCTTCGGCCATCGGCGAACAGCCGCCGGATGAAGAGGAGCCGGGACCCGTCCGGAGACCACTTCGGGCTCTCCGCGTGCCCCACGTCTGTCAGACGGCGGAGGTGGCTCCCGTCGGCGTGAATGGTCCAGATCTCGCTCTGATCGGTGGCCGGGCAGCGGTAGTCGCGCTTGCAGTCCCGCCGGAGTCCCTGAAAGGCGATGACGCCGCCAGGATGCCAGGCCATTCCCAGGGCAGCCAGCGTCGCTCGCAGGCGGATGCGCGTCGGTTCGGAACCGTCGACCCCGGCGACCCACAGGGACGTGCCGTCCCCGAAGACGATCGAGCTGCCGTCGGCGCTCCACGCGGGCATCGACAGGTTCTCTCCCTTCGCCACCGACCACTCCCGGCCGGTGCGAGGGTCCAGCAGGAAGATCCCGTTGTTCCCGTAGGCCAGCAGCCACCGGTCAGGCGACCAAGCCGCGTGTCCGGCCTGAAAGTGGGGTAGCCCTTCCTTCAGGGTCGTGCGACGCCCCGAGTTCGGGTCCACCAGGTGTATGGAATCGGACAGCACGGACAGCGCGATCGCCGTCGCCGCGTCCGGGGGCGCGGACGAGCGGCGGACACCGGGGGACTGTGTCCGAGCGCATCCCCCCGCAAGCACACAGATGATCGCGAGAAGAAGGACTGGCCGGATTCCTCGCGACGTCACCACTTCTCCTGGCGCAGTCTACCCCTGGAGGCAAGCCTACTTCCCTCAGGGATCGGGACCTGGGCAGATGACCCTGGTTCGTGGCCCCCCGGGAGCTAAGCAACGAAGCCGGCTTGGCCGATAACCACCGTGAAGGCTAACGAGGAGAACCGTGCAGCTGCTCACCCGGAAACAAGGCGGACGGCTGCTCAGAGGCAGCCAGAGGCGGTTTCGGTCCCCATCGTGGGGAGGGATCGGCCTGTTCGCTCTATTGCTTGCCCTTCCTCTCGCCGTCCTGGCCGCGCTCAGGGCCGCTCCTCGATTCGACCCGTTGTTCGTGTCCAGCGACTTCCACATCGTCGTGGTCAGCGCCATCGCCGCATGTGCCCTGCTGGTGGCCATTCCTGCGGCCGTCGTCGCCGCCCGGGTCCGCCGGGCGGCGCCGGTGCTGCTGGCGCTGGGTTGCCTCCTGGTCGGGATGTTCATGCTCTCGCACGGCCTCACCACACCCGGCGTGGCTGGCCGCCCGATGAACATGTGGGTGGGCAGGTTTCCGGTGTTCGCGATCGCGGGCTTCGCGGCCTGTCTGGCGATCGCGCTGGGTCGAGAAGGGACCGCGCCCATGCGATTCGTGGCCGGCCGCCCTCGCCTCTCGCTCTTCGTTCCCGCGCTGTC
>JBOGVA010000007.1:0-58471 GCA_050692195.1 Actinomycetota bacterium | reverse complement strand
CGCCCGCACCGGCCCCAAAGCAACGGGTTGTGGTGTCGCGCCGGGACTTCTTCCGTGGCGGCCTGCTCGCCTCGCTGGGGGTATTCACCGCCCAGTTCGGGGGAGCCACGCTCGCCTTCCTGTGGCCGAACCTCGCGGGTGGGTTCGGCTCGCTCATCACGGTTCCCGACTCGCCCCAGGTGGTCAAGGATCAGATCCGGGAGAGCCGCCAGCCCTACTACTACGGCGTGGGTCGCTTCTACCTCGTCACCTACTCCGGGACGGGGGACCAGGCCGGCGGCCTGTACGAGGGAATCACCGCCGAGGGGCTCATGGCCGTCTACCAGAAGTGCGCCCACCTGGGATGCCGGGTCCCGTTCTGCCAGCAGAGCCAGTGGTTCGAGTGCCCGTGCCACGGCTCGAAGTACAACTACGCGGGCGAGTTCACCCTCGGGCCGGCGCCCACGGGTCTGCACCGCTTCCCGGTGATCGTGGAGGACGGGCAGCTCAAGGTGGACACCTCCACGATCATCACCGGTCCGCCCCGGGGCACGGACACCATCCGGCAGGCCCCCGAGGGGCCGTTCTGCGTGGGTTGATGGACCGAGGGCCGCGTTCGCTGTGAGTCCGTTCGTTGCGCTGTCGGCGCTCCAGGCGATCCTGATCGGGATCGTCTCCGGGCTCGTCATCCTCATCGCCGGCGGGGCCGCGATGGCGTCGCTCCGCCGCCCCCGCCGCACGCCGGAGCTGGACATCCCGAAGGGGATGCAGCCGGGCCCCTCCGACCCCGACCTGGAGAAGCCCCTGCTGGAGAAGCTCCTGGTATGGGGGGCGCTCCTGGTCCTGCTCATGGCCATCTGGGTCCCAGCGGTGTGGCTGCTGGAGGAGGATACGAACGCCGCCGATACGACCACGATCGTGGACGAGTCCGTCGAGCGAGGCAGGCTGACCAGCATGCGCGGGGACGAGGAGAACCAGCTCGGGTTCGACTGCGAACGGTGCCACGGGCCCGGGCTGACGGGTGGCCAGAACGTGTACAACGAAATGGTGGTGCCCGTGCCCAACTTGCAGACCGTCTGCGAGCGATTGACGCTGCAACAGGTCATCGACACGATCGCCGAGGGCCGCCCGGGGACCGACATGCCGTCCTGGAGCGTGCGGTTCGCCGGGGCCATGCACGATCAGCAGATCAACGACCTGGTGAACTACGTCCTGTCGATCCAGACCGTCCCGGACGAACAGAACCTGTGCATCAACCCGCCGCAGCAGGCAGGCGGGGGTCCCTCGCCAACGCCGTCGCCCACCCCTTCGCCCTCTCCCAGCCCGTGAGGACGCCATGATCGAGCTGCTGGCGGACGAACCCGACTTCGTGAAGGGGATCACCGTCACCGTGGCGGCGTTCGTCCTGTTCGTGGGCAGCGTGTACATGATGATGACCGCGGTGTTCGGCCTCCGCATGGCCTACCTGGTCCTGGCCGTCTCCTTCTTCGGGTGGATGATCATCTTCTCCATGCTCTGGGCGTTCGGGCAGCCCCCGATCCTCGGAGTGACCGGACTGCTGGTGAACCAGGGACCCCGGGGAACGGAGCCGCATTGGAAGGTGTTCGCCGCCGGGACCGGTCCCGAGAGGACGCAGTATCCGCAGACCGCGACGTACCCGGGTCCGCCCTGGCGTCGAGGAGATTCCTCGACCCAGACAGCCGTCGATACGGTGACGGCCGAAGTCCAGAACTACCTGGCGGCTCTCGCGCACGAGCAGCTGGGCGAGCAGGGTGAAGAACTGGAGCCGACCGCCTTCGCGGTCCAGGACGTGTACTTCACGAGGGCAGGGGACGGTACGCCCCTGGCGGGAGCCCGCGCGTTCTTCAGCGCCGGTGGGCCGGAGGTCACGGTGTTCGCGGCCCACGACTCGGGAAACGTCCCGATCTATTCCTTCGCCTTCCTGGGCGCCTCGATCCTGGGGTTCCTGATCCACCTGCCGTTCCTGGACCGGGCGGAGAAGAGGCGAAAGGCCATCCTCACCGGGGGGACGACGCCTCCCTGGTACGGGCCGGCCTAGCGACGGAGAGGACGAGGAGAAGACATGGATCTTCTGGCGGCGATCACCAACGGAAGCGACGCGTTCCTGCTGTTCGCCCTCATGATGATCGGGATCTTCGTGACGCTGCTCATCACCATCTCGCGCTAGCCGCCTTACTGGCTGCATCGATCGTTTGGTCGATCTCCGCGTCGCCGTGTGCGGTAGATAGGAACCACCCCTCGTAGCCCGACGGAGGCAGGTAGGTCCGCTTGTCCAGCATGGCGTGGAAGAAGTCGGCGTAGACCTTGTGGTCTGCGTCCTTCGCCTCCGGGAAGTTGGTCACCGGACCGTGCGTGAAGAAGACCGAGAACAGGGATTCCACGCGGTTGATCGTCACGGGGATCCCGGCTCCTTCGAACGCCTCGGCGAGTCCCGCGCTCAAGCGCTCGGCCTGCTTCGTGAGAATCGGATAGGGATCGAGTGACTCGATGAGGTCGAGGGCGGCGAGCCCGGCGGCCACGGCAACGGGGTTCCCCGATAGGGTTCCGGCTTGGTACACCGGACCAACCGGCGCGAGGTGCTCCATCAGATCTCTTCGGCCGCCGAACGCTGCACACGGGAAGCCTCCACCCATGACTTTCCCCAGGCACGTCAGGTCGGGGGTCACACCGTATAGAGCCTGGGCCCCGCCAGCGGCGAGCCGGAACCCGGTGATCACTTCGTCGAAGACGAGAACGGCGCCATGTGCGTCGCACAGCTCCCGCAATCCCTCCAGGAATCCCTGCGCAGGTGGGACCACCCCCATGTTGGCGGCGACCGGCTCGACGATCACGCCCGCGATGGGCTCGTCTGCGGCCCCGAATGCCGCTCGGGCACCTTCGAGATCGTTGTAGGTGAGGACGACGGTGTCCGCGGTCGCCGCGCCGGTGACGCCGGGAGAGTCCGGCAGTCCGAACGCGGCCACTCCCGAGCCTGCCCGAGCGAGCAAGCCGTCCGAGTGCCCGTGGTAACAGCCCTCGAACTTCACGATCTTGGGGCGGCCGGTGACCCCTCGAGCCAGGCGTACCGCACTCATTGCGGCCTCCGTGCCCGAGGAGACAAGCCGAACCATCTCGATCCCGGGGACGGCGGCCACCAGGCGCTCGGCGAGGTGGACCTCCGCCTCGGTGGGCGCGCCGAACGACGTCCCCCGTCGGGCGGCCTCGATCGCGGCCTGGACGATCTCCTCGCGGGCATGGCCGAACAGCAGCGCTCCCCACGACTGGACGTAGTCGACGTAGGTTCGCCCGTCCACGTCCTCCAAATACGCTCCACGGCCTCGATTCACGAAGCGCGGCGTTCCGCCGACCGCGCGGAAGGCCCGAACCGGCGAGTTCACCCCGCCCGGTATCAGCTTCTCGGCCTGGCTGAACAGTTCATCCGACCGGCTCATCCAGAGCACTCTAGGCTGTCTTTGGTGAAGAGGGTCGTCATCCTCTACGACGCCGAATGCGGCTTCTGCCGATGGTCGCTGGCGCGAATCCTCGCCTGGGACCGCCACGGCCGCCTCCGGCCGGTGGCCCTCCAGGATCCCGAGGCCGGTCGGCTGCTCCGAGGCATGGACACCGAAGCGATGATGCGCTCCTGGCATCTGGTGACGCCCGACGGGCGGATCTACTCGGCAGGTGCCGCCGTTCCTCCCCTCCTGCGCCTGCTCCCCGGGGGCCGGTCGCTGGCGGCGCTCGCCTCCACGTTCCCCGCAGCGACCAAGCGGATCTACGAGTGGGTCGCCGACCACCGCGACCTGCTCAGCGCAGCCAGTCGGCGGTTTCCTTGGCGTGGTAGGTGAGGATGAGGTCGGCGCCGGCCCGGCGGATGGCGGTCAGGACCTCCAGCGTTGCCCTCCGACCGTCGATCCAACCCCGATCGGCCGCCGCCTTCACCATGGCGTATTCGCCGCTCACGTTGTAGGCGGCCAGCGGGAAGCCGGTCTCGTCCTTCGCCCGCCGGATGACGTCCAGGTACGGAAGGGCCGGCTTGACCATGACGATGTCGGCGCCCTCGTCGATGTCGGTCCGGATCTCCCGAAGGGCCTCGTCCGAGTTCGCCGGATCCATCTGATACCCGGTCCGGTCGCCGAACTTTGGCGCGCACTCCGCCGCGTCGCGGAAGGGGCCGTAGAAGGACGAGGCGAACTTAGCCGCGTAGGCCAGGATGCCCGTTGTCCGTAACCCGGCGTCGTCCAGGGCCCCGCGGATCCCAGCCACCTGGCCGTCCATCATCCCGGAGGGCGCCACCATGTCCGCTCCGGCGTACGCCTGCACCACGGCGATCCTCTGGTAGAGAGCGAGCGTCCTGTCGTTGTCCACCGAGCCATCGTCGGCCAGGACCCCGCAGTGCCCGTGGTCGGTGTACTCGTCCAGGCAGAGATCGGCGATCAGGACGTGGTCGTCCCCAAGCTCTTCGCGAAGCGCCTGGAGTCCTCGTTGGGCGACCCCCACCGGGTTCCACGCCTCCGATCCCTCCGGGTCCTTTCGTTCCGGGATCCCGAACAGGACGAACGCGAGAATGCCCCTGGAAGCGATCTCCCGAGCCTCCTTTCGGAGCGACTCGAGCGTGTGCTGGGAATGGCCCGGCATCGAAGCGATGGGCGCCGGCTCCGTGATCCCCTCTTTCACGAACAGCGGCGCGATGAGGTGTCGTGGAGCAAGTTCCGTCTCCCGGACGAGCGAACGCAGCGCGGCGCTCCTTCGCATCCTCCGCGGCCGGCTCTTCGGAAAGGCCACTCCTACCTCGACCCCTTTCCAACCACTCGCTCCAACGCCCGCACCAACCCCTCGATTGTATGCGGGCGAGCCACCGCATCAACGTGTAGCCCGGCCAGGCGTGCGGCCCGAGCCGTGACCGGACCGATGCAGACGACCTTGGGCCGACCGCGGGCCGAACCCGCCGCGGCGCGGCGCGAGCCCGGACTCCCGAGGATAGGGCCGGCCATCCGCATCAACCCATCCACCGTCGATGCGCTGGCGAGGGTGATCGCGTCCACCCGACCCTGCTCCAGGGCCCGGGCGGCCGCGACGGGCAGCCTCGAGGAGAGCCTCGTCCGATACGCGTCCACTCTGACAGGCGCCCATCCCTTGGCGGCGATCGTGGACTCCAGCCCCTCTGGGGCGATATCGGCCCGCACGAGCAGGATCCGCCCCGAGCCCCGAGGCATGGCCGTGGCCAGGGCCTCGGTCGTGTAGGTCGCCGGCACCAGGTCGGGCTCCCGCCCGGCGTCCCTCAGAGCTCCCGCCGTGCCGTCTCCCACCGCGGCCACGCGAGCCCGAATCTCGGAAGCCCGAGCCCCTCTGGCGCGCAACCGCTCGAGGAGCGCTTCGACCCCCATCCGGCTGGTGAACACCACCCACTCGAACTCATCCCCGAGGAGAGACCGCACGGCCCGGTCCAGGGGTCGAACCGGCGCCGCCTCCAGCCGGATCGCCGGCGCCAGGAGCGGGACCGCGCCTCGGGCTGCCAGCATCTCGACGAGCTCCGCCGCCTGCTCTCTCGGCCTGGTGACCAGCACGACCATGCCCTCCAGCGGGCCCCCTCCTGCGATGGGCGGACGCCTGGGCATCAACCGTCCCGGGCGGCTTCGGCCAGGATGGCGGCGGCTCCCCCGGCAAGCAGCGTTCGAGAGACCTCATCGGCGACCTGTGCAGCCGTAGCCGCCTCAGCCTGGGCCCAGACGAGGTCCGTCCCATCGGGCCTGATCACGACGGCCAGGAGCCTGACGGCACCTCCTCGTTCCTCCGCATAGGCCCCGAGCGGGAGCGAGCAATCGCCTCCGAGAGTGCTCACGAGGCGGCGCTCCGCTTCCAAGGCCACCCGGGATCGAGGATGGTCAAGTCGCCTTACTAACTCCTGTGTCTCCGAGTCCTCTCCCCTGGCCTGCACGGCGAGCGCTCCCTGGCCGGGCGCCGGCACCATCTCCTCGAGGGGAAAGGGTGTGGCGTGGGGATGGGAGATGCCCAGCCTAGCCAGTCCGGCCGCGGCCAGCACCAGCCCGTCCACCTCCCCGGCGTCGAGCTTGGCCAGCCGGGTGTCCACGTTCCCCCGGAGTCCAGTCACGCGCACGTCTGGCCTGGCCCTGAGCAGCTGCGCCCTGCGGCGAAGGCTGGACGTCCCGACCACGGACCCTTCGCCGAGAGTCTCCTCCCGCGTGACCAGCACGTCGAAGGGATCGGCACGCTCCGGGACCGCAACGATCACCACCCCTTCGGGATCCCGGGCCGGAAGGTCCTTCGCCGAATGCACCGCGAGGTCGATCTCTCTTCGCTGAAGGGCCTGCACGATCTCGGCTACGAAGAGGCCCTTGACGCCGCCCGGCGACCCCTGCGGTGAAGCCCCCCGATCTCCGGAGGTCACCATGGGGACCAGGTCGGCTTCGACGCCCAGGAGGGCCAGGTGGTAGGCGACCTCCTCAGCCTGGGCCAGCGCCAGCCGCGAGCGCCGGGTTCCGATCCGCAGTCTCAACCTCGTGCCGCCCCAGCTACATGCGAGTGCGCCGCCCGTGGATCAGGCGCCGGGGTGGAACTCGATGCCGAAGAGCTCCGCCGCGGCCCTGGCCAGGGCATCGGCGGATCCCGGACCCGAGCGTTCCTTGATGTTCACGATGGGATCATGCAGCAGCTTCGCCACGATCCCCCTGGCCAGCGCCTCCACCGCCTCTCGCTCCCGGTCCGACAGCCCGGCCAGCCTGTTCGCCGCCCGTGCCAGCTCGGCCGCCTGAACCCGGGCTCCCTTGTCCCGGAGCGCCTGGATGAGCGGGGCCAGGCGCGCCGCCCGCCGCCACTCCGCGAACCTCTGGACTTCCTCGGCCACGATGGCCCGAACCTTCTCCACTTCGTTCGGGGCCACAGGATCCGGGGCAGCTGATGCCAGCACTTCTCCCAGGTCGTCGATGTCCGCGAGCCGAACGTGAGGCAGTTCACCGACGGCAGGATCGACGTCTCGGGGGACGGCCAGGTCCAGCACGAACAATGAGCGCCCCGACCTCCCGTTTGCCAGTGCCTCCTTGACCACATCCGGACCGATGACAGTCCCCGCCGCTCCGGTGGAGGAAACCACCATGTCCGCCTCGGTCATCGCCCTGGTCAGGGAATCGAGCCCCTGAGGCTCGGTTCCGGTCCGTGCGGCCAGGGCCGCTGCCCGATCGATGCTTCGGTTCACGATCCGCAGCCGCCCAACTCCCCGTTCCGTCAGGTGCTTCACCGCCAGGCCGGCCATGCCCCCCGCCCCCACCACGACGACGGACCGGCCCCTCAGCTCACCCAGGAACCGCTCGGCCAGCTTGGCCCCGGCCTCGACGAAGGCCGCCGGAGACGCCCCGATCCGGGTCTCGGCCCGGGCTCGCCGCCCGGCCGTGACCGCCCCCCGGAACAGCCTGGAGAACACCGGCCCGGTGGCGCCCTCGGCGGTCGCCCGACGATAGGCCTGCCGGACCTGCGTCAGGATCTGGGGCTCTCCCAGCACCATCGAGTCGATCCCGGAGGCCACGGCGAACAGATGCCCCGCCGCGTCGTCCTCGTAGTGGGAGTACAGCGGGTCGGCGAATTCCTCGGGCGCGACCTCGCGGGAGTGCGACAGGAATCGCTTGAGGTCCAAGAACCCGGCGTGATAGGTGGTCACCTCGGCGAAGACCTCGACCCGATTACAGGTGGAGAGGATCACCGATTCCTTCACGGACTCCAGCTCGGTGAGGCTCCGGTAGGCCTTCGGATACTCCTCCCCTCCGAACGACAGCCGTTCGAGGAGCTCGACCGGGGCCCGGCGGTAGGAGACGCCGAGCGCCAGCACCGACATCAGGGCATCCCCTGTGTGTGCGTCACCGTCAAGAGACTACGGGACGGGGGCCAGTCGAGCGCCGCCCGGCCTCCCTTCACCGCGGCCAGCGCAGCCTTGCGCTGCTCGTAGAAGGCGAGGATCTGAAGCTCGATGGAGAGATCCACCTTCCGCACCGAGACGCTGTCGGGCACCGTGATGACCGCGGGAGCGAAGTTCAGGATCGACCGGATGCCGGCCGCCACCATCCTGTCGGCCACCTCCTGGGCGGCGCTCGCCGGAGTGCAGATGACTCCGATGGCCACATCCTCGCGCCTGACCACTTCCCTCATTCGATCGACGTGCTCCACCGTCACGCCACCGATAGGCGCTCCGACCACGCCCTCGGAGACGTCCATCAAGGCCACGACGCGGAACCCCCTCTGGAGGAAGCCCTTGTATTTCGCCAGGGCATGGCCCAGGTTTCCGGCTCCGGCGATCAGGACGGGCCAGTCCTGGGTCAGCCCGAGCTCCCGCCGCACCTGGTGGATGAGATAGGCGACGTCGTATCCGACCCCCCGCGTCCCGTAGGAGCCGAGGTAGGAGAGGTCCTTGCGAACCTTGGCCGAGTTCACGCCCGCCGCGTCGGCCAGCTCTCCGGAAGAGGTGGTAGCCGCACCTCGCTCGGCCATCTCGACCAGCGCGCGGAGGTATACGGGGAGGCGTCCAACGGTCGCTTCGGGGATGGCTCGATCTCTCATCGGGGGTGCTGGGGAGGTACCAGGCGCATTCTAGCGCGATTGTGAACCCGGTGCACAAAGGCACAAGCCTGGAGGGAGGACAGGCCTCAGGACCTCAGAAGCCGCCGTAATCGCAGGGGCTCGATGGCGATCTCGAACTCCTCCACCCCGTCGATCTCGATCACCGGCAGCCTGAGCCCGTACTCGCGCTCGAGCCCCTCGTCGCCGTCGACGAACACCTCCTCGAAGCCGAACGCGGCTCGCTCCCGCTCGGCAAGGATGAGCGCCCTGGCCTTGTCGCACAGCCCGCACGTCCGCCTGGAGTACATGCGAACGAAGCGCTCGGCGGCCACCGCCCCATCCTAGCTGGGGGCCTCGGAGGGGCCCCTGGCTCCCTCCGCGAATTGCCGCGCAGGGTGAAGCGAAGCGGCCGGTGAGCCGAAGAAATAGACGAGAAGAATCCCCCTTCTCTGCAAAGGCCGGAAAAACGTCGACCGGTCCGCGGGAGATACCCCGCGCAGGGCCGACGAGGCCGGAGGAGGCCGCTTCCCCTGCGGCCTCCTCTTTCTTTTCCGAGGTCAGACGACCTGGACGATCCCGCGAACGGCGAAGAACGCTCCGAGGATCATGATCGCCAGAGCCGAGGCCGGGGGGATCATTCCCGCCCACCGTGGGACGATCCGCGTCACCATCGACCGAGCGCGCAGGGCCAGCAGCCCGACCACGATCAGCGACGCGGCCAGCCCGAGGCTGAAGGCCACGATCAGTGCCAGGCCATATTCGATCCGGTCGTAGCTGACTGCTCCGGTCAGCACCACGATCGCCGTCGGGGAGGGGAGCATGCCCCCAGCCACGGCAAGCGCCGCGAATCCCGGCCGCGAGAACGACCGATGGGCGTGCCCATGCGCCGAGTCCGAGCCCCGGCTCCGTGCCAGCAAACGCGCGGCCAGCATTCCGGCCCCCAGACCGAAGGCCACCAGGCCTGTGGCCAGGCCGAGCCACGCATACACGCGCTCGGCAGCCAGCGAACGCACGACCAGGAGAGCCAGCACCCCAAGGGCCAGGACCGAGACCGTGTGCATGAACGAGACGGCGAGGCCCGCAGCGACGGCGGTTCGAACCCGGGCTTGGGAGCCGACCAGATAGACGGCCGTCAGCGCCTTCCCGTGGCCGGGCAGCAGTGCGTGGATCACGCCGAACAGGAATGCGAGGAGGAGCGACAGCATGAGGACCGGCGGCGTGAGTCGCCAGCCTACCAGCGCGGCGAACGATGCTCCTAAGCCTCCGGGAGACTGGGGTGACCGGCCCGGCCCGATAGCCTGAGGTGCCCGCGAGCTCTCGCCGGGCCGAAAGGAGAACCGGGCGCTGGTGACCTGGAGCGGGCTGGCCAGCAGGTCCTGCGGATAGGCCAGGAGTTCACGGCTGATGCTTGCGCTCGGCACGCTGGAGTTCGCGATCACCACTCCGGGGGTCGAACTGACCGTGATCTCCTTCCAACCGGCCCGGTTGGGGTAGTTCCCGTCCCGATAGGTGACCGTCCCAGACTCGCCGAGCGAGCCGCTGAATGTGGCCTCGAGGCGGAGCGTGGGAAGCCCCGCCTGTCCGGGAACCGATCTAACGGTGGCCGTCTCCGGCCACAGCGGCACGGACCGGCCATCACGGAGAAGCGTCAGGCCCATCACCAGCTCGGCAGCCTTCCCCTCGGCCCAAGCTCGTCGCTCGGCCGGGCTCTGGATCCCGTCGCCGCTCGTATCGATGCGCGCCCCCTCCTGGAACGTGGGGATCTCGGCCATGTCCAGGACGTAGCGGACGCGAAGGGTCTCCGGCGACAGCTCCAGCCCGCTGTAGAGGTTCACCGTGAAGTTGCCCATCGGATGAGCGGATGCCGGCGCCGCACCCAAAAAGCCCTGCCCCGCCAGCAGCACCATGGCCAAGATGAAGAGGGTGGCCACTCTTCGCCGGCCGCTCACGGCGCGCCTCCCAGGGTTTCGATGGCCCGCGTCGCCTCACCCGACCACAGGATGGAGAAGTGGGGATTGATCGCCAGCGCCCGGGCCAGATCGCTTCGGGCGGCACGGTTCTTCCCCAGGGCGCGCTCGATCATCCCCCGATGGAAGAAGAACAGCGCGTTCTGCGTTCCCAGGCGGAGCGCTTGATCTGCGTAGTCGAGGGCCTCCTCGAACCGGCCTGCGGCGTAGAGCGACCACGCCATCGCATCCGCCACGTGGACGCTCTTGCGGCG
Source organism: Actinomycetota bacterium (assembly GCA_050692195.1). GTDB lineage: Bacteria > Actinomycetota > UBA4738 > UBA4738 > UBA4738 > JBOGVA01. Next base: position 47,706 of record JBOGVA010000007.1, on the reverse strand, counting down.
GGACCATTCGGCCTCAGCCAAGGCCAGTCCCACCCGCAGGTTCACGTTGTGATCGGCGTTGAACAGGGCGACCTCGAGGTCGACGTTGACGCCGTTCGCCCGGAGCAGACGCTCCTGCACCTCGAGGAGCGCGTACTGTCGGTCCGCCCGCTCCCGATCACCGGTGAGGGTGTACAGGTCGCCCAGGGAGATGACGTACTCCGGAATGGGAAACCTCTCGACCGCCCAGAGGTAGCCGCGGATGGCTTCCCGGACCCGGCCTCGGGCCGCGTCGACTCGGGCCAGCCCGACCCGAGCCGGCACGTACTCATCCGCGGCAAGCGCCCGGCGGTAATGGCGCCGCGCCTCCCGCAGCCGGCCCCTGCTGAAGTGAAGGTCGCCGAGCTGGCCGCTCGCCCAGGCCACGTCGGCGGGGGCGACAGCCGCCTGGAGGGCGAGCTCCATGGCCTCGACCGCGTTCGGATAGCTTCCCTGGAGCTCCCAGGCGTAGGAGGCCCGAGCGTAGGACGACAGATCGGGCCTGAGGTCGATCATCCGCTGGAAGGCATGGAAGGCCTCGTCGTAACGACCCAGCTCCACCTGAGCGTCGCCGATGAGCGCGTAGATGGTTGCGTCACCGGGGTCGACCGCCTTCGCTCGGAGGCCCCAGCTGAGCGCAGCCGCGAAGTCGTGGCGGGCCGTCGCCAGGGCCGCCATGCCGATCATCGCGTCGACGTTTGCCTCGTCCCTCAGCGCCAGAGATCTGCGGAGGACGCCTTCCGCCTTCGGGTAGTACGAAGGGTCCCCCGTGATCCTGGCCTGCTGCACGTAGGCCATGCCGAGCTGCGCGTGCCCGCGCCAGTCGCCCGGCACGGCCTTCAGCCGCTCCTGCAGCCCGGAGATGACTGCGGCCACCGAAGCGGATTCGACGACGGGTCGGCGCTGAAGCGCCGACGACGCTTCGGCCGATGGTCTTGCGCGGGGCTCCGGCCGAACCCGCCTCAACAAACCGATCCCGCCGAGGCTGAAGACGGCGACGGCGAGCCCAGCCACTACGATCACCCGTCCGGTGCCTCTCATCCGGTCCGCTCCTCGGCGGGCACGGAGGGACCCGCCTGGCAGCCGGGTCCCTCCGGGTCGTTGGCCCGCATCGGCTTCCTCCTACCCTTAGATCCGGCGCAGTGGGGAGTGAGGAGCCGGGTCGGAGCCCGAGTGGGCGATCCCGAGGTAGGGGAAGCTGGCCTCGAACGACAGGTCGTTCGCGTCGACGAAGTCGCTCAGGTCATCGGCCCGTGGGTCGTGGTCGGGGATCAGGATGCCTTCCACCACCCGCAGGGATATGTCGATGATGTCGTCCGCCAACCGCCGCCCGTCGGGGAACCCTGCCAGGTCGCCGTCGATCACTCCCAGCCGTGAGTAGTCCTCGCAGGTCTCGGGCTCACACGGCGGGATGTTCGTGTTGAGCCGGAGCATCTCGCTGGGCTCGACCACCGGGGGCTTGTTCAGTCCCTCCAGCCCGGTCAGGAAGACCGGTACCAGATCGCAGTCACGGTTGATCGGCGGCCCTTCGGTGCAGTCGGGGATCTCGATCCCGTAGATCGCGAAGATCAGGTGCGGAAGCTCGGGATCGAGGACTTTCGGCAGGAACACCTCGTCTCCGGTCGGGTGCGAGGCGTTGAAGAAGTCCTTCGTTCCCACGGGCACGACGACCTCGTTGACGAGGGGCATGCCCAGGCGGGAGACCTGCACGAAGCGGCCTTTGAACTGCTGGCTGCCGTCCGACCGCTGGATCCGCACGCTCCGACGCTGGGCCGTCGTCCAGACCCCGACGATCCCGGACCCATCGCCGCCCGCCGTCAGCTCCTCCTTCGGCACCTGGAGGGCGACGGCGTGCATGTTGAACCCGGCCAGCGTGTCGTCCCCGACCTCGCTGAAGTCGAGCCCGTACAAGAGGTCGAACACCCGGAGGTCGAGGAAGAACGGATCGTCTGCCTGGCCCGCCCACGTCTTGCACGTGTCGCATCCCGCCGGGTAGACGCCCTCCTGGACGAGAGCCCGGAAGTCGGGCATGGAGGCCTCGCCGACGTTCGACGGCACCGAGATGGCGTCATCCGTGAGGAGCGTGGCCGTGGGCCTGTCGGTTATCCGCCACAGGTCGTAGGTCTGGAAGAAGTTCAGGTCCGGGTCGTCCAGGGACTCCACCACCCCGGTGTTGTACAGGAACGTATCCGTGTTCCTGTAGTGGTTGGTGAACCTCCAGCGGTAGATGACGTCCGCACGGGCATCGCCGTCGTTGTCGATGTTGATGTCGTAGTTGACGCCCTGGGCCCAGGCGTAGAAGTTCGGGCCTCCGGCCGGCTCCTCGAAGGGAAGCCAGTCGCTGATCATGGTGACGGTGTCCGGTGCATCGGGACTCACGAACGCATACAGGTCGGTTCCGTCCACCTGAGGATCCGCGGACACCAAGGGCGCTTCGCGGTGACTGGATGCGCCTCCTGGAACCGGTCCCAGGCTGGCGAAGAGGCCGGTCCCCAGGGCGAGGGCGGCGGTCGCCGCGATCGCCGTCCTTCGGAATCGCTTGCCGATGTACGGCAAGAGGAACACCTCCTTTAGGACATCATCGAAGAGTTCTGAGCCCTCGCCTCACCGCACGCATGGTGCGGGTGGCATCCTCACCCCCCTCTCGCCCACGAGGCGAAGGCAACTACCGTTCGCTGATACGCGACGAGTGGGATTAGTAGCGGATGCGCCGCCCGCTGAACATGGCTAAAAGGGACTAGGAAGACTTCGCTTGCGGGCTGGCGGCGCCCTTCAGGCCTTCTGGGTCGTACCCGGAACCGACGGCCGGCTGGCCCGAAGGAATCCCCAGAACATCAGGGCGATGCCGACCGCGAGGCTCACCGAGAACAGAGGCACGATGTCGAAGCCGGCCCCGACGCCCGAGCCGATCGCCACGACGGTGGCACCGAGGGCGATGGCCACCGTGCCGGCGCTGCGGTCTCTGAGCTCGGGCCGTCCCCGCATCTTGAAGGCCGACCACACGGTCCCCGCCAGCAGGCCGAAGTACCCGATCCACGAGAGCCACCGAAGCTGATAGGCGGGACTGTCGTCGCCCCAGGCCTCCCGCCCCAGGGGCAGGGTCTCCACGAGTGCGCCCCGGCGAATCGGCTCCGCCCAAACGATCCACGCAGACGCCAGCGACAGCAGGACCAGCAGAAGGAGAAGACCGTGAGCCATTCCTCTGTTTCGCGCCAGCAGGTACAGCTCGCCCTGGGCGAGGAAGGGGACGTTCAGCACCGCCCCCAAGAGCCAGTACAGGCGGTACTCGCCCGCATCCCACCCGCCGAACACCCCCAGGGCCATGGCGAAGGAAGCCGCCGCGTACATGAACAGGGCGATGGCCCACACCCCCTCATAGGGGCGGCGGCGGGCCAGGTACCTCAACAGCAGGCGCCAGCCGAAGACCGCGGCGATGAGGGATGCCAACAGGGGAAAGAAGGCGAGCGCCCACCCGTGGCCCGATGCTTCGGTCATGCAGGCGCCTCCCGCCGACCCGTGGAGTCCTCGCGCGGAGGGCCTTCCTCTCGAAGCGCCCGCCGCAACACCTTCCCGGTCACGTGGTGTGGGAGCTGCTCCACGACCCGGATGTCCTTCGGCCACTTGAACCGGGCCAGGTACCCATGGAGGTGATCGAGGATCTCCTCCGGCGAGACGACCTGTCCTCGCTTCGGCACCACCCAGGCCTGGACCGCCTCCCCCGAGCGCTCCTCCGGGACGCCGACCACTGCCGCCTCCGACACCTTGGGATGGCGCTCGATGGCTTCCTCGACCTCCCTTGGAAAGACGTTGAAGCCGGCCACCGTGATGAGGTCCTTTTTCCTGTCGACCAGGAAAAGGTATCCGTCCTCGTCCCGATAGGCCACGTCGCCGGTCTTGAGCCAATCCCCGTCGAAGACCTCTCGGGTGGCCTCCGGCCTGGCCCAATACCCGGCGAACACGTTCGGGCCGCGGAGCAGGATCTCACCCGGGTCCCCCTCCTCCACGTCCTCTCCGTGCTCGTCGACCAACCTCACCTCCAACCCGGGCAGGGTCAACCCGATCGATCCGGGCTTGGCCTGCGGCCCTAGGGCATTCGTGGTCACCGCCGGGCCTCCCTCGGACAGGCCATACCCCTCCCAGATCGTGACGCCGAAGCGCCGGCGAAACTCCTCCAGAACGTGCGGGGCAAGCGGGGCCGCCCCGGAGACGGCGAGTCGGACGCTCGATAGGTCGGGGCCTGCCGGCCCGGCGCCGGCCAGCGCGAGCCATGCCTCGAACATCGGTGGAGCGCCGAACAGAACGGTCACGCCGTGGCGCTCCACCAGCCCGAGGGTCTCGGCCGGGTCGAACCGTTCGACCAGAACTGCCGTGGCCCCGTTCTTGACGGTGAGCCCCAGGACGACGTTCAGGGCATAGATGTGAAACAGCGGCAGGGCCAGCAGCACGACGTCGGCCGTCGACTCCGCCAGAGCCGGAACCGCCGACATCTGCTCGAGGTTCGCCAGCAGGTTGCCGTGCGCCAGGAGCGCGCCCTTGGGATCGGCCGTGGTCCCGGCGGTATAGGCGATCACGGCGGGGTCGGAGTCCCCCGTAGAGAGTTGTGGCGGCGTTCCCCCCGCCAGCAGCGCTTGTTCCAGGGACAGCGTTCCGGCCGGCGCGGGAGGCCCGCCGATGACGAAGATCGTCTCCAGGTCCGCCAGGCGGTCCCGGATCGAGAGGAGACCGGGGAGGGTCGCCAGCTCGGTGATGGCGAGCTTGGCTCCGGCGTCGGCCAGGATGTAGCCCATCTCCTCGGGGGTGAGCATCACGTTCAGGGGGCACACCACGCCCCCCGCCCGCAGCGCCCCGTACAGGCTCGTCACGAACTCGGGGACGTTCCCGGCGAGGAGAGCCGTCCGGTCGCCCTTCCGGAGGCCGTGCCGGGCCAGGGCGATCGCCGTCATGTCCACGCGCTCGTCCAGCTCCGCGTAGGCGATCGGCCGGCCGTGGAAGACCAGTGCCGGTTTCGCCGGATGGCTCTCGGCTGCGCCCCTGACCATGTCGGCGACGTTCACCGTCCGCTCACGTCCGAAGGATAAGGGCCCAGGTCAACCTAGAATGGCGTGCTCGAAATGAGAGGTGCGAAGGAGCGGCCCACGCCCAAGCTCATGTTCTCGACGGCTCCGTTCTTCCGGCAGCCGCTTCGCGAGGCGTTCCGCCATATCTCCGACGCGGGATTCGATCGCGTGGAGGTGATGGTCACTCAGGACCCTCACACCCAGGAGCCTCACCTGCTGGCCGGCCTGGCGAAGGAGTTCGGGCTCAGCGTCGACGCCATCCACGCCCCCTTCCTGCTGGTGACGCGGAGGGTGTGGGGAGCCGAGCCGACCAACAAGATCTATCGCGCCGTCCACCTTGCGGAGGAAGTGGGCGCACCCTTGGTGGTCATCCACCCCTCCTACCGCTGGCAGGTCCGTTTCCGCAGATGGCTGGAGGACGGCCTGGCGGAGTTCTCCGCCACGACGGGAGTGATCGTCGCCGTGGAGAACATGTTCCCTCTCCGCCTGAGCGGGGAGAGAGCGGTTCGCTTCCACGCAACCCAGGATCTGAAGGACCTCGAGCGCTTCCCTCACCTCGTGCTCGACACCAGCCATGCTGCCGTGGCCGGCATCGACATCCGGAAGGCTTTTCGTCGGTACCGGAGGCAGATTCGCCACGTGCACCTGTCGAACAACGCCGGGAAGGGATGGGACTCGCACCTGCCCGTGTATCGGGACGGGGTTCTCCCTCTCGACGACTTCCTCGACGACGTCACGCGAGACGGGTACACGGGGGGCCTCTCGCTCGAACTGGACCTCCGCCCGTGGTTCGGGGACCCGAAAGCTCTTCATGAGGTGATCGTCCTCAGCCGCCAGTTCTGCGAGCGGCGGGTGTTCCCGGTCAAAGGCCGGTAGCGGCGCGGCGGCCGCCCGGCCTACCGAGGATCCCAGGGCCGGATCGTCGCGACTTCCTCCCCCTGATCCTGCCAACCCGGCACATCCGCGTAGAGCTCCAGCTCGATGCCGTCCGGATCGCGCAGATACAGGCTCTTGGACACACCGTGGTCGCTGGCGCCGACGACGTCTGCCTCCGACTGGACCAGCGCATGGTACGCCTGCTTGACGTGCTCCTCGCTAGGGAGGCGGATGGCCACGTGATAGAGGCCGACGGCCGTCGGGTCCTGGTCCGGGGCTCCCCGCCCGACGGCCATCAGGGCCAGGTCGTGATGGTTGTCTCCGGTGGCGGTGAAGAACACCATGCGGCCGGAGATCTCCCCCACCTTTCGGAACCCCAGCAGGTCTGAGTAGAAGGCCGTCGATCGGTCGAGGTCCCGCACCTTGAGTACGACGTGGCCGACTTCCAGCGGCTGGATCTCGTTCATGTCTTCCTCACCTCCGAGTTCGGGATACTCCATCCCACGGGGCACCACCCGAGCGTGGTTTGTTAGCCTCCCCGGGTGCGCCGGTTCACACTCATAGCCATCATCCTCCTGTTCCTGATGATCGCCATCGCCGCGTACTTCCAGGTCAGGGCGGCTCGAGGCCCCCGGCGTTTCCCCGGCCCCGGCGTGTCCACCCCGGGGCCCACCCCGAGCCCGACCACGAGCGCGCCCTGACACGAGCCGCCCTCGAGCCCCCTACCGGCTCTTGGGCTTCCGCACGGTCACCGGATCTCCCGCCATCAGGCCCAGCTCCTCCGCCGCGCTGCCCCGGTTGACCACGACGGCCAGCCACCCTCCTGAGTCGACCACGGCGGCGAACTCTCCCTCCGAGACGTCGCCGAACGTCTCGGCGGGGCGGATCGGCATGGCACGACCCCGGGCCACGATCTCCAAGCGAGTGAGGCCTTCGAGCCCCGCCTCGCGCAGATCGCCAGGACGAAGCGAGAGCTCGACGTTGCCGAAGCGATCGATCCCCAGCACCTGGCCGTCCAGCCTGCCCTGCTCCACGTTGGGCTCGGGGACCGTCACTCGGGTGAGCCCGTCCGGGTCCACGGGCGGGCCGAGCCTCTCCAGAGGAAGACCGGCTGCCAGGTGGGCGGCCGCAGGAGCGAAGATGTCACGCCCGTGGAACGTCGCGGAGACTGGGGTCAGGACGACCTCATCTGATGTGATCTCAACCGCGCGGGCGACACCACCTCGCTCCGCCCAGGCCAGCGACATGAGGCCGTTGTCCGGACCGACCATCAGATGGCCGTGTGCGGTCTCCACGGCCAGCGGGCGGCGCGGCGTTCCCACTCCAGGGTCCACCACCGCGAGGACGACGGCATCGGAGGGCAGGAAGCGGATCGACCGGCTGAGTGCGAGCGCTCCCCGAAGGACGTCCTGAGGGGGGATGGCGTGGGTGAGATCCACGATTCGGCTGGATGGTGAGATCCGAGCGATCACCGCGTGGCAGATCCCGACGAACTCGTCCTCCAGGCCGTAGTCGGAAAGGAAGACGATGGGACGTGACACCGAACCGTCCTGGCCGGCTGACTCTTAGGTCTGCCGGCGCTGCCAGCGAGTCTTCTTGAGGAGCTTCTTGTGCTTCTTCTTGCGCATCTTCTTTCGGCGCTTCTTCACTACGGAGGGCAAGCGTCATCCTTTCGTCGTGGCCGGAGAGGCCGGGAGAGTCTAGTCGGTTCCGAAGAGATTCCGCAGGTCCACGCGCCGGATCTTGAACCCATCCTCCAGCCGCACGGACCCCAGCTTGAGCGCCTTCGGCCCGGATGCCACGGGGGAGAGCAGCCTGAGGAGTTGCTCCTCCGTCGAATACTCCAGGTATCCCAGCCCGATGTAATCGCCTTCGCCGTTCGAGAGCCCGACGACGATCCGGTCGAGCTGCGAATGGTCAAACAGGGCCGGCAGCGCGGGCATGAACACCGTCGGCTTGACCCGCCACCTTTGCAACGGACCGGAGAAGTACCGGCGCATCGCCTCCTCCCGGTTGTGAGCTCGCTCCTCGACCGAGGTCGGCTGCACATCGGGGTCCACGGGCAGGGCGATGACCTCGCACGTGAAGAACCGCTGGATGATACCGAGCAGCGGGTCCAGCTCCTGTCCCCGTTGAAGCCCGATGACGGCGTCCGGCCGAAGCAGCTCGATCTTGTGGTACTTGAGGATCTGGCCGTAGACCCCCGAGACGAGGCCGCTGGTGTCCACGACGACCAGCTCTGCCCCCTGGTCCTGGGCCCGAGCCAGCAGCTTGGCCGCTCCTACCACCAGAGGGAGCAGCTGGCCCTGCGGAGACGTGGCCCCGACGAAGTACATGGCATCGGGCCGGGAGAGCTCGTCGGCCTCCAGATCCGCCTGTCCGCGGAGTATCCGCAGGGTCACCGCTGTCGGCGGCCCCACGGTCTTCTGTCCGAGGTCGGCGTCGAGGTAGGCCGCGGTGCGTCCCGTCTCCATCGCGGCGGCGGCGATGGCTCGCCCGAGCGTGCTCTTGCCGGAGTCCAAGCCGCCCATCAGCAGGACGACGCGGCCTGTGGTGGCGACCCGTTCCACCACAGCCATGTACCGGTCCACGGCCCCTCCTCCTTCGGGGGCGCCGCCGATCGGCCCGTGCGTACCCGTCGCTGAGCTGTCTAGCCGGCTCGGATGTACCTGCCCTCCACCGACCGGCTCATGATCCGAACGCGCCGGCGATCGCCGCCTTCTCTCACGCGATCAGCCCGCGCTCGTCGAATCAACCGGTCCTCATCGTCCATCCCGCCGATGCTTCGCTTGACCCCTTGCGACCTCAATCCACGGAACCGAACCTCGTCGAGCGGCGCCTTGGAGTGCACGCCTGGCCAGATTCTAGCCAAGTGGCAGTCACGGCTCGGGAGGGTGAGGCCGAGGACGATCTGAGACTACGGGGGAAACTGGGAAGCGATCGCCTGGAAACACGGCCAGTAGTCCTCGGGCAGGACGTTGTCGTCCATCACGATCACGATCTCGGTCCGGCCCTGCCACTTGGCCACGATCGGGGCGGGGTCGTTGACATCCGCGATGGTGATCGTGTCGATCCCGGCCTCGATGGCCGCTCCGGCGAAGCCGTGGTCGGCGAAAACGAGATCGGGCGAACCCTCCTCCAGCATGAGCCCCATGGGCCCGGAGGAATGGGTGTGGATGGTCGATCCTCGGTCGGTGAGCACGGCCACTCCGTGCAGGTACCTGATCTGCCGAGCCTTCGCCGACTCCTTCCACTCGAACCCCTGGGCCGGCCTGAGGATCTTTGCCCCGCCCCCTTCGAGGAGATCGGCCACCGCCAGGTACAGGAGAGGAAGCCCGGCCGGGTGGCCAGTGGCCAGGACGACGCGTTCACCCCGATCGCATGCGGCTGCCAATCGCCTGCCTGCCGCCTCCAGGGAATCGAGCACACGGGCGGAGTCGATGGAGGAGGGGCCCTCCTCGATGGTCGGGTCCGGGTCGAACCCGGTCTCGGCAGCGACCAGCCCGAGCACCTCCGCAGCGGAGACGCCGGCCAACCCGGTCAGCCCGAACTGGGAGTCCGGATCGCCCGTCACCAGGCTCTGGATCTTCCACCCGACGTTCTTGCGGTCGTGCGAGGTGATGGGGCCGGCGATCCTGGCGGCGACCAGGGCTTCGGCCAGCTCCTCGCGACCGTATGCTGCCCGGCGCCACCGGCCTCGTGCGCCCTGTTCTTCCCGGGGCCGGTCCTGTGCTTTGCTTTGCATCCGAACGGCGATTCTACGGGGAGAGGAACGGGGGGTCCCTGATGTCCGAGCGGGTGCTCAAAGGAAAGGTGGCCATCGTCACCGGAGGGAGCAAGGGCATCGGCAGGGCCATCGCCCTGGCCTTCGCGCGGGCGGGTGCCTCGGTGGCCCTGGCGGCACGGGGGGAGGACGACCTGCTGCGTGCCGCGAAAGAGGTCGAGGCGACAGGGGCAGCCGCCCTTCCGGTGCCGACCGACGTGACCGACCCCAATCAGGTACAGAAACTGGTGGACCTCACCGTGGAGGCCTTCGGCACGGTCGACATCCTCGTGAACAACGCGGGAGCGGCCCCCTTCCTCTCACCGGTCGATCAGGCCCGGCTGGAGGGTTTCGAGAAGTACTTCCGCGTGAACTTCTGGGGTGCTCTGTACGGGATCAAGTCCGCCGCCCCGGTCCTTCTCAGCAAGCAGGACGCCTGCGTGCTGAACGTGGCCTCGGTGGCGGCGTTCATCGCCAGCCCCGGCGTGTCCTACTACGCCAGCGCGAAGGCGGCCCTCGTCAGCCTGACCCGGACCGTGGCCTACGAATGGGCGGCCTCCGGCGTCAGGGTCAACGCCCTGGCGCCCGGCTGGATCGAGACAGAGCTGAACGAGAAGGCTCGCCAGACCTTCCCCGGGTTCGAGGAGACGGCACGCGCCTCGATCCCGATGGGGAGGTGGGGCACGCCGGAGGAAGTGGCAGCCGTGGCGTTGTTCCTGTGCTCCCCGGCCGCTTCGTTCATCACGGGTTCAGTGCTGATCGTGGACGGCGGCCAGACCCTCTCCGCGCTCACCGGGCCGTAGGCCCCGCCTCCCGAGCCGCCGACGGGGGGGCGTTGACGCCCTCGCCGACTGCTTCGATGATCTCGTCGATGGCCCGTGCCATCAGATGGACGGTGGACATGGCGCTGAGCCCGAGAACGGCCGAGTGCTTGGGCGACAGAGGCAGGCTGTCGATGGTGCGGTTCAGCTCGTCCCCGTGCTCGGGGTCCAGGTCCGCATGATGGATGAGGGTGCGAAACGCCTTTCGGCTGTACCCGGTCCGCGCGATGAGGTCCTCGATGTCCGGCCTCTGCGGAGGGTACCCCTCCAGCAACGCCATGTATCCGAGCAGCGCGACGGGATGATAGTGGAACACCCAGTAGTACTGGGATCCGACCAGGCCGGCGACGGTGGGCGAAGGGAGACGCTCCAGGACGGTCGAACGATCTCGCCCCAGGACCGCCAGGTCGTCCAGCACCCACTCATCGTGATCTCGCTCCTCATCGATGTGCGGGTCCAGGTAGGCCGCCAGCCCCGCGGCCACGGGATCCCCCTCAGCCAGCGCCCTGGCCCGCGCAAGCGCTGCCTCCATCAGCGGCACGCTGGCCCGGATGATGCAGTGGGACAGGAACAGGTACTCGGGGTACAGGTCCACGATCCGGGGGTGGGTCAGGAATCGACGCGCTGCGTCCCCAAGCAACGGATAGACGAACTCGATCTTCCGGTGGAGGCGCTCGCTTTCGGTGAGCTTCGTTGCGCCGGTCGTCGCCGCCACGGGAGGGAAGCGCTCAGAAGAAACTGACTCGGGGGTCGGCCTGTTTCCCGCCTTCCCCCTTCGTCGCTTCGAGGTAGAAACCGGCTTCGATCAGCTTGTCGCTGTACTCGGAGATCACCCGGAGCTCTTCCGGCCCCATCCCGCTCAGCGCCTCGACCGCCCCCGAAGGGAGGAATCTGGGATCGATCCCAGCCTCTTCGACCATTCGGTAGGGGTCGGAACAGAAGGACTGGCTCCATCCGGGGTCTCTGATCACCTCGGCGAGCCTGGCGACGTTCCACGCCATACCGTGGGTCCTGTCCAGCGCTCGCGGGTCATATGCGCCCTTGTCCTCCATGGCCGCCTCCTGCTCCAGGACGACCCTACGTATCCCCTTTTCATCCCCGTTGTCAAGGCAGTGGACCGCCGCATTGCAGCGGGGAATGCGTCAGAAGAACATGACCCGATAGCGTTGGGTCTCGACCGGCACGTCAATGGACAAGCCCGCGTCGATAAACCTCTGGCTGATGCCGGCCAGCAACTGGAGCTCCTCGATGGTCATCCCGTTCAGCGTATCGAGGGCCTGCGGCGGGAGGCGGTCGCGACGGACGCCCGCCGTCGCCAGCGTGCCGTCCATGTCGGACTTGAAGGATTGCCTCGTGTCCGCCTGCCCGATGATCTGGGCCAGCTTGGCCACCTCCGACGCCATGCCCGAGTCGAACCCCAGCTCTGGACTCATCTGCTCCTCCTGCTAGCGGGACGATCCTACGTATTCCTTTTCAGGCCAATTGTCAAGGCGGATGAGCATGGTGGCGGCATGTCCGTGGCAGCCTTGCGGTGATCGTCCGGGTCCCCTGCCCGATCGGGCAACCCGCCATTGCAACTTGCCAGCCGCTGTGAACACAATTCCTCGACGCCGAATGCCAGGCCGCCGGCGACGGCGCTGGAGGCTACCAAGCACGAGAGGGTATGCGGTGGAAGCCAAACCTATATGCCCAACCTGCGGCTCTCCTAACGAGGGGCACGCTCGGTTCTGCCACTCCTGTGGAAGCGCCCTCCCGGCTCATGCCCCTATTGTGGGCGAAACTCGCAAGACCGTTACCGTCCTCTTCTCGGATGTCGTCGGCTCGACGGCTCTCGGGGGAGCCCAGGATCCCGAGTCCCTTCGCCGGATCATGTCGGACTACTTCGAGCAGATGAAGTCGGTGCTCGAGCGCCACGGGGGCACCGTGGAGAAGTTCATCGGCGACGCGGTGATGGCCGTATTCGGCGTCCCGCAGCTGCGGGAGGACGATGCCCTCCGAGCCGTGCGGGCCGCGGCCGAGATGGGACAGGCGCTTGGCAGGCTGAACGAAGAGTTCGAGCGGGCATGGGGAGTGACCCTCGCCGTTCGAACCGGTGTCAACACCGGAGAGGTCGTGGCCGGAGAACCCGGCCGCGGACAGTCGTTCGTGGCGGGCGACGCGGTCAACGTCGCGGCACGTCTGGAGCAAGCCGCCCAGCCCGGAGAGATCCTCATCGGCGAAGCCACGTACCACCTCGTTCGGGACGCGGTTACGGCAGAGCGAACCGGCCCGCTGGCGCTCAAGGGCAAGGCCGATCCGGTTCCGGCCTGGAGGATTCTCGAGGTCATCCCGGAAGCGGCCGGATGGGCCCGCCGCCTGGGCTCTCCGCTGGTCGGACGAGCTGCCGAGCTCGCATCGCTCCAAGTGGCCTTCCGGCGGGCGGTCGAGCAGGCGGCTTGCCAGCTGATCGTGGTGATGGGCTCTGCGGGGGTTGGCAAGTCGCGGTTGACGAGTGAGTTTCTGGCCGGGCTGGGAAGTGAGGCCCGGGTCATCCAAGGGCGTTGCTTGCCCTACGGGGAGGGAATCACGTTCTGGCCCGTCGTGGAGGCGCTCGGCAATGCCGCCGAGATAGACGAGCAGGATACGCCGGATGACGCACGCGTGAAGATCCGCGGGCTCCTCGCAGACGGGGAGGAGGCGGAACTCGTCAGCGATCGCCTCGCGGCCCTGCTGGGAGTGACCCAAGCCCCACCCGAGGTCCAGGAGGCGTTCTGGGCCATTCGGAAGCTCTTCGAGGGGCTGGGAGCTCGGGGGCCGCTCGTGGTGGTCTTCGACGACATCCAGTGGGGCGAGCCCACATTCCTCGACCTGCTGGAGTATCTCGTCGATTGGATCAGGGACGTGCCGGTCATCATCCTGTGCATCGCTCGCGCGGAGCTCCTCGAGGTCCGGCCCGGATGGATGGCGGGGAAGGCGAACAGCATCTTGATCACTCTTCAACCGCTGACCGATTCCGAGACGGAGTCCCTCATCGCGAACCTGATAGGGGGAGCCGACCTGGTGGAGCAGGCCCGGACGCGGATCGCCGAGGTGGCCGAAGGCAACCCCCTCTTCGTGGAAGAGACGCTCCGGATGCTGGTGGACGATGGTTTGCTTCGACGGCTCAACGGAGGATGGAGCTTGGCGGGCGACCTGTCCACGATCTCGATTCCTCCCACCATCCACTCGCTGATCGCGGCGCGCTTGGACAGGCTGGACTCGGAGGAGCGATCGGTTCTCCAAGGAGCTTCCGTAGTCGGGCGGATGTTCGGGTGGGGGGCGGTCGCCGCGCTGTCTCCCAGCGAGCTCAGGCCCACCGTCGGCAGTCACCTTCAGGCGCTCATGCGAAAGGAGCTGATCCGCCCCGACTACTCTAGGCTCAGCGACGAGGACGCCTTCCGCTTCACCCACATCCTGATCCGCGACGCGGCCTACAACGCGATCCCGAAGGCCGCCCGCGCCGAGCTCCACGAGCGGCTCGCCGACTGGATCGAGGTCAGGTTCCACGACCGAGCCGGCGAGTTCGAGGAGATCCTCGGCTACCACCTGGAGCAGGCCCACAGATCCTTGCTCGAGTTCCGGCCGATGAACGAGCAGATCGAGGCCCTGGGGAGGCGAGCGGCGGGGTCGCTGGCATCGGCAGGGCGGCGGGCGTTCTCCCGAGGGGACATGCCGGCCGCCGTCAACCTCCTCTCTCGCGCCGCGTCGCTTCTTCCCCAGGATGAACCCGAACGCCTGGAGCTTGTGCCCCGGCTCGCGTTCGGCCTGATGGAGACGGGGGACTTCGCGAAGCTGCAATCGGTCGTGGCCGAGGCCAGCGAGGCGGTGGCGGCCTCCGGCGATCCGGGCCTTCAGGCACACACGGTCATCCTGGGCCTGTGGATCCGGCTGTTCACCGAGCCCGAGGGCTGGGCGGAACAAGCGCGGAAGGAGGCCACTCAGGCCATCTCGGCCTTCGAGCAGCTCGGCGACGAGCGGGGCCTGGCGGAGGGCTGGTCGTTGCTCGGGCTCGTGAACATGATGAAAGCCCAGTTCGGTCCGGCCGAGAAGGCATGGGAGGAGGCTGCCGCCCATGCTCATCAATCCGGTGACGAGCGGGACGAGTTGGAAAGCCTCTCCTGGGTGCCCCTGACCGTGTGGGCCGGCCCCACCCCGGTGAGGGAGGGGCTCCGACGGTGCCAGGACCTCATCGAGAGAGCTCAGGGCGACAAGAAGCCCATCTCGAGCGGGCTGTTCATCAGCGCGGCGTTCGAGGCCATGCTGGGGAACTTCGAAGAGGCACGCGCGCTGATCGCACAGGCCAGGGCACTGCTGGAGGAGCTTGCTCTGCCCGTGTGGATCGCCGGACCTCTCGCCCAGGTCACGGGGTGGGTCGAGCTGCTAGGGGACGACGCCGGGGCGGCCGAGAGAGAGCTCCGAGCCGGCTATCAGACTCTCAGCCAGATCGGAGAGATCTCCTGGCTCTCGACGACCGCAGCCATCCTTGCGGAGGCCCTGTACGGCCTGGGGCGCTACGACGAGGCCGTAGAGTACGCTCGGATCAGCGCAGAGTCGGCGAGCATGGACGACGCGTACTCACAGATCCTGTGGCGGAGCGTGAGGGCCAAGGTGCTCGCTCGGCGGGGGCAGGCGGAGGAGGCCTACCAGCTCGCACGGCATGCAGCCGACCTATCGGAGGCGACCGACTTCCTCCACCTTCGCTCCCACACGCTCATGAGCCTGGCGGAGGTCCTCCAAGCCGCCGGCAGGGTTCGTGAGGCCGAACGGGCGGTGAGTGAAGCCCTGGCTGTGTGCGAGCAGAAGGGAAGCGTCGTCGGGGCTCGCCGGGCTCGCGAGGCGCTTAAGCAACTGGCGGAGAAGCCGGGGGCATCGGAGATGTAGGGGTGCCCACGGTCGCTTCCGATCGGCGAGCGCCTACTCGGCGAGGCCGTGGAAGGGAAAGATCGTCCGCTTGACCTCTTGAACGACCCCGGCCACGTCGGCTCCCCCTCCCGGGGGGACGACGGGTGGCTCCGAAAGCCGGCGCGGCACCCCGCCGGCCCCCTCACTCTCGGCCCTCTCGATCCAGGGAGGGGGGATCTCATCCGGGATCGCGGCCTCCGCCATCTCGGCGAAGTAGATGGTCCAGGCGCGGGGGACGACCCTGGCCCACTGGTAGCCGCCACCTCCGGTGGCCACCCAGCGGCCCCCGGCGGTCTCGTGGGCCAGTTGGTGGAGCATCTCACCGGTCCGGCGGTACGCAGCGGTGGTCAGGCAGAGCTCTGCCAGGGGGTCGGTGTGGTGGGTATCGCAACCGAGCTGAGTGACCAGCACGTCGGGCCGCCATTTGTCGACCAGGGGAGGGACGATCTCCTGGAAGGCTCGAAGCCATCCTTCGTCCGCCGTATTCGGCGCAAGGGGGACGTTGACCTTGGTGCCCCGAGCGTCTCCGGACCCCACCTCCTGCACGGACCCTGTTCCGGGGAAGAAGGACCAGCCGAACTGGTGGAGCGAGATCGTCAGGACCCGAGGGTCGCCGTAGAAGACAGCCTGAGGGCCATCGCCGTGGTGAACGTCCACATCCACGTAGGCGATCCGCTCCATCCCCTTCTGGAGCATCCAGGCGATGGCGATCGCAGGGTCGTCGTACACGCAGAAGCCGCTGGCACGCTCCGGCATGGCGTGGTGCAGGCCGCCCGCCGGGTTGAAGGCGTGCTCCGCTCGGCCGGAGAGCACGGCTTCCGCCGCCACCACCGAGGCGCCGGCGACGCGGGCGGAAGCCTCGTGCATGTGCTCGAACATGGGGTTGTCCCCAGGGCCGAAGCCGAACTCCCACCAGGGCCCGTTCTCTCCGTGGCCCGCCCGGCTGACCGCATCGAGGTAACGCTCCGTGTGGACCAGCAGTATCTCCTCGCGCGTGGCATCTCGCGCCGTGGTCTCGGCGACCCGGGTACCGTCAACGATCCCGTAGGCATGGATCAGCTCCCGCGTCAGGATGACTCGCGCGGGCCTCAACGGGTGCTGCGGCCCGTGGTCGTACCACGGCGCGTCGTCCCCATACCACACCAGCTCGACGCGTTCGCTCACGGCGAATCCAGGCTCCTCTCGGCGGGGGCCTCCCCCGCTACGCGCCGCCGCCCTTGCCCTCCAATCACCAAAGCCGGATAGACGATGCCGGCCATGGCGTAGAGGAACACCGGGCCGGCCGCGGCGACGCCGGTGTCGTTGACGAAAAACGCCACGATGCCCGAGACAACCAGAACGACCAGGACGTCACGCCAGGCTCGGCCGGCCAGGTCGAGCCCCCGACCGATGGGCCCCGGTCGAGCGAGAAGGAGCCACAGGATGATGGGCAGGCCCAGGAGCGGGATGTATGCGGGGGGAGTCTCGTTCAGCATCCGGAAGCCCCCTTCCAGCCGGTCGAGGAAGGCCCGCGCAGCCTCCCCTGTCGTTCCCGTCTCGTCCACAAACCTCGAGGCATGCGTTGCCGCCCCGGCCAGATACCGATGGGCCAGGAGGACCACGGCCAGCCCGATGGCGACGACGCCCCCGGCGAGCGCCAGCTCCCTCAGTCCCAATCTCGGACGCGTCCGGAGCACCCACCACAGGCCGGCCGCGGTGAACAGCGTGATCGAGCCGCCGATGTCGGCCCCCAGCCCCGGGAATCCCGCGAACAGCCCGGCGCCCAGCAGGAGCAGCAAGCCACCGAACGGGTCCAGCCGGAACGCTACGAAGAGCGTGCTTGCCAGCAAGAGGGCGGTAAAGGCGTTGGGCAACCCGTAGAACCTCACCCCCTCGAACATGGTCCCTCCGAGCAGGGGGATACGAGCGCCCCGCCAACCGAGAAGCGCGTCGACCAGGAGCACGCCGAGCCCGACGGCGCCGAGGAACGACAGCGGTCCGACCGGCCTTGACCATCGGGCCGCCAGCGACAGGCCGGCCAGCCCCAGCACCGACAGAACCAGAAACGGAATGACGACCCAGTAGGTCAGCCTGGGGAGGATGCCGCCCATCAGCAAGGGGATGGGAAGGGCCATTCCACAGAGAGCCAGGAGTCGCATGGCGCGCGCCACGTTGGAGGGCAGGCTGCCCCGGGCAGCCAGGACGATCAGAGCACCGATCGCCATGACCCCCAGGACCGCGATGAACGAGACCTCGCCGACCTGGATCGGAACGCGGATCCTCCTCTGCTCCAGGTGCCGCTGGTGGAGATCGAATGGTGCGGCGGACTCGGCGACCCTGATCGGTTGCCCCTCAATCTCGGGCGGGATCGATACGCCGAAGAAGTCGAGGATCGTGGGGGCCACGTCGACGTTGGACACGAGCCCATCCCGGCGAGTGGTGTCGGAGGTCAGCGCCTTCTCAGGACCTCTGCCCGACAAGATCTGCGGGGAAGGTCCCTGCGCCATCACGACGGGCATCACCTCGTCGCCGGCCAGATCCATCGCGGCGGAAGGCCCGAGCGACACGGCAAGGACCAGGGTCCGGGGGATAGACAGATCTCCGACAAGGTCACCGAGCAATCGCGCAGCTGCCCGGCGCCCCTCCGCGTTGCCCATCGCCACAGAAGTGACCATGACCAGAGCGTCGGAATCCGTGACCAGAGAGGAGGACGGGCACCGCACGGAGCGGGGGTTCATGGAGGACAGGACGCACATCGATATCTCGTGCGCCTGAAGCGCTCTCGTCATGGCTCCGGAGTCCCCCTCGTTCGCCCCCGCCAGGATCGTCTCGACACTCGACGTCCGAACGGGGCCGGCGGGCATTCTCGACGTCATCAAGCCCGCGCCCCCTGCCCGAGAGAGACGGCGGAACTCCGGCACGGCCATCATCTCCTCGAAGGAGACGTTGTCCACGAGAAACAGGACCACGGTTCCGGCGCGGAGCGCACGCTCCGCCTGGCCGCCTGCCGCACGAGGCGACAACGGCAGCGGAAGACCTGCCAGAAGCGCCAGGAGAAGGCCCGCCCAGACTCTCCTGGACCCTCTCGTCAGGCGAGGGCGGGCCACGGCGAGGGCTCCCGGCGGACTTCGGCACCAAGCCGTGCCAGGTTGCCGTCGAGATTCTGGTAGCCCCGGTCGACGTGGTAGAGATTCGAGATCTCCGTCACGCCGTCGGCGGCGAGGCCCGCCACGACCATCGCCGCGCCCGCTCGGATGTCCAAGGCGCGAACCGGAGCCGCCGAAAGCCGCTCGACCCCGCGGACCACGGCGTGGTGGCCCTCCGTCCGAATGTCGGCACCCATCCGATTCAGCTCATCCACGAACATGAACCGGCTCTCGAACACGTTCTCCGTCAGGATGCTGGTCCCGCGCGCCAGGGACAGGAAGGCCATCATCTGCGGCTGGAGGTCGGTCGGGAATCCAGGGAAGGGAAGGGTGACCAGGTCCACGGCCGATGGCCGGTCGTCCATGCCGACCCTGAAGCCGTCTTCCTCTATGTGGATGTCGGCACCAGCCTCCCCTAGCTTGTCCAGAACCAGGTCCAGGTGGTCGGCTCGGGCGTCCGCCAAGTGGACCTCGCCGCCGGTGACGCAAGCGGCGAGGGCGTAGGTTCCGGCCTCGATCCGATCCGGTACGACCCGGTGACGCACGGGGCGGAAGTTCTCCACACCCTGCATCTGGATCGAGGTGCTCCCCACTCCCTCGATCCCGGCACCCATCTCGATCAGCATGTTCGCCAGGTCCTGGATCTCGGGCTCCCGCGCGGCGTTCTCGATGACCGTCTCTCCGGATGCCGCGACGGCGGCCATCAGTAGATTCTCGGTAGCGCCCACGCTGGGAAAGTCGAGCGAGACGAGCACGCCCCGGAGAGACGGGGCCTTCGCATCGAGGTAACCGTGCTCGTAGGAGAACTCCACGCCCATCCGCTCGAATCCCTTCAGGTGCAGGTCGATCTTCCGCGACCCGATGTTGCAGCCTCCCGGCATGGCGACCCGAGCACGACCGTGGCGAGCGAGCAGTGGCCCCAGGACGACGATCGACGCCCGCATCTTCCTCACCAACTCGTACGGCGTCTCGATCCCTTCGGCGCCAGAGGTATCGACGGTAACGGTCGAGTCCTCCCACGTGACTCGCGCCCCCAGGTGCTCGAGCACCTCGGCCATTGTGAAGCAGTCCACGATGCGGGGGACGTTGTCGATAACCGTGGCGCCGTCCGCCAGCAGGGAGGCGGCCATGAGCTTGAGCGCGGAGTTCTTGGCCCCGTTGATGCGGACTGACCCCCGCAGCCGCCTTCCCCCTGTGACCAGCAGCCGATCCATGGCCGGATTCTAGGGCCGATCCGAGACCAGGAGGCTCAGCGACGCAGGCTCGCTCGAGCCATGGCCTTGGACAGCTCGGATCGGATGCCCGCGTCATCCTTGTGCTCGAGGCGTCGCTCCAGCTCCTGGGCTCGATGCTCGGCCGCCCGAACGTCGATCTCGTGGGCCAGCTCGGCACCATCGGCGATGACGTCGACCCGGGTCACGCCTTGTCCGGTCGTCACGTGCATGAACCCCCCGTCGACGACGGCTTTCTCCTCGGACCCGTCGTGCTTGATCCGGAGCCACCCGATGTCCAGGCGGATCAGCATCGGCGCGTGGCCGGCCAGGATTCCGACCTCGCCCTCGGTCCCGCGGGCGATCACCATGTCGGCCTGGCCGGACCAGACTTCCCTCTGCGGCGTGACCAGATGGACCTCGAGCGTGCCGGGCACGGCTAGGCCTCGACGCCGGCTTTGGCCAGCTCCTCGCCCTGGGCCACCGCCTCCTCGATTCCCCCCACCATGTAGAACGCCTGCTCGGGCAGGTGGTCGTACTCGCCCTCGGCCAGAGCCTTGAAGGAGGCGATGGTCTCGTCGACCGGGACGTATTTGCCTTCGATCCCGGTGAACTGCTGGGCCACGAAGAACGGCTGGGACAGGAACTTCTGGATCTTCCTGGCTCTGGCCACGATGACCTTGTCCTCCTCGGACAGCTCGTCGATCCCGAGGATGGCGATGATGTCCTGGAGGTCCTTGTACCGCTGAAGGATCTCCTGCACGCGCCGGGCGGTCTCGTAGTGCTCCTCGCCGATATATCGGGCGTCGAGGATCCGCGACGTGGAGTCCAGGGGGTCCACCGCCGGATAGATCCCGAGCTCGACGATCTGGCGCGAGAGGACCGTGGTGGCGTCCAGGTGGGCGAACGTGGTGTGTGGGGCCGGGTCGGTGATGTCGTCGGCCGGCACGTAGATGGCCTGCAGCGAAGTGATCGACCGCCCCTTCGTCGAGGTGATCCGCTCCTGGAGCTCGCCCATCTCATCCGCCAGGTTCGGCTGGTAGCCCACCGCCGAGGGCATCCGGCCGAGCAGCGTGGACACCTCCGAGCCCGCCTGCACGAACCGGAAGATGTTGTCGATGAACAGCAGCACGTCCTGCCGTTCGACGTCGCGGAAATATTCGGCGATGGTCAGGGCGGCCAATCCGACGCGGAGCCGGACGCCGGGCGGTTCGTCCATCTGGCCGAACACCAGGGCCGTCTTGTTGATGACTCCCGTCTCCTGCATCTCGAGGATGAGGTCGTTCCCTTCGCGGGTCCGTTCCCCCACCCCGGCGAACACGGAGACGCCACCGTGCTGCTCGGCGACCCGGTAGATCATCTCCTGGATGATCACGGTCTTTCCCACGCCGGCCCCGCCGAACATCCCGATCTTGCCGCCCTGGACATAGGGCTCGAGGAGGTCGATCACCTTGATCCCCGTCTCGAACATCTCGGTCTTGGGCTCGAGCTCCTCGAACGGCGGCGGGTCCCGGTGGATCGGCCAGCGCTCCTCGAAGTGGACCTCGCTCGGGTCCACGTCAAGAGGCTCACCCAGCACGTTGTACACGTGGCCGAGGACCCCCTTCCCGACCGGGACCGTGATCGGCGAGCGCGTGTTCTGCACTGGGGCGCCCCGGACCAGCCCGTCGGTCGGCCTGAGGGCGATGGCACGCACCACCGACTCCCCGATGTGCTGGGCCACCTCGCAGGTGATGGTGTCGGTCTGCCCGCCCAAGGTCCGCTCGATCCGGAGCGCCGTGTTGATCTCCGGCAGTCCCTCGGGTGGGAATTCGACATCGACCACCGGGCCGATCACCGCCACGATGCGGCCGTTCGTCTTGGCGTTCTCCTTGGTGCCCTCAGCCATTCGGACTCACTCCCCCGATGCTTTCCGCAACCCTTCGGCCCCACCAACGATCTCCATGATCTCGGTGGTGATCTCAGCCTGCCGGGCTTGGTTGGCCACGCGGGTCAGGACCTTGATCAGGTCCTGCGCGTTCTCCGTGGCGGCCTTCATCGCTCTGCGCCGGGCAGCGTTCTCCGACGCCGCCGACTCCAGCATCGCCGCGTATACCTTGGTCGTCACGTACTGCGGTAGAAGGTAGTCGAGGATGTGTTCGGGCTCGGGCTCGAACAAGTAGTCGGCAGCGGGGGGGCCAGGCTCCTTACGCACGATCTCTTCGGGGGCGATCGGGAGGAACCTCCGGTCGGTCACCCGCAGCGTGAACGCCGAGCGGAAGTCCGTGTACACGGTGTGCAACTCGTCCACCTCGCGGGAGGCGAATGCGTCGATGATGGCGCGAGAGATCTCCTCGGCCGCCGAGTATGGCGGCACCTCGCTCACGCCGACCCAGGACTTCTCCATGGGCACTCGACGGAATCGGAAATACGACTGAGCCCTCCTCCCCACGGTGTACAGCACCGTATCGAGCGCACGTCCTTGGATCCGCGACAAGACCTGGTCGGCTCGCTTCAGCGCGTTGGCGTTGTACGCGCCGGCCAATCCTCGGTCGGAGGAGAGCACCAGGACAGCCGCCCGCTTGGGATCCTCACGCTCCTCGAGCAGCGGGTGGACCAGCCCCCCGGCCTGTCGGGCCACGTCCTCCATCGCCGCCGTCAAGTGCTCCGCATACGGCCGGGCCGCCTCCACGCGTTGCTGGGCCTTGAGGATGCGCGACGTGGCGATCAGCTCCATGGCTCTTGTGATCTTCATGGTCGACTGGACGGAGCGGATCCGACGCCGGACGACACGGAGCTTCGCCCCCATGGCTATCCGGGGAGCTGGACGTCGGAGTCGCCCGCCGCGCCCTCGCGCTTCACGAACTCTTTCTCACGCTCGGCCTGGCCGGGCTCCTGAAACCCTTCCACCTGCGGCTGTTTGCCCAGATCCTCGGGAGGTGGCGGGTATTCGTCTTCGGTCTCCCCTGCTTCCTCCCGATCCTCCGATGACATCCGGTCCCAGCCGATGTCCTCTCTGATCAGGTCGCGCGGCGTTCCCCTGCCAGCGGCTGCCGCGCTCCCGGGCGCCTCCTCGGACGGCGTGAAGGCATTGCCGAAGTCCTCGAGCGCGGACCTTAGCTTGCCTTCCAACTCCTCGGTCAGCGTTCCCTCGGTGCGGATGTGGTCGCCCACCTCACCCTGTCGGGTCTCCATGTACTGGAGGAACTCAGCCTCGAACCGCTTGGCGTCGGCCACCGGGAACCGGTCGAGGTACCCGGCGGTAACCGCGAAGATCGACATGACCTGCTGCTCCACCGGCATGGGGTCGAACCGAGGCTGCTTCAGGATCTCCACCACCCGCGCGCCGCGGGCAAGCTGCTGCTGGGAAGCCTTGTCCAGCTCGGATCCGAACTCCGCGAACGCCTCCAACTCCCGGTACTGGGCCAGGTCCAGCCGCAGGCGGCCGGCGATCTGCTTCATGGCTTTGATCTGGGCGTTGCCGCCGACCCGGGACACCGAGGTCCCCACGTTGATCGCCGGGCGGACTCCGGCGTTGAACAGGTCGGTCTCCAAGTAGATCTGGCCGTCGGTGATGGAGATGACGTTCGTCGGGATGTAGCCGGAGATGTCGCCGCCCTTGGTCTCAACGATCGGGAGGGCGGTGAGCGAGCCGCCTCCGAGCTCGTCGGATAGCTTCGCCGCTCTTTCGAGCAGCCGCGAGTGCAGGTAAAACACGTCGCCCGGGAACGCCTCCCGGCCGGGCGGCCGGCGCAGCAGGAGCGAGATGGTTCGGTAGGCCGTGGCCTGCTTCGACAGGTCGTCGTAGACGACCAGGGCATGCTGCCCCTGGTACATCCAGTGGGCGCCGATGGCCGCACCCGCATAGGGAGCGATGTACTGGAACGGCGTGGGGTCGGCTGCCGATGCGTTGATCACCACGGTGAAGTCGAGAGCTTCGCTTTCCTCCAAGGCCTGGACCACCTCGGACACGGTGGAGGCCTTCTGGCCGACCGCCACGTAGATGCACTTGACCTGCTTCTTCGGGTCGCCGGTGGCCCAGTTCTCGCGCTGGTTGATGATGGCGTCGACGGCGATGGCCGTCTTGCCGGTCTGGCGGTCACCAATGATGAGCTCGCGCTGCCCCCGGCCTATGGGGGTCATCGCGTCGATCGCCTTGACCCCGGTCTGAAGCGGTTCCTTGACGGGCTGGCGGCTGACCACGGAGGGGGCCTGAATCTCCAGCAAGCGAGAGTCCTCGGAACGCACCGGGCCCTTCCCGTCGACCGGCTGCCCGAGGGCGTTGACCACCCGCCCCAGCAGCCCATCCCCCACCGGCACCGAGAGGACGCGCCCGGTCTGCTTGACCGCATCCCCCTCTTGGATGTGTGCCGCCTCGCCCAGGACGATGCACCCGATCTCGTTCTCCTCCAGGTTGAACGCCACCCCGAGCACCCCTCCGGGGAACTCCAGCAGCTCATTCGACATGGCCATGGGCAGCCCGGACACACGGGCGATGCCGTCGCCGGCCTCGGTGACCCGCCCGATCTCCTCGCGCTCCAAGGAGGGCTCGTAGCCCTCCACGTACTTTCGCAGCGCCGCCGCGATCTCCTCGGGCGAGATGGTCAGCTCCTTCTGGGCCACGCCAACAAACCTCCTTCGGACTCCGGACTAGCGCATCTGCGCCAGTCTCTCCCGAGCCAGCTCGAGCCTCCTTCTGATAGTGCCGTCGAACACCTGATCACCGACCCGCGCCACCACGCCGCCGATGACCGCCGGATCCACCAAGACCTTCAACTCGACGTCCTTCCCCGTCGCGCGGGCCAGGGCGTCGGCCAGGCGCTTGCGGCGCGTCCCGTCGAGCGGGATGGCCGACCGGACCTCGGCCACGGCCTTCCGCCGCTGCTCCGCCGCAATCTCGGCCAGCGCGGCGACGATCCTCGACAGGTCCTTGGCCCGCCCCTGCTCCATCAAGAAGCCCAGGACGTTCACCGTCTGCGGATTCGCCCTGTCCCCCAGGAGTTCCCGGATGACGGCCTTCTTTCGATCGACGGGCAGGGCCGGGTCGGTCAGGGCGTCCCGCAACTGGGGTTCTCTGTCCAGTGCCTTCCCGAACCTGAACAGCTCGTCCTCCACCTCTTCCAGGCTCCCTTCGGCCTCGGCCACGGCGAACAGACCCTGGGCGTATCCCCTGATCAGACGGTCTCTGTCGGCCACTTACGGCTTCGCCCTCCTTTCCGAGGTGCCCCGGTCCTTCCCACCATCGCCGGAGGGAGGCATCTCGGCCAGCTCCTTTATGTAGTCGTCGACCAGGCGGCGCTGTCGCGGAGCGGTCAACGACTCACCTACGACCCGGGCCGCCAGGTCCACGGAAAGCTCTCCGACCTGCGCCTTCAGCTCCTCGAAGACGCGGTCTCGCTCCGCCCTGATCTCCTGCTGGGCTCGACCGACCTGTTCCTGGTACTCGCGTTCCGCTCGGGACTCCCACTCCTTGCGCAGTGCCTCCGCGTTCTTGCGACCCTCCTCGATGATCCGGCTCGCCTCTTGCTGAGCATTCGCAAGCTGCTCCCGATACCGGGCGAGCTCTCGATCTGCCTCCGCCCGCGCCTGTTCCGCCTTCTCCATGTCGCCCTGGATCTTCTGGCGCCGCTGCTCGAGGGTTTGGTTGATGCGGGGAAATACGTACCTGGCCATGAAGAAGAACAGGATGGCGAATGCCACCGCCCCCCAGAACAGCTCCTGAGGCGCGGGGATCAGGTCGGATGGGTCGTTCTCCTCGGCCTCCTGGGCCAGGATGGTGATCGTCGCGATCACGGAGCGCACTGGCGCCTCCTCTAGATGATGAACGACAGGCCGATGCCGAACAGGGCAAGCGCCTCGATCAGGCCGATGCCGATGAACATCGTGCCCCGGACCATCCCCGCAGCTTCCGGCTGTCGGGCCATGGCCTCTACGGACTTGCCCATCAGGATGCCGATGCCGATGCCGGGGCCGATAGCCGCCAGCCCGGCCACGAGGCCCTTTCCGATCGTCTGGAACCCCGCGTCGGTGAGCCCGGCCTCCTGCGCCAGGAAGCCCACCATGTACCCAACCATCGCCAGCATTCCGTCCTCCTCTCTCAGTGCTCGGGGTGCGCCGCCCCCGCGATGTACGAGGCCGTCAGCACGGCGAAGATGAACGCCTGAAGTCCGGCCACGAAGATCTCGAATCCCACCAGCACGATGCCGAAGCCCAGCAAGGGCAGGGCGAGCGTGGCGGTCACCACGTTGCTCAGCAGGAATGCGGTGCCCAGGAAGCAGAGCGTCAGCAGCAGGTGGCCCACGAACATGTTGAGCGTGAGTCGGAGCGTCAGAGTGATCGGGCGGATCACGATGACCGAGATGAACTCGATCGGCGAGATCAGGACGTACATAGCCTTCGGTGCCCCCGGGGGGAACAGCACGCCCCTCAGGTAGCCGCCCAGCCCGTGTTCCTTGATCCCGACCCAGTTGTAGACCACCCAGGCCACAACGGCGAGTACCAGCGGGAAGGCGGACCGCGAATTGAGCGGGAAGCTGATCCCGGGGATCACCTCGAGGATGTTGCCCAGGAGGATGAAGAAGAAGAGCGTGGCCAGGAAGGGGAAGAACCTCATACCCTCCGGTCCGATCATCTGGATCACGACCTGGTTGCGCACGAACTCGACCGCCATCTCGATGAGCGCCTGGAACTTCCCCGGGACGATGCTGGGGCGCCGGAAGGCCGCGTAGAAGATCCCCACGAAGAGCAGCATCACCAGCACCAGCAGCAGAAAGACCCGATTCACGCAAAAGTCGATGCCAAGGAGCCGAACCGGGTCGTGCAGGCAATCCCAGACGAACAGTTTCGTGGTCGGCCGATGGAACTCCTCCGTGATGATCGGGTTCTCCGCGAGGAGGGCCCCTGGAGCGATCACGACTTCACCTGCCCGTCGGTGGCGGCGGGGAGCCCCCGGCCGAGCACTCCGCCGAGCAGGCTCATCTCGTAGGCGAGAAGCACAACCGTGGCGGGCACGACCGCAGCCAGAAACGCGTGCGGCGAGAAGAACGCCGTGCGGCTGAGGCCGAACAGGAGGGCCAGGATCGCGCCCAGCCTCGCCACGAACCCACCCAAGCCGACTCCGTACAGCGTTGTCAGCGAGACCTTCGCAGCCCAAGAAAGGGAGAGCCCGTGCACGAGAGAGTTCACGTAAACGACCGCCACGCCGATGGCCGCGGAAACCCCCACGTTCCAGTCAGATGCCATCCGTCCCACGGCCAGTGCGAGAAGCATGGCCAGCGGTCCGAAGGGAACGATGCGCCGGAGGATCTCCCGCTCGGGCTCAGCGCTTCTCGTCATCTTGTTTTCCATACCTCAGGTAGATCAGGTAGGTGCCCGTCACGGCGCCGACCAACATCCCGGCGCCCGTAAACAGCTTCTCCTCGGTCCCGATCCACGCATCGATCAGGAAGCCGATTCCTCCCCAGACGAGTTCGGCGCTCAACAGGTAGATACTGATGGCGAACCCGGTCGACCAACCGCTCCAAGGGTTTTCCTGGTTCGGTCCGGCAGCCATTGGGCCGGCAGAGTATATCGGCCCCTTCTCGGCCCCGTCAAAACGAGCCATCATACGTTTGCGCAGGTAGATGGCCACATTCGGGCTCCGTCGCTCCCCGCTTGTGAAAGTTTTCACAAGCAATTATACCCCCAGACATCCCGGGCGTGGTCCCCTGCGGTGTCACAGAGACTTGGACTGCACGCCAGCCTCCACCGTCGATGGGGTTGCTGGCGTCGCTCGCCGCACACGCCGCCACTCCCTGATACGGCGAGGGACGAACGTGGCCCCGATCAGCACGAGAGCGCTGCCCACGATGGCCCCAACGACTGCGCGGCCGTCGATGAAGGCGATGGACAGAGCCGAACCGGCCAGAAGGATGCTCCAGTAGTACATGATCACGACGGTTCGGCGATGAGTGTGGCCGATCTCCCTCAGCTGATGATGGATGTGCTCCTTGTCCGGAGCGAACACCGGCCGTCCCCGCCGCATGCGGCGGATGACCGCCAGGGCAACGTCCATCAGCGGGACCGCCAGGACGATCGCCGGGATCAGCACGGGGATCGAGAAGGCCGCGACGGCCCCTCCAGACGGCTGAGTGGTGCGGCCCACCCCTGAGATCGTGGCGGCTGCCAGGAGGAGGCCCAGGAGCATGGCTCCCGAGTCCCCCATGAAGATGCGAGCGGGATAGAAGTTGTAGGGGAGGAACCCGATGGCCGCGCCGGCCGCCGTCGCGGAGAGCAGCGCGGCGGTGGCGGCCCCGAACGTGGGGGGCGCCTCGATCACCCAGACGAAGAAGGCAGCGGCGGCGATCACCACGATGCCCGCAGCGAGCCCGTCGAGGCCGTCGATCAGGTTGATCGCGTTGACCATGACCAGCACCCACGCCACGGTGAGCGGTACCGCCAGGTCGGGTCCCAACGAGATGATGCCCTGGGTGGGAAACCAGAAGAACAAGAGTGCCACCCCGTTCAGGACCAGAAACCCTGCTGCCAGCACCTGTCCGGCCACCTTCGCCGGCGCGGAGAGGCAGCGCACGTCGTCGACCACGCCGATGATGGTGATCGCCAGGCCAGCCAGGAGCGTTCCTTGAAGCTCCAGGGATTGGTCGAAGAGAGGCCGAAACCGGGGCGTGAGGTAGGCGACCCCCATGCCGGCGGCCACCCCCGCCAGCAGCCCGATCCCCCCGAGGGTCGGAGTTGGCTTCGGATGGATCTTGCGGTCGGAGGGCCGATCGATGGCGCCCAGCCGGGTGGCGACACGTCGCACGATGGGGGTGATGAGCAAGACGGCCCCGGCGGTGGCCAGGAACACCCCCAGGTAAGGCAGCATGGAGCTACCCCGGGTAGGCGGGGAAGCGAGCCATCAGGTCACGGACGGATTCGCGCCCCCGCTGCGCCACGGCCTCGTCGTCCGGGCTCCGCAGAACGTCACCGATGATCCGGGCGACCTCCTTCATCTCCGGCTCGTCCATCCCGAGGGTCGCGGGGCCGGGGGTGCCCAGCCGGATACCGGACGCCGTGGCCGGCGGCAAGGGGTCGAAGGGGATGGCGTTCTTGTTCAGGGCTATCCCCACGCGCTCGCAGGCGGCCTCCGCATCTGCACCGGTCATTCCGATCGGCTGGAGGTCGACCAGCGCGAGGTGGGAGTCCGTTCCTCCCGACACCAACCTGAGCCCCTCCTCGGAAAGCCCGTCGGCCAGTGCCCGGGCCGTCCGGACCACCCTATGGGCATAGTCCCGAAACTCGGGCTGCATCGCCTCCTTCAGGCACACCGCCTTGGCTGCGATGGCGTGCTCCAGGGGGCCGCCCTGGGTCATGGGGAACACCGCCTTGTCGATCGCTTTGGCGAACTCCGCCCGTGACAGGATCATGGCCCCGCGCGGCCCGCGCAGAGTCTTGTGTGTGGTGAACGTCACCACGTCGGCATGCGGAACCGGGCTGGGGTAGGCCCCGCCGGCCACCAGCCCGATGAAGTGTGCGGCGTCGACCATGAAGATCGCTCCGACCTCGTCGGCGATCTGGCGGAACGCGCCGAAGTCGATCACCCGCGGATAGGCGGTGAACCCGGCCAGGATCATCCTCGGGCGGTGCTCCAGCGCCAGCTCCCGGACCCGGTCCATGTCGATGGTCTCGGTGTCCTTGTCGACCTCGTACCCGACGAACGAGAACCACTTGCCGGAGAAATTCACCGGTGACCCGTGCGTCAGGTGCCCTCCGTGAGCCAGCACCATGCCGAGGACCTTCTGGTCGGGATCCTTCGGAGCCAGGAAGGCCCCGTACGCGGCCATGTTGGCCTGGGCGCCCGCGTGGGGTTGGACGTTGGCATGCTCCGCTCCGAAGAGCTCCTTTGCCCGCTCGATGGCGAGCGACTCTGTGACGTCGACGAACTCGCACCCGCCGTAGTATCGGCGCCCCGGGTACCCCTCGGCGTACTTGTTGTTCATGGTGGACGCCAGAGCGGCCAGGACCGCTGGGCTGGCGTAGTTCTCCGAAGCGATCAGCCGCAGTGTGGTCCGCTCACGGCGAAGCTCTCCGGCCACCGCCTCCGCCACCTCAGGATCGGTCGCCTTCAGCGTCTCCCAGTCTGCCGCGAACTCCCTCATGTCGGTCCGGCCTCTCTCATCGAGACCTCTGGCAAGGTGTCGCCCTCTCTCTCCCTCACGACGTCCTCCCTGTCCGCGGCCCCGAGGAGCCCCGCCACCAGCCGCTCGCTCAGGCTCTCGAGCTCCCATGCCGCGTGGCGGAAGGCCCTCAGTCCCTTCCCCAGAGGGTCGCTCACGTCAGCTTCCCGGATGGCACCGGGCAGCACCCCGCGCCGTGCGTTCGCTCGCTCGATCCGAGCCATCATCCGCTCGCCCGGGGAGAGCGGATCATCTGTGGTGGGCCATCGGTCGACCTCGAGGAGATGGACAAGCTCCTTGATGGTAAACGTACGCCCTGCGGCGGCTGGGGCGATCCTGAGCGTCGCATCCCGGTGTTCCCGAGACATCGCCACGATCAGGTCGGCCGACTCGATCATCCTCCGGTTGAGGCGGCGAGCCAGGTGATGGGAGATGTCGATGCCTTTCTCCCCGATCGCTTGTACCGCCTCCTCGGTGGGCCCGGACCCCTCCCACCCGGAAACCCCGGCCGACTCCACCCGCACGCCTTCGGTCCCCCGGTTCTCGAGAAAGCGACGTGTAAACCCCTCGGCCATGGGCGAGCGGCAGATGTTGCCTGTGCAGACCATGAGGATGCTGCCCACTCAGGGTCAGTCTAGTGAGTCCACGGCCCGACCGGATTCGGCCATTGCGGCCATGAGATGGACGCGATCGATGCCTTCCTCACGCAGGATGCGTATGCGCTCCCCGGTCAGATCGACCACGGTGGACGGCGTGCCCTTGGGCTGTTTGCTGCCGGCCGCAACCACCACGTACACGGCGACACCTTGGCCGAACGTGGCCAGCAGCGCCTCGGGGTCTTCGACCGGGGGGTGGCCGGAAAGGTTGGCGCTGGTCGCGGCCAGGGGACCGGATCGGGCCAGCAGGAGACCGGACAGAGCGTGATCCGGGACGCGAACGCCGATCGTGTCCGGCCGCCGGCCCAGGGCCCAGGGCGAGCTCCGTCCCGTCCTTCGCAGGACCATCGTGAGCGGGCCGGGCCAAAACGAGGCGGCCAGCCGCTCCGCGGGACCGGTCGCGGAGGCCACCCCAAACGCCTCGGACGCATTCGCCGCAAGGACAGGCAAGTTGAGGTCGGGCGGCCTCCGTTTCGCCTCGAACAGCCGGGCGGTCGCGGCGTGATCGTCGGGACGCGTCGCGATCCCATACACCGTCTCGGTGGGGAAGAGCACCAGAAGGCCTGCCGCGATCGCGTCGGCCGCGGCGTCGATGGCCGAGCCGGCGGCCTCCGGACGAGCCGGGTCCACCTCGTAGACCTCGCTCATTCCAGCTTCCGGCCCCCCTGGACCCCCTCTTGTCCGTCGGCGATCCGCCTTCGGCGGACCGCTCGCCGCCGGGGGTCCGCATCCGCTCGCGTTGCTCGCGGAGTGCTCACCCCCTGGACCCCCCGGACCACGCGGTCGCGGCGGGCCAGATCCTGGAGGATCTCGACGTCGCGAAGGCTTCTCTCGAACAGGGTCCGGACCTCCATGCCCTGCTCGGCCCCGATCTCGACGGCGAGCCAGCCACCCGGCCTCAGCCACTCCGGAGCGTCCCGGAGGAGCCGGCGGTGGAACTCGACGCCTCCCAGCAGCGCGGCGGGAGGTTCGGCCCTCACCTCTTCGGGAAGCGACCGGTACTCCTCGGCCGTGACGTACGGGGGATTGCTCACGATCAGGTCGACGGTCCCCTGCAGCGCGGGTGGGAGCGGTTCCAGAAGGTCGCCATGAGACAGCTCCACCTCCAGACCGAGCCGGGACGCGTTCCACCGGGCCAGGTCGACGGCTTCCGCCGAGATGTCTGTTGCCAGCACGCGGGCATCGGGCCGCCATCGCTTGACGGCCAGGGCCAGCGCCCCGGAACCGGTTCCGACGTCGACGACGACCGGCGATCTCTCCACGGTGAGCACCTCAAGGGCTGCCCCGGCCAACACCTCCGTCTCCGGCCGAGGGATGAACACGCCGGGTCGCACCGTGAGGAGGAGGTCCATGAACTGCTGCTCTCCGGTGAGGTACTGGAGCGGCGTTCCGTTGCAGCGCCGGCGAATGGCATCTTCGAACAGGCCCGCGGTCGCCGTATCGATGTCCTCCCGACGGGCGTAGAGACCGGCCCGGTCGGTACCCAGAATGTGCACGAGGAGAGCCTCGGCGGTCCGGTGTGGGCTCTCCACCCCATGGGCGACCAGGCACGCGGCGGACTCTCGGACCAGTTCCGCGGGGCGCATCAGGCTCGGGCGTCCCCGTCGCCCGCCGCGAGCTGCGCCCTTCGCTCCGCCTCGAGCAGGGCATTCACGAACTCGTCCAGCTCGCCGTCAAGGACCTGAGGCAGGTTGTGCACGGACAAGCCGATGCGGTGGTCGGTCACCCGGTTCTGGGGGAAGTTGTAGGTTCGAATCTTCTCCGAACGGTCGCCGGTCCCCACCTGGGCCTTTCGCGCGGCGGCCTCCTCCCGGTGCTGCTCCTCCTGGGCCAGCCTGAGCAGACGGGCGCGGAGGTACCGCATGGCCTTCTCCTTGTTCTGGCGCTGGGACCGCTCCTCCTGGACGGAGATGACGATCCCGGTGGGCTTGTGGGTGACGCGAACGGCCGAATCCGTCGTGTTGACGCTCTGTCCGCCCGGGCCCGAGGAGCGAAACACCTCGATCTCCAGGTCGTCCGGATCGACGTGGACCTCCACCTCCTCCGCTTCGGGCAGCACGGCCACCGTGGCGGTGGAGGTGTGGATCCGCCCGCCTGACTCGGTCACCGGCACCCGCTGGACGCGGTGGACCCCCGACTCGCGCTTCAGGCGAGAGTAGGCACCCTTGCCCTGGACCTCCAGCACGATCTCCTTGAATCCGCCCAGCTCCGACGGGCTCGAGGAGAGCACGTCCGTCTTCCACCGCTTCCGCTCGGCGTACCGGCGGTACATCTCGAACAGGTCGGTGGCGAATAGGGCCGCCTCCTGGCCCCCCGTTCCGGCCCGGATCTCCACTACGACGTCCTTCTCGTCGTTCGGGTCCTTGGGGACCATCAGGGCCTGCAGCTGCCCGTCGAGCGTGGCAGCCCGCCGCTCGGCGGCGGCCTCCTCCTCCCTGAGGAACGCGGCCATCTCGGGATCCTTCTCGTCCCTCGCCAGCCCACGGGCCTCCTCCGCATGGGCCAACGCGTCCCTGTACGCGCGATAGGCACTGACGATCTGGTGCAGCTCGGCGTGTTTCTTCCCCAGCTCCCGAAGACGGACGGGATCAGAGGCGACCTCGGGACGTCCCAGTTCCCGGGTCAGCTCCTCGTACCGCTCCTCGAGCTCCTCAAGTCGTTCGTGCATCTCTCGGGAATTATCGCCGCGGAAGCTGGACGATCAGCAGTCCGGACGGAAGTGTTCAAGACCCTTGGCGATCCAGTCCTTCCGAGCCAGCCGGACCGGAGGCCGGCCACAGCTTCCCCTCAGCTCTCAGGACCTCCTCGAAGGCGAGGATCGCCACCTCGATCTGGCCGCGGTCGGGCGGCTTCGTGGTGATCTTCTGAAGCCACAGGCCGGGAACCATCAGCGCCCGCATCAATCGGGATCCGGAGCGTTTGGCGCCCAGGCGGAGGACCTCGTAGGAGAGACCGGCGATCAGTGGGATGGCCACGAGGCGGGAGGCGATCCCGGCGAGAAGGCCGCGGGAAGGGAACGCCGAGTACACCAGGATGGTGAGCACCATCACGATCAGGAGGAAGTTCGTCCCGCATCGCACGTGGAGGGTGGAGTAGCGGTCCACGGCCACCGGATCCAGCGCCTCGTCGTGCTCGTATGCGGCGATGGTCTTGTGCTCGGCACCGTGATACTCGAATACGCGACGGATCTCCTTCATCCGACCTATCAGAGCCAGGTAGCCCACGAACAGCCCGACTCGCAGGACGCCCTCCAGGACGTTGCGGAGCACGCTGGATGGCACGCCGCGGCGGAATATCCGGAAGCCCACATAGGGAGCCACGATGAACACGACGGTGAATAGCGTGAACGCGAGCGTCATCGAGAGCGCCATCTGCCTGGGCGTGAGCTTCTTGTCCTCCTCGACGGACTGGTTGGCGGAGATGGTGAGAGCCCGGACCCCGATCGACAGCGCCTGCCCCAGGGCAAGCACACCTCGGAGCCCCGGCTTCAGCAGGAAAGGAACCCGCCGGGCGATGGAGCGGATCAGGTGCGATTCCACGTGGACCGACTGGTCTGGCTTGCGGACCGCCACCGCCCAGTGATGGCGGCCGCGCATCATCACGCCCTCGAGGACCGCCTGACCTCCATAGAAGTGGTCCGGTGGGGGCATGGCCGGAGCTACTTTTCGGGAGCGGGGCGCTGGCCGTACCGGCGCTGGAAGCGCTCGACCCGGCCTCCGGTGTCCACGAGCTTCTGCCTGCCCGTGTAGAAGGGATGGCACGCAGAGCAGAGCTCGACGTGGATGTCCGACTTCGTGGAACGGGTCTGGAACGTATTTCCGCAGGAGCACCTGACGGTCGCCGTCCCGTATTCGGGGTGAATCCCTTGCTTCATCTCGGTCCTTTCGTCCTCTTCATGGTCTCACTCGATGTCTTCGTGGCGGCACCGTTCGGGCTCACGAGTACGCAAGTCCGTGGTCCTCCATGAGGCCCTCCACATAGCGGTGGAAGGCCAGGTGGTCGCTTCTGAACTCTTTTCGTTCTCCATCCTTTTCGACGGTCACCACGTCGAAGGAGGTGCTGCCGACCAGCTCGTCCCTGACCTCGACCGGCTGCCAGCCGTCCGCGATGGCCTGCTGCAGCTCGGCCATCACGGGGTCATCCCCCCAACCGGCCATAACTTGCCCTCCCGAGCTCAGCTAATCGGTGACGGGAGCCTTCGAGATCTCCCGGAGGAATTGCTCGTTCGACTTCGTCACGCGGATCTTGTCGATGAGGAGCTCCAGAGACGCGGCAGGATCCAGCGCGTGGAGCACCCGCCGCAGCCGCCAGACCAGTGCCAGCTCCTCGGTGGGCATGAGGCGCTCCTCCTTGCGGGTACCGGAGGCCTCGATGTTGAGGGCCGGGAAGATTCGCTTCTCGGAGAGCGCCCGGTCCAGCCGGATCTCCCAGGTCCCCGTGCCCTTGAACTCCTCGAAGATGACCTCATCCATCCGGGATCCGGTCTCCACGAGCGCGCTCGCGATGATGGTGAGCGACCCCCCTTCCTCGAGGTTCCGGGCCGCTCCGAAAAACCTCTTGGGGGGATAGAGAGCGGTGGAGTCGACGCCGCCCGACAGGATCCGGCCGGAGGCGGGCGCCGCCAGATTGTAGGCCCTGGCCAGCCTGGTGATCGAGTCCAGCAGGATGGCCACGTCCCTTCCCTGCTCGACCAGCCGCTTTGCTCTCTCCAGCACCAGCTCGGTGACCTGCGTGTGCTGGTCGGCGGGTTTGTCGAAGGTCGAGTACACGACCTCGGCAGCCTTCACCGTCCGCTGCCAGTCGGTGACCTCCTCGGGACGCTCGTCCACCAGAAGCACCATCACATGGGTGTTGGGGTCGGCTTCGATGATCCCGCCCGCGATCTGCTTGAGCACCGTCGTCTTCCCGGCCTTCGGCGGAGAGACGACCATCCCCCGCTGGCCCTTCCCGATGGGCGCGATCAGGTCGATGATCCGCTCGGTGATGCCCTTCGGGTCGTGCTCCAACCGATAGCGCTCGTCGGGGAACAGCGGGGTCAACTTGTCGAAGTCCGGGCGCTGCCGGGCGGTGTCGGGATCGACCTCGGCCACCGTCTCGACCCGAAGTAGAGCCGGGTACTTCTCGTTGTCCCGAGGCTGCCGCACCTGGCCGACGATCTGGTCCCCGCGCCGAAGCCCGAACCGGCGGATCTGGGACAGGGAGACGTAGATGTCCTCATTCCCCGGCAGATACCCGCTGGTGCGCAGGAATCCGTAGCCCTCCGGCAGAACGTCGAGGATGCCAGCTCGGGTGGGCGCGTCGGCCAGCTCTTGCTCGCGGTCCTCGCGGTCCCGCTCACGACGACGCTCGCGCTCCCGCCGGCGTTCCTCCCGGGACGGACGGCGATCCCGGGGGCGCTCCATGGTGGCCGTTCGGTCCTGTCCCCCAGCAGAGGCGGGCCGGTCGGCCAGCGCGGTAGCGACTCCTCCTTCGGAGCCCTGAGGCGCGCCGGAGGTCTCCGGGCGATCCCGCTTCGACCCGTCACCGTCCGTGCCCCCACCAGATGGGGAGCCTTCAGCCGGCGGCTCCTTCATCGCCGATTCCGACGGCGCGGATTCGCCGTGGCCGGGCCCCTGCCCGTCCGGCGAGGCCTTCGCCACGATCGCGTCGATGAGATCGCTCTTGCGCAGGCGCTGGTGCCCCTCGAGGCCGAGCGACTCGGCGATCTGCTGCAGTTCCGGAAGGACCTTGCCCTCGAGCTCGGACCTAGTGGCAGTGCGGGAATCCACGGTCATGCTCCTTCCTCGAGCTCCTGCTGGAGCTTCTTCCAATCACTCAAGAACTTCTCCAATCCGATATCGGTCAAGGGGTGCTTCACCAGCTTGGTGAACACATCGAACGGCATGGTGGCCACATCGGCTCCTGCCTTGGCTGCCTCGATCACGTGCATGGGGTGCCGGAGCGACGCCGCCAGCACCAGCGTGTCGTAGCCCTGCATCTCGTAGATCTCGCAGATCTCTCGCAGGGCGTACATACCGTCGGCACCGACGTCGTCCAATCGGCCGAGGAACGGGGAGACGTAGGTGGCCCCAATCTCCGCGGCCAGGATGGCCTGGGCAGGCGAGAAGGTGAGGGTCACGTTGACCTGGATCCCTTCGTCGATCAGGCGCCGGCCTGCCTCCAGGCCGTCCGGGGTCATGGCCACCTTCACCACCGCGTTCGGCGCGACGCCGGCCAGCTTGAGACCCTCCTCGTAGATGTCATCCGACTTCTCGTGGGTGGTCTCCAGAGACACGGGGCCATCCACCTCGGCGCAGACCTCCTTCATCTGCACCTCCCAGTCCCTGGCCTCCTTCGCCAGGAGCGAGGGGTTGGTCGTGCATCCGGAGAGGACGCCCCATCGCTTGATGGTGCGAATCTCGTCGAGGTTCGCGGTGTCGAGAAAGAGCTTCATCTCTTGGTCGCCTCCAATTCGTCCGTTCTAGAAGCGGGCGGGCGCCTGGTCACCGGTCGCTCCCTCTCCTGCAGGTGGTCGGCAGCCCGTTCCACGACGAGGTCGATGATCCTCGAGAGCGTCTGGTCCAGGCTGTAGTTCGGCATCACCGGGACGTCGTGCGATAGGGCCTGGCTCTTGATGTACTTCTGGACCCGGCGGATGTTCTCGAAACCCTGGAGGTAGCGCTCCACTGGCCTTGGCGACACGTCCAGCGAGCGAACGGCGAAGTGGCTCCGATGCAGATCCTCGTCGTCCACGGTCAGTATGACAGGCACCGCCAGCACCCGGCCCTCGTACGGCGCCAGGTCGACGAAACCCGGGACCACGTGCGCTCCCTCGATGATGACACTGGTTCCTTCCACCGCGGCACGCTCGACCATGGCGTGGATGCCCACGGAAACGGCCGCGGTCTGCTCCCGGAAGCCCACGATCACCCTGTCCACCGGGCGGGGCGGGGGCTCCCGCAGGGCGGAGTCCGCGTCGAAGGAGGACTTGTAGAGCGTGGGCATGAGCTCGCTGGTGAACAGGGCTCGCATGACCTCCCTGATGGCGTCCGTGGCCACGACCCTGATGATTCCCAAGCGAACGGCGAGCTGCGTGGCGATCGTCGACTTTCCTACGCCGGTAGCCCCTCCGATCATGATCACCAGGGGCAGATTCAGGCTCCCGATCTCTCTCCACTTCAGGAAGTTGGTGGCATATCGCTCACCGGCAAGATCGGAGAGGACGTCGATGGTCAGCTCGTCCAGCTCGTCCCTCGTGATGCTGGCCAGCCGGCGCTCGCGGAGCCGCTCCTCGACCTGCTCAGCGACCTGGTACGCACGATACGGAGAGAGTCCGGTGACCATGAGCTCGGATGCCCGAAGGCCCTTCGAGTAGGGCAACCCCGGCTCACCGCCGGAGATCACGATCACCTTCTGCTCTGTCATCTGTGTCCTATTCGGCTCACTACGTCCCCAAGCGGTGGTCCGCCCGGGAACGAGCCAGGCCGACCACCTCCTGCAAGAGTTCGTCCAGATCTCCATCTCCGCCCACCGTGCGGGGCCTGTTGTCCACGAACACGACCTCGGCGCCTCGCTCAACGGCTCTCCGGGCCGCCACGTCGATCGCCGCGGCCTTGAGCTCCGTCAGCAGCACGTCGAAGGGCGGCGCCGAGGCCAGGTCCTCCTCCAACCCGACCCGGTCGGCGAGACGCGCAGAGAACTTCACCACGCGGCACCCCGCAGTCCGCGCGAGCTCCTCCGCCAGGCGCTCCGCCACGTCTTGATTTGCGGTCGTTGCGAAGAACACATCCTTGCCCCTCACGTCGGCCAGCGGTACCGGTTGAAGTTCCGCTATGGCCGTCCGGATATCTGCCCGTAGCCGACGG
The DNA here is from genome assembly GCA_050692195.1 of Actinomycetota bacterium. Classification (GTDB taxonomy): domain Bacteria; phylum Actinomycetota; class UBA4738; order UBA4738; family UBA4738; genus JBOGVA01. The sequence continues at coordinate 9,282 of JBOGVA010000007.1, read as the reverse complement.
ACTTCGGGATAGAGGGCGGAAAGGTTGTCCGGCCCGGGTGACGGGCCACCTCCAATGATAAAGACCACGAGATCCGATAGCAACAGCCGAAGCGGGCCCAGGTATCCGGCCAGGTGGTGCGTGGGCAGGGAGGCCGGAACCACCAGGACGCCTGCATCCCATGGCACCGTGGGCACCGCGGCTCCGCTCCCTTCGAGGACGACAAGGTCGGCTCCCAGCTCTACGGCTCGAGCCGCCGCCTCCGCCACGTTGGTGACGAAGGGCCGCCCGGCCAGGCCTCCCCCGCACCGTCTGGCACCAACGGTCGTCACGCCGGAGGTGAGCGCGTCCTCCAGGTAGTCGGACGCGGCGTGCTCGTCGCGGTCAGCGGTGGCGAGCAGCGCCTCGACGGTCAGGGCCCCGGGCCGTGCGACGACCGGCCAGGGAGGGCCGCCCCGGCCCATGGCGACCACGATCGGGCGACCGCCGGCCGCGGCCAGGCGCGCTACATGGCCGGAGACCGCCGTCTTGGCGACGCGCTTGCCCGTTCCGATCACGGCCAGCGTCGCCACGGGCAGGGCGGCCTCGACGATGGGCGGATCGAATCGGAAATCGGGACCGATATAGGGGACGCCTCTGGCCAGGGCCACCGCCACCAGCTCCATACGCCGCTCGTACCCGAGCACCGGCTCGTCGGACAGGTCCAGGATCGCCTCGGGCCGGAGCCGATCGATGCGCTCCGCCAGGGCTCGAGCGGGGTCGTCGGCGGCGTGCGTGACGGGCACGTCGCCCAGATCGAGCTTCCCGTCCGCCCCAAGCTTCTCCGTTCCTCCCACGGCGAGGGCCGCGAGCACCTCGTACCCCCACGCCCGGGCCGAGTCCAGCCCCCATCGGGTGACCGCCGGATAGTGCTCGCCATCAACGAGGGCGATGACCTTCATGTGCCTCCTGGGGTCGACGGTCCGCCGGGCCGCCGTTCGTTCGAGGTGCTACTCCGAGGCCGAGAACATGCCGGCTCGGGCATCCTGAACCAGCGCCTCCAGCTGCCGGTAGTACTGGGCGCCGGTCGAGAGCGAGAAGTGCGCGAGGGCCGTCTGGCCTCCGAAGGGGAATTTTCGGTGGATCTTCACCTCGTCCCCCTCTACCTCCACGATGTTGTAGCACGGCTTCGTGTAGCCGCGAAGCCGGAGCGATGAGCAAGTGCCGGCGTTCACCACGTAGACGTTCTCCAGCCGCCACACGTACGGAACGTGCTTGTGGCCGGTCAGGACGATGTTCACTCCCGCTTCGATGAGGACCTCCAGGAGGTCGCCGGCGTCGTTCACGATGCTCCGTTCGCGTCCCGTCCCGGGCACGGGCAACAGGTGATGGTGGATGGCGAAGATCTTGAGCTCGGCTGGGGCGGCGAACTGCTCCTTGATCCATGGATACCGCTCCCTGCCGATCTGGCCGTCGTTGAGGTCGGGCTCGCTGGAGTCTGCGCCCACGATGCGGACTCCACGGACCTCGGTGGCCCAGTGCCGGGGCCCGATCAGCTCCTCGAAGTGGAGGTAACCCACGTTGCGGGCGTCGTGATTTCCCGGGACCGTGACGATGGGCGCCTTGATGCGCTCCTGATAGGCGACCCAGTTCTTGTACTCCTGCCGATAGCCCTCGTTGGTGAGGTCGCCGGTGCATACCACGATGTCCGGTTCGAGCTCTGCGAGCTCCACGATCACTCGGTTCATCAGGTTCGGAACGAAGTAGGGCGAGCCGACGTGTGGATCGGAGATATGGGCGATCGTGACCACGGGCGCCAGTTTACTCACGCGTCCTGTAACTCCGTAGTCGGAGGGTTGGCCTGTCAGGATATGCGCATGAATCTCCTGGACCTCGTGCTCCTGCTCCTGCTCGCCCTGGCAACGGCGAACGGCTTTCGGCGGGGGGCCGCCCTCCAGCTCTCCGCCTACACCGGCCTGCTGCTGGGCCTGATCGCCGGAGCGATCCTGGCCCCTATCGTCGCCGGGCTGGCGGAGGCTCCTCTCACTCAGGCCATCCTGGCCATCGTCACGCTCCTGGCGCTCGCGGGTATCGGAGACACCCTCGGCTGGGTGATCGGCAGGAGGTTCTGGTCCATCGCCAGGCGCAGCGCGTTCGGTACGGTCGATTCGGTGGGGGGAGCGCTGGTGTCCGTGCTGGCCCTGCTGCTCGCCACGTGGTTCCTGGCCCTGAACCTGGTGAACGGCCCGTTCCCCGGCGTGTCCCAGGCGATCCGCCGCTCCGCGATCATCCGGGGGCTGGATGGCGCCCTGCCGCGACCGCCTTCGCTCCTGGCCGAGGTACGCCGGTTCCTGAACCGATTCGACTTCCCGGAGGTCTTCGCAGGCCTGCCTCCGGCACCGGCCGGGCCGGTGGAGGGACCCACGAGGGGAAGGGCCCGAGCCATCGCGCGAGGGGCGGCGGAGAGCACCGTTCGAGTCGTGGGGGTCGCCTGCGGCGCGATCCAGGAAGGGAGCGGGTTCGTCGGGGCCGCGAACTATGTGGTGACCAACGCCCACGTCGTGGCCGGTGTGGATTCGCCGGAGGTGCAGGAGCAGGGTGGTGGCTCCCAGACAGCGATCACCGTCCTGTTCGATCCCAGGCTGGACATCGCGGTGCTGCGCGTGGACCGATCCCCGGGGCCTCCGCTTCGGCTCGAGACGCGGGAGGCGGAGCGAGGGGAGAATGGCGCCGTCCTCGGATACCCGGGCGGCGGTTCGCTGAGGTTCGGACCGGCGGCGGTTCGGCGGGAGTTGAGGGCCATCGGCAGGGATATCTACGGCAACTCGATCGTCGAGCGGGAGGTCTATGAGCTTCAGGCCGAGGTTAGGCCGGGCAACTCCGGAGGGCCGTTCGTGATCGAAGGGGGCTTGGTGGCTGGCGTCGTGTTCGCCGCCTCCACGACCGACTCGAGCGTCGGCTACGCCATAACTGCGGAGGAGGTCCTGCCGCGGCTGGAGCGTGCAGAGGGAAGGACCGAACGGGTCTCCACCCAGGACTGCCTCAGGTAGTCACTCCTCCATGACCACTCGGACGTCGCCCTTGCGGCCGAGGAGCGAGAAGCCCGTGATCTCGCCCTCCCGTCGAAACACCAAAGACATCGTGCTCTCCCCCACCCGGATGTTCCGAAGCTCCACCACGTTGAGCCAGGACGGAAGGTGCGGCTTGTTCACCGTGAGCATGTTCTCGTGTTCCCGGGCGGAGATACCCAGGATGGCCTGGAGCATCAGCAAGGGCGCTCCGGCCGCCCACGCCTGCGGGGAGCACGCCACGGGATAGGCCACGGGCTGATTCGGAGTACGCCGCGTGAATCCGCAGAACAGCTCCGGAAGGCGCATGTAGTCGGCGTAGATGGCGGCGTCGAAGATGGCGGTGACCACACGGTTCGTCCCCTTGATGAAGCCGTAACGCTTCAGCCCCGCAGCGATAAGGGCGTTGTCGTGCGGCCACACCGATCCGTTGTGGTAGCTCATCGGATTGTAGGCGGTAGCAGCCTTGCTCATCGTGCGTATGCCCCACCCGCTGAACATGTCCGGTTGAAGCAACCGCCTGGCGAGGTGATCGGCCTTCGCCGAGTCGACGATGTCGCTGTACAGGCAGTGGCCAGGGTTGGAGACGACCGTTCGCACCTGGCGCTTGTCGCCGTCCAGCGCGCCGGCGAAGTACCTCTGGTCCTCCATCCAGAAGGCCTGGTTGAACCGCTCCTTGAGCACGCGCGCCTCGCGTCGCAGCCTGGTCGCCGTCTCCTCGTCGCCAAGCGTCTCGAACACATCGGCCACGCGCAGCTTCGCCATGTACACGTATCCCTGGACTTCGACCAGAGCGATCGGGCCCGTAGCCAGCTGGCCATCCTCGTGCACCACCGAGTTGAAGGAGTCCTTCCAGCCCTGGTTCGCCATCCCGCCCGGCGAGCGGCACAGGTACTCGACGAACCCGTCCCCGTCCAGGTCACCGTACGTATCCATCCACTCCAGCGCGGCGCGGACGTTCGGCAGCAGCTCGCTCGCGATCTCCCGGTCTCCCGTCCAGCGAAAGTACTGGGCGTACAGGAAGACGAACAGAGGGGTCGCGTCCACCGATCCGTAGTACGGCGTGTGCGGGACGTACCCTGCACCGGCCAGCTCCCCCCGCCTGATCTCATGCAGGATCTTGCCGGGCTCCTCGTCACGCCAGGGATCCTCCCTCTGTCCCTGGTATCGCGCCAGGAGGCGAAGGGTCTCACGGGCAGGGGTGGGATTCACCATGAGCAGCTGATGCGCGCTGATCAGGGCGTCGCGGCCGAAGACGGCCACGTACCAGGGGATCCCCGCTGCGATGACACCCCCTCGGTCGGTGTTCGTGTAAAGAGCCCGAAGGTCACGCAGGCCTCGCACGAGCAACTGGTTGAAGAGCTCGTTGTCCGTGTCGATATGCGCGCACTCTCGCTCCCATTCCTCGTAGGAGCGTCGGAGGTGATGCACGGCCGCGTCGAACTCCATAGCGATCGGCCGGACCCCATCGATGACGGGCTCGGTCGTGATGGAGATCAGCTTGGTCTGGTGAGAGGCGAGCTTCACCACGAAGTCCGCCTCCACCCGGTCCCCCACGACCTCCAGGCGCTCTGGGTCGGGGTGGAACTCGATGAGCGTCCTGCGGGTGACGCCATCGTCCCCCGTGTAGGAAAGCTCCGTCCGCCGGCCCTGCGCCTGGGGGGGCTCCTGGTGTCCCCGGGTCGGCCGCCTGAGTCCCCGAACCTCGAAGATGTCGGCGAAGTCCGAAGCCAGCGAGAAGGAAACCGTGAGCTCGATGGGATAAGGGTTGTAGTTCTTCACTCTGACCCGCTCGAACAGCCGTCCGTTGATCGCCCGGACCCTGCGAACGTTGAGGGTCTGCTGGGGAACGGAGAGGGTGCCGTCCGTGTACAGCTCTGGATTGGTGAGGTCAGCGTAGGACATGTAGGACCGCTCGGCCGAGGAGGACAGCAGGACGGGATCGCGTCCGGAGAGCTTCATCCTGAAATGGGACAGGAAGCGGGTGTCGCGATGGTAGAAGCCGTGCCCGTTCTCCTTCCGGTCGTCCAGGTCGCCTGCCAGGTTGGAGTAGAGGAACGTCTCTCCTTCCTTCACCGCGAGGACCTGGCTGGAGAAGTCGGTGAGGAGAGGCGGGAGCGCTTCCGCGTGCGCCTGGACCAGAGCCTGCTCCTGCGGATCCTGCGGAGCCTGGGTCGGTTCCGGATGGATGCTCTGGCTCATCGATTCACGGCGCTAGGGCGCGGGTCTAGGTTCTGGACGTAGGACTCACGCCCGAGTCTATTGGTGACCATGGGCCGAAACAATGACGGAGGTCATACAGAGAGATTCGGTCGATGGACTGGTGCGGATGAATCCGGGATCGGCTCACCTCCAGCAGAGCCGTGCTCCGTGTGGGTCATTCCTGCCGCCGATCGATCAACCACAGGCCCATGACGATCTCGTCCAGATACCCGATGGACTTCTTCGAGTGGCCGGTGAGGCGGCCCTCTTCCTGGAACCCGAACGTCCGATACAGCCTCAGGGCTGCCTCGTTCCCCGGGTAAACGGAGAGGGCCAGCTTCTCCACCCCGACGGCTCGCGCCCACCGGATCACCTCGGCCAACAGCGCAGCGCCGACGCCCCGTCTCCGCCAGTCGGGGGCCACCGCCATGCCCAGGGACGCCACGTGCCGGGTGATCGGGCCTTCCTCCCGGTCGGCGGTGAGGTGCCCGACCACGCGATCACCTGATACCGCCACAAGGGAGACCCGCTCCGTGGTCCAGCTGCGGCGGAAGTACCGGCGCCGGTAGTACCGCGCCGACCGGCGAGCCGAGTCGGAGCGCACGAACCGTCTCTCGGCCACCACCGTCCGCCACATCTCCAGGAAAGAGACGGCATCTCTCGGGTGGGCCGGCCGAACGACGAACTCGGGCCTCGCCGAGCCGTGGCTCGACGGTGGGGCACTCTCAGCAGCCGTCGCCACCGATCCGCTCCATCGACTCCGGCGCGCTCACCCCGATCAGGCGAAGGGTCGACCCGATGACCTGCTTGGCCCCCGTCGATAGCCACAACCGAGCGTGGGTCAGCGTCCGGTCGTCCGTGATCACCCGGCACTCCGTGTAGAACCTGTGGAACTCGGCGGCCACCTCTTCGGCGTAGCGGGTGAGCCTGTGGGGGGCCCGGGCTTCCGCCGCCACCTCGATCACCTCGGGGAGCTCTGCGAGCTTGCGCAGCAGATCGAGCTCGGCCTCCTCGGTCAGCTCCTCGAAGTTGACGTCCCTCCAGGGGGGAAGAGCCACCCCTTGCTCGGCGGCCACACGAAGGAGACTGGCGATCCGGGCATGCGCGTACTGCACGTAGTACACGGGGTTGTCCAGGCTCTGCCGCGTCACCTCCACAATGTCGAAATCCAAGGGGGAGTCGTTGGACCTGGTGAGGAGGGTGTACCTGGCGGCATCCGGACCGACCTCGTCGAGGAGCTCGGCGAGCGTGACGTAGTCTCCGGCCCGGCGGCTCATACGAACCGGCTCCCCGCCTCGGTACAGGGTCACCATCTGGTAGAGCAGGACCTCGACGCGCGCCGGATCGACCCCGAGGGCCTCGGCCGCGCCCAGAAGGCGCTTCACCGTCCCGTGATGGTCGGCCCCCCACACATAGATCATGCGGTCGAACCCACGCCGCGCCTTGTGGAGTACGTAGGCGCAGTCGGCCGCGAAGTACGTCGGTGCGCCGTTGGACCTTATGAGCACCCGGTCCTTCTCGTCCCCGAACTCGGTCGAGCGGAAGAAGACGGCCCCTTCGGATTCGTAGGCGAAGCCACTCGCCTTCAGTCGAGCCACCGCCTCTGCGATGGCTCCAGATTCGTGAAGCTCCCGCTCGTTCACCCAGGCGTCGATGCGCACCCCGAAGCGGTCGAGCGTTTTCCTGATGCCGCGCACCGCCCTGGTTACGGCTTCCTCCTTCAGACGGCGGCGGCGCTCCTCGGGGTCCATGTGGACGAGGCCGTCTCCGAGCTCTGCTGCGATCTCTGCCGCCAGGTCGGCCACGTGTGTGCCGTGGTAGCCACCCTCGGGGATCTCGGCGGGCACCCCGAACCGCTCGAGGTATCTGGCCTCGACCGAGGCGCCGAAGAGCTCCAGCTGGTGTCCCGCGTCGTTGAAGTAGTACTCCCGCTCCACCCCGTACCCCGCCGCTTCCAGGAGGTTGGCCAGGGCGTCGCCCAGTGCGGCGTTGCGGGCGGTCCCCACGTGAAGGGGACCCGTCGGGTTGGCCGAGACGAACTCCACCTGGACGCGCTCCCCGCGAGGTTGGCCCCTGCCGTAGACCGAGGCTCGGTCGAGGACGTCGGAGAGCACTCCGTGCAACCAGGCATGGCCGAGGAACAGGTTGATGAAGCCCGGCCCGGCGACCTCGACCCTCTTCACGAGGTCGTCCGGCTGCAGCCGCGCCGCCACCGCCTCGGCCACCTCGCGGGGCGGCCGCCCCACCTTGGGGGCCATGACGAGGGCGATGTTGGTGGACCAGTCCCCGTGCTCCTTCTGGCGCGGCCGGATCAGCTCGGGCTCGGGGACGCTGTCCGGATCCAGCCCAAGCTCCGGCGATGCGGCCGCAACGGCCTCGTTCAGGACACGGATGAGGCTCTGTTGGATCATGGCAAGCTCATCGGCGATATTAGCCCCAGCGACCAAAGCCCCCCGAAAGGGGCGAGTTGTCCATTGCTAAGATGCCAGGGTCGCCTCAGGAGCGGTCAGGCCCTCGTAGCTCAGGGGATAGAGCGCCGGCCTCCGGAGCCGGGTGCGCAGGTTCGAATCCTGCCGAGGGCACTGGTCCTTGACGAATTCGCCGCCACGTAGCTGGGCTATATCCGGGACGAACTAGCCGCTCGCGTCGATGTAGGTCCAGCCGTCCATCCAGCATCCGGTGCCGGTCGACGTTCCAGAGGCGGTGCGGCAGCCAGAGCGGATGAGGGCGGTTGGTCCAGTCTGTCGTCGAGTGCCGAGATCAGGGCGCATCGATGATTGGAAGGAGCTCGCGCCACGGCCCGACCGCCTGCGTGTACTGCTTGGCCATGGTCTTGACGATCTGTCCCAGGTGGTTCAGATCGTGCGCTACCCACGTGGCGAGGAGCTGGCCGAGCGTCACCTCCCCAAAGGTGGGATGGACACCCCGTCGCCCCAGGTCCTCGCCCTGGACCAACGCGCCCAGCGTCTCGAGATTCGAGGTCCGCACCGAGGCGAATCGAGCCAGAAGATCGCCGAGCTTCCAGTCCCTGAACCGGGCGAACCCCGCCTCTCGATCGACGGGCTCGAAGACGCGTCCCGTACCGTGTTCCAGGATCACCCTCGTCCGGTCGATCCAGTCGCACTCCTCGATGTGGGTGAGGTGCCCAACGACGTGGTACGGGGACCACGTGTCGGGTCCTTCGTCACCGGTGATCCAGTCCTCAGACAGGCCCGAGAGCATCGCTTGAAGCGCATCCGGAGTCCGTCGGAGCACTTCCTTGCCGAGCTCGAGTGAGAAGTCCATGGCCTCCTCCACGTGCGTCGACCGAGTCTAATCGACTGCCGACACCGCTCACGCCCGACGCCGCAAGGTCCGGGCCTCGGCGAACCGAAGCCTGATCTTGGCGTCCGATGGCTGGAACAGGGGCTTGCCCCGTCCAATGACGATCGGGTGGACACAGAGCCTGGAGGCACCCGATCACACTCACTTGCTACAGCGACGAACATACGGCGAATGTCGTACTGAGACCGTATTGCCTCAACCTGTTGCCAGGCGGACGATGGGCGTGAAGTCTGCATGGAAGGGGGCATGCGTATGGACGACGAGACCGCGAGCGGCGGCATCTCCCGAAGGAAGGCGCTCAAGGGCATCGGCGCGGGGGCGGCGGTCGTGTGGGCGGCGCCCGTGCTGACCAGCCTCCAGACTCCGGCGTTCGCGCAGACGCCCATCTGCGAGCGGTGCAGCGACATCCTGTGCTGCGACCCGGGTCCCCTCTGCGGCGACCCATGCTGCGTCTGCACGACCGACGTGGAGAACCGGTGCGTGTGCCTGGACGGCACCTTTCCGTGTGGGCCAGGCGCGGGGTGCACGAGCAGCCAGGCGTGCGTGGACGAGTTCGGCCCGACGTTCCACTGCGCGGTCGTGTGCTGCACCGGAGAGACGCAGTGCGTTCCGGAGTGCTTCGTGGACGGCGGGAGGTCCCGGGGCAAGGGCCTGCGCGCGGGAGATCGCCGGTAACGTGGAGGAGTTCCGAGGGAAGGGGCCCGGCGCCAATGCGCCGGGCCCCACCCGC
>JBOGVA010000006.1:0-7717 GCA_050692195.1 Actinomycetota bacterium | reverse complement strand
TTGCTCCCTCAGGCGCCACGAAGCAGATGACCGGGACCCGGGAGGCCAGGATCGCCTTGACGATCTTTCGCATGGAGGAGTCGAGCCCGCCCGGGGTGTCGATCGTGATCAGCACCGCGGCGGCCCGGTCTTGGTTCGCTTCGCCGATCCTCCGCTCCACGTGGGTGGCCGTGAATGGGTCCACCACGCCACTCAGCTCCATGACCAGGAGGACGGGATCGGCCTCGGTGGTCTGCGCGGCGGCGCTGGAGGCGCCGGTCACGGCGAACGCGAGCGAGGCGAGGAGGAGGCACATCGGAGCGAGCTTTCGCATGCCGTAATCATCCCACCGCGTGGCCGCGGCGGGCATTGGCGGCCCGGCCGAAGGATAATAGGGGTCGAGCAAACCGCGCGGCTGTTGCATGCCGTATACCGAATGGAGGCTGGATGACCTTCGAACACGAAGGTCCGCTCTCGAGGGAATCGGAGCAAGAGCTGATGCAGGAGCTTGTCGCCGGGAACGAACAGGCCATCCGGGCGTTGTACGCCCGGTTCGGCCGCCCCGTCTATACGTTGGGCAGGCGGCTGCTGGGGAGCAACGAGGGCGCCGAGGAGCTCACGCAAGACGTCTTCCTCACGGCCTGGCGGAAGGGGGCGAGGTTCGACTCAACCCGGGGTCGCCTCTCGACCTGGCTCATGGCGATCGCCCACAACATGGCGGTCGATCGGCTGCGGCACGACAGAGGAGCGGGCCGCCCCTCGCTGGTGTTCGTGGACGAGCTCCCCGAGCCGGCCCCGGTGGAAGAGGAGGACCTGCTGGTCGAGCGAGAGCAAGCCCGCCGAGCTCTGGCCGGACTGTCGTCGATGGAGCGCCAGCTCCTCTCTCAGGCGTACTTCCACGGCTGGACGGCGCGTGAGATCGCCGAGGCCGACGGCATCCCGCTGGGCACGGTGAAGACTCGGTTGCGCGCGGCGCTCATCAAGCTTCGAAAGGCGCAGGCAGAGCAGGCTCGGGCCGGAGCGATGGTCGACGGAGGGCTGGAGTGACCTGCCTCCAGGTTCGAGAGCGGCTGCCCGAGCATGCCATCGGCCTCCTCAACCGGGTGGAGGCCCGCGACGTGGATCGGCACCTCGAATGGTGCGCGGGCTGCCGGAAGGAAGCCCTGGAGCTGCAGGAGGGAGCGACCGCCCTCGCCCTGGCCCTCCCCTCCAACGAACCGCCGGCGGGGCTGGAGGAGAGGATCGTGGGGCGGCTGACCTCGGCGGCGGGGACTCGTCCGGCCCCTTCTCGGCGCGGGGTCCGGGTGCTGGCGGCGGCCACACTGGCAGCCGTACTGATCGCCCTGGGGTCGGTCGGGTGGGCCATCGCCGAACACCGTCGGGTGCAGGACATCCGGGCGACGATCGCCCAGCAGATCGATCAGATCCAGTTGCTGACCGAGTTCACCACCACGCTGGGGAACAATCCCTTCCAGGCCGAGCTCTTTCCCATCCTGGAGGCTCGAGGGTCAGGACGAGCGGTCATCTTCGGTTCGCGGAACGGGGACGACTTCATCCTGGCCGCCGTCCACGTGGCCGAACCGGTGAGCGACCGCTACACCATCCAGCTCACGGACCGCTCGGGCCGGGTCCTCTCCGGCGGGGAGCTGGCGAGGACCAACAACGGGATCCTGATGTTCTACGAGTACTCGGGGAAGAACCTGTTGAGGGGCGCCTCGATCACCGTCTCGGACGGATCGGGCCGGCCGATCCTGAACGGCACGGTGCAGCCCTCGCAAGACGGCTGAGACCGCCAAACCCCCGGACCCTTCGTTTTCGCGCATCGGTGCTAGCCTCGGCTTCAGGATGGCCGACGTTCGATTCCTGGATCTCGTCCTGGGCGAAGGGCAGCCCACGCAGCCGGGCCAGCCTGCGGCCGCCGAGGAAGAGGCCCTCGACGCCTACTCCAGAGTCACCATTCACGTCGCGGAGCTGCTGACCCCTTCGGTGACGAACCTCCGCGTGCGGAAGCGAGCGTGGCGCGGGCAGCCCGCGGACGGCGGGGGAAGCGGTGTGGTCATCACGCCGGATGGCTTCATTCTCACCTCGGCCCACGTGGTCACCGGTACAGAACGGGGGAGCGCCTCGTTCGTCGACGGGCGGGAGTTCGGGATCGAGACGGTCGGGACCGACCCTCTCTCGGACCTGGCCGTGGTGCGAGCTTCGGCTAGCGGCCTGACCGCGGCCCCCCTGGGGGATGCGGCCCAGCTCAAGGTCGGGCAGCTCGTGGTGGCCATCGGGAACCCGCTCGGGTTCGCCGGCTCCGTCACCGCCGGCGTGGTCAGCGCGCTCGGCCGCTCCTTGCCGACCCGGGACGGATCGGTGACCCGGGTGGTGGAGAACGTGATCCAGACGGATGCCGCGCTGCACCCGGGGAACTCCGGCGGTGCGCTGGCGGACAGCCTCGGACGGGTGGTCGGCATCAACACGGCCGTGGTGGGACCGGGCATTGGGCAGGGCCTCGGCCTGGCCGTGCCGATCAACGCCACAACGCGCCGCATCGTGGCCGCGCTCATGACCGAGGGCCGGTTCAGGCGGGCCTATCTCGGGATCGCCGGAGGCCCCCGGCCGCTGCCTCCCAAGCTGTCCCGGGAGGTGGGCCGGGAGGCCGGGGTGGAGATCGTTCAGGTCGTCGAGGGGAGCCCTGCGGCTCGGGCCGGCATCCGGCCCGAGGACCTGATCCTCGACGTCGACGGCCAGGCCATGGAGGGCATGGACGATCTCCAGCGCATGATGGTGGGTGAGGCCGTCGGCCGAACGGTCGAGGTCCGCCTCTACCGAAACGGGCAGATCATCGGCCTGAGCGTCACCCCTATCGAGCTGGCCGGCTAGCTCAGGCGGGGCGGACTCGGATCACGCCCCTCCCGAGGTCCACCACCCCCTCCTCCTCGAGCCGGCGGAGCATCCGACTCACCGTCTCCCGGGAGATGTGCAGCACGCCGGCGAGCTGGGCGTGGGTGATCCGTACCGGAACGGGGTGTCCGTCCGTTCGGTCCCGGACGGTGGCCAGCTCAGAGAGCAGCAGCCGCAGCCCGACGTCGGCCGGAGCTTGCGTGAGGATGGCCGAACGTCTCAAGGTCTGTATGAGGCAGCTTCCCGCACAACGCAATACACCGCTGCCGATAGCGGGCGCCGCCTCGGCCAGCCGGTCGAATGCCGACCGAGGAAGGGTGAGCAGGCGCGTCGTCTCGAGGGTTCGCGCGCTGGCGAGATACGTCCCTCCTCCGAACAGGGCTTCGTCCCCGAAGGAGCAGGTGGGCCGGATGAGCTCGACGGTCCGATAGGCGCGTCGACCGGGGGGCCGGGCTCGAAGCTCGACGGATCCATCGATCACCATGTAGAAGGCCTCGGCGGGCTCGTCCTGCCGAAACACGGTCGTCCCGGGCTTTCGTACAACGGTGCTACAGAACCTCTCCAGCTCCTTGAGCTGTGTTTCGCTCAAGTACTCGCGGAGCTGGGTCTCTCGCAAGTGCGGGAACGTGCCCGTCTTTTCGTGGATCGCCGTTACGTTCATAGCCATCATTCGGCCCCGCCTCATTTTTCCCCGGGCGGGTGCAGACAAACCGGGTCGCGAGCGCGCAACGGCGTGTACCTGGCCGTGCGAGGGGCCGCGTATCATCGAGCCGAATGGCGGGAACTACCGACGTGATCGGGATCGGTTTGGCCGGAGGGGAAGGAGTCCGGGCCCGCCCGCTCACGCTCAAGGCGCCCGGCTACCTCCGATCCAAGGCTGCCATGGCCTTCCTCGGCCGGCGCCTCATCCGATGGGTGATCAAGATCCTCTCTGCCGAGGGCATCAAGCAGTACTACGTGATCGCCCATGGCAAGGAGAACCGCTACCAGATCAAGGTGTTGATCGGCTACGGCGAGGAGTTCGGCGTCGACATCCAATACTCGCCGGTCAAGTACGACGCGCTCTCCACGGGCAGCGCCGACTCCGCTCTGCGGATGCTCGAGTACTGGGACCTGTCGGGCACGGCGCTCGTGTTCCCCACCGACTCCCTCATCGACTTCGACCTCGAGCCGATGGCTCGGGCGCATCGCGAGAGCGGGGCCATCGTGACCATCGCCGCGATGACCCGCGCCCCGGCCGAGGTGGCCGAGAAGTACGGGGTCATGCTCACCGACCCAAAGGGGCGGATCTTCTCGTTCGTGGAGAAGCCCACGCTGGCCGAGATCCGGGACCATTTCGGCATCCGCGAGGAGCGAGAGTTCGAACGCCTGCCGCTGCTCACCAACGCCGGGTTCTACCTGATCGACGCCGGGGCCCTGCGAGAGGTCGCGGCGGACCCGCAGGTGGCCACGCTCCGCCGGACCCGGCTGGACTTCGGCAAGGACCTCCTGCCGTGGCTGGTCGGCCGCGACTTCCCCGTGCAAGCCCACGCCGTGAGGAGGATCGGCGACCTCGGGAACGTTCGCGACTACGTCGAGACCATGGTGGACGTCCTCCAGGGAAACTTCGAGTCCGTGGTCCGGCTGATGGGCCCACCCTTCGATCCCGAGCAACGCGTGTGGATCGCCCCGGAGTCTCTATCGATGCGCGACTCGGAGACGCAGAAGACGCTGTTCGAGAAGCTGGGGGAGGGTCTGGTCACGGTAGGACCGGCCGCGCGGATCGGCCGGTATTGCGAGATCGGACCGGGCGTGGTGATCACCGAGTCGAACCTGGACGATGACGTGGAGGTTCGGGCGGGAGCCTACGTGTCGCGCTCCCAGGTGCGGGACGGAGCCATCATCGGCCACCGGGCCACCATCCGGAACGCCGTGATCGGTTCCATGAGCGAGGTCCGGAGCGAACCGGGTAACCCGACCACATTGGAGGACTACGTTGGGCTTGGAGACGAGGTCATCGTCCACGCCGGCGTCCGGTTGGCCGGGGACATTTCGGTCTATCCCAGGCTGAAGTTGCCCGCCGGCATCCGCGTCCCTCCCGGGACCGAGATCACCAATGCGGAGGACGTCCTTCGGTATCTCTGATCGAGGGGGCAGAGCGCCGCGACCTGGATGGAGGAGCGGTGTCGGGCCTATCTGGATTCTGCGAGGACCTCGTCCAGCATGGCCTCGGCGTTCTCCTCGGTCGAGCCAACGGCAAGGGTCAGCTCCGATATCAGGATCTGCCGTGCCTTGGTCAGCATCCGCTTCTCCGCCCCGGACAGACCGTTGCCGTTCTCTCTGAGAGAAAGGTCCCGAACGACCTCGGCTCCCTGGTAGATGTCGCCCGAGATCAGCTTGGCCAGGTTCACCTTGTACCTCTGGCTCCAGAGGATCGGCATCAGGCCACCATCCTCGCGGATGAGATCGAACACCTTGTCGACCTCTTCCCTGGATACCACGCCGCGCAACCCGACCTTTTCGGTGCTGTCAACCGGCACCATGAGGGTGAGACTCCCGTGAGGAAGGCGGAGCTTGATGTAGGTCCTCTGCTTCCCGAACATCTCCAGCTTCACGAGATCCTCGACGATGGCCGCGCCATGATGCGGATACACGACCCTGTCTCCCTTGTGGAACAAAAGACCCCCTATGTAGCTCCTCGATTCGTCGGAGTGAGGGCGGGTGGCGGGAACGCCATCAGTCGGTCGCTCTGCCCGAACCACAGGTCGATGCCTGATAGAGGAAGTCTAGCAGGGCGATCTCCACGCTGGGGAGCCGATGGGCCTCGGCGCTCGCGTAGCATAGGCCGTCATGCGGATCGGTCTGGCCCTGCCGCATTACGACTTCTCCTTCCCGGAAGGCGAGCCCTTGACCTGGCCCCGGTTGGTGGAGGCCGCGCAAAGGGCAGAGGCACTGGGATTTGATTCCGTGTGGATCTCCGACCACTTCTTCTTCGACCTGGCCAGGTACGGCGGATCGGACCAGCCTCGAGGGACGGTGGAGCCGTTCACGGCCCTGGCAGGCCTGGCGGCCGTCACGGACCGGGTCCGTCTGGGGACGCTGGTCGCCTGCGCTCCGTTCCGGCACCCGGCGCACGTGGCGAAGATGGCGACCGCCATCGACCTTTGGAGCGGGGGCCGCTTCGAGCTCGGGATCGGATCGGGGTGGTACGAGCGCGAGTTCGAGGCGTTCGGGTATCCGTTCGAATCGACCGGCCAACGGTTCTCCCTGCTCGAGGAGACCGTGGAGGTGATCGCCGGGCTGTTCGAGGAGGGGCCGTTCGACCACGACGGAGAACGTTTCACGCTGCGCGGCGCGTACAACCATCCCCGACCCGCGCAGAATGGTGGGCCTCCCATCTGGATCGGGGGAAAGGGAGGCGACCGGGTCCTACGGCTGGCGGCCCGCCACGCCGCCGGCTGGAACACCGTGTGGCGATGGATTCCCGAGCGGTACGCCGAACGGGTGGACGCGCTGCACGTGATCTCCGAGAAGGAGGGTCGCGACCCCGGCTCGGTCAGGCTGTCGCTCGGCCTGTACACGTTGGTGGGGGAGGACGAGCGGGACCTGGTGGCGCGGTTTCGCGCTCTCCAGCGATGGACGCCGAGAGGAGCCCTGGACGGAGAGCTGCTCGACGACTACGCCCGCGACACCCTCACCGGCACGCCCCAGATGTGCCTGGAGCGACTGGCCGAGTTCGGTCGATCCGGCGTGGAAGAAGTGATCGTGGCGGCGGCCTCGCTGCCCTTCGCCGTCTACGACTGGTCGATGGTCGAGCTGATCGGCGAAGCGCTGATCCCTGAGGCCCACCGCCTCCCGTAGCGATCGTTCCGCAACGGGGCTTGCACGGGACGCCATCGCTGTCACGGTCGGGCCAAGTTCTTGCCGACCTAGCAATAAGGGGTCGGGCACCATTTCTGGTGGAGTAGCTAGACCTCTTCATTGCCGTAAGGCAGTTTCAAGGTGCCGTCCTCGGTGAGGCAACAATCAGTTCTCTCCTCCGGTGGCTCGGAAGGGCTGATCGCTTATG
This sequence comes from Actinomycetota bacterium, assembly GCA_050692195.1. Taxonomy (GTDB): domain Bacteria; phylum Actinomycetota; class UBA4738; order UBA4738; family UBA4738; genus JBOGVA01. The sequence continues at coordinate 798 of JBOGVA010000006.1, read as the reverse complement.
AGGCTCGTGGACCCGGCGAGTACTGCTTGCGCCGGACCGGAGATCCCCGCCCCGGCGAGAGCGCCAGCTCGAAGCATGGCTCTAAGGCCGCTGACGGAGAGGCCCCGCCGAATCAACGGCATCAGCTCGCGTTTGAGCAAGGCAACGAGTTCGTCGATGCGCGCTCCTTCCGGCATTTCATGCTCGAGATCAGAACAGCTCGTCGATGCGCCGTTCTGCTTCCGGCAGAAGATCCTCCAGTCGTGCCTGGACATGGCACCTGTTCACCTTTGGATAGCGCTCATCACCCAGCTGCCGCAGCCAAACCCCTGGTTGAAGTAGAACTTCGGCCCGTATTGCGACTTTTGCAAGTTTGAGATAGCGATCACGGCTTCACCATGCCGGTACCAAGAGCCCGACCTCTTCTCGAAACCAGCCTCTCGCCCAAAGAGATGGAAGGCTTGCTGAACGGCGTTGGGCTCGCTCATGGTTCCTGGTAGGGATCGTACGTCTCGATCCGAGGCCTCCACGGCTGGCCGGGGAACTGCTGCAGGAGATCGGGTCGATAGATCTCGAGTTTACGAGGGTCTGCCGGAATCGGATCCCGCCTCCAGCCGGAATGAGACACTCCCGGCTTCAAACACCAACCTAAGACCATCCATGAAAACGACCTCTACGGTGGCCCGATGAGGTTCTCCGTGGCCATGTGAAAGTCTCCATCTGTGGCCACGAAAAAGTCCCCACCCCTCGCAGCTGAACTGACCACCTGAGGCCCTCCGGCCGGTCATGGTGGCGGCGCCAAAGCCTTCCCACCGCGCC
>JBOGVA010000005.1:0-16772 GCA_050692195.1 Actinomycetota bacterium | reverse complement strand
GGACTGGGCAGCTCCGCTCACGTTCAGGACGGTCACGTCCAGGCGTCCCGAGACATCCCTGTTGCCTCTCCAGAAGCCGAAGCTTGCGCTGGCCGGGTCAAAGGTGAGCGGCGTGTCGTCCGCCGCGGCCAGGTCCAGTCGCCCCCCACCCCGCGCCAGCACTCCTGGGTCCTGTGTGCCGGTCTGGTGGTCGGTGACCACGCGGGCAGCGGTGTTGGCCATCGCCGACTTCACGTCGGACGGAGACCAATCCGGATGGAGCTGGAGGAGCACGGCGGACCCTCCTGCCAGGTGCGGGGTGGCCATGCTGGTCCCCTGGAACATGGCGAACTGATTGTCGAACACCGACGAGTACACGTTCACTCCCGGGGCAGTGAGGTCGGGCTTGATCAGATAGGTGAACGGCGTGGGACCCCGGCTGGAGAACCCGGCGATGATGTCGGCGTTGTCGGTGATGAACTCCGTCTCCACCGTCCCATCGATGGTCGCCGTGCCGGAAGGCTTGATCGAGTCGCCGTCCCCCTTCGACAGCATGGCCGCCGGGATCTCGGGGAACGGGTCGGTTCCATCGTGGGCCATGGCCGTGGGGTCGCCGGCCACGTTGTTCACCACCAGGACCCCGATCGCTCCCGCGTTCTCGGCGTTGCGGACCTTCGTCGTGAACGTGCACACACCCCGGTCGATCAGGGCGATCTTCCCAGCGAGGTCGGTGGAGATCGCGGTGCAGCCGTTGGCCGGGTCGGTCACGGTGTAGTCGGCCGTCACCTGGCCGAAGCTGTTGAAGTCGCCGACGGCCGCCCCGAACGTATCCGCCCCGACGGTGACCGGGATCCCGATGAAGTGCGGGTTGGTGCTCGCTCCGGCGGTGAGGGCACCCAGCGCGCTCCCGGGAGACGAGATGGTCGTGTCGCCCGGGCCCTCGTTGCCCGCAGCCACGGCCACAACCAGCCCGGCGTCCACCGTGGCGTTAACCGCCTCGGCCAGCAGGTCGTGCGGACCCTGCACTGTTCCCCCCAGGCTCATGTTCACCACGTCCATGCCGTCCACGATCGTGTCCTCGAGGGCCTCGGCGATGTCGTGGCTGAACGCGAAGCCGCCCCCCCTGAACCCGACTCCGAATCCGGGAAACACGTTGTAGTCCCAGAGCTCCGCCGCGGGGGCCACGCCGCTGATGGGTCCGAGGATCGGCCCCTCGGTCAGCTCGATCAGGCATCCGGCCGCCGTGCCCGCGACATGCGAGCCGTGATCGAAGACGATGGTGTCTTCGGGATCGCCCTCCTTGCCGCTGAAGTACACCTTGTGCGGGATGTCGGCCTTCCCGTCACCGTCCTCGTCCTTGCACGCCGTGAAGAACTGGAGCGTGTCCACGATCCCGGTGTCGACGATCCCGATCTTGATGCCGGCGCCGGCGTTCTCCCGGCCCCCGGCCTCCGGCCAGACGTCGTCCGCGTTGATCAGCCCGGTGCTGACGTTCATCGTCGGCCAGTACCGCCAGCTGGGCTCGACCCGGCGCACCCCCTTGCCGCCGCGTAGCGCGTTCAGTGGGGTGCCGTTGAGCTGCACGGCGAAGCCGTTCAGCGAGTGGAAGTACTCCCTCACGACCCTTGCCTTCGGGGCCTTGCTCGCAAGGAACCCCCGATACGCCCGGTGTGCCTTGGCCAGGTGACCCACGTAGGCCCTCACGGCTTTGCTCGAGGCGTTCAGCTTCTTCCCCTTGGCCGGCTTGGTCCGCTGGAGGCCGCGGATCCCTCCCGCGTAGCTGGCCGCCGCCGGGTCGGAGAAGCTGACCATCGCATACCCCGACTGTGAATCGGCCGACTCCGAGGGTTCGGTGAAGTCGCGCCTGGGAATGCTCCCCGCCGCGAACGCCGTGCCTACCAGGCCAACGGCAGCGAACAATGCCAACACTTGAAACCCGAACCGCCTGCCTTTCATCGGCTGCCCTCCTTGTGGACGGGGGGGTGCGGACGACCCCCCATGGCGATTTGAGTGATGCAAGCAGATCTCCTGCTCCAGTAAGAAGTCGCACTCTACGACAGTCCCCTTGATCGGGCAAACGCTTGGCTGGGAGCCCCGATGGGGGCCTAAGGGCCGCCACAAAGGCGCTGGGTACAATCGCAGGGGCCGTTAGCTCAGTGGCAGAGCAGGGGGCTTTTAACCCTCGTGTCGCAGGTTCGATCCCTGCACGGCCCACCGGCGACCCACCGGCGACAGTGCCGATAGATGGCTTATTGCGGCTCACCGCCCTTCGCTCCAGGATTGCCGTGCCGACTCCGTCCGGTCTCGGTCCCCGCATGGACGCCACAAATGCCTGGGCGAACCGCTCCGCCAGACCCTCATGAGCCCTCGCACAGATGGCCATGGATGTTCAGCGTCGTGGTGATGGCTCGCGAAAGCCGAAGGGACTTCTGGAACGTAGCGAAGGTCCTTAAGCGGGGTTGAGATGCTCGTGGCCTTCGCGCAAGGATTCCCGGGACTCGAGGGTTCGCTCCCGGAAAGCGTCTCCGCGGTCAGGCCGGCGGCTTCACGGGGAAGACGCGGGCGAACGCGTCGGCGAAGACCCCGAGTAGCACGAACCACACTCCGACCAGCGCCAGTACGATGCCGCCCCAGCGCTTAACGGTCGGCGCACCCGCCTTCAGACGCTCGGCCACGCCCTCCTGCGCCCAGCCGACCACGAAAGCCGCTCCGAACGCCAGCGCCACCATCGCCGCGGCAGCAGCCGAGAAGGCCGCGAGCGCGGCGCCGACGCCTCCTGTGGTGAGCGCCTGCCCGGCCAGACCGGCCAGGATCGGCCCCGTTCAGCCGAAGGCAATCAACAGGTAGCTGAACCCGAACAGGGCGAACCCCGCGACGGGACGCTCGCGCCGGAGGCGGGCCTGCGCCTCGGTGAGGGGCCGGGTCAGCCGCTCGACGCCATGGAACGAAACCGGGAGCACCCCCGCCTGGATGAGCCCGAGGACCACGAGGAGGACGCCCACCACGATGCGGATGGCGATCCCGGTGGGGCTGGTGAACGTCACCGACCCGACCAGTCCTCGGCCGCCCAGCCCGATCAGCGCCCCGAGCAGCGCGAGGAACGCCACCGCGCCGGCCGAGAAAGCACCGGCGAACACGAGCACGGGTCGCGCTCTAGCCCTTCCCCGGCCGCCCCGGACGTGCCGCGCAAGGAGGGTGAGGAGCAGGGGGAAGGAGCACGGCGAGAAGAATGAGGCCACACCCGCCCCTGCCCCCAGGAGCAGCAGCGCAGCCCCTGCCACCGACGGCAGGTTGAACCTCGGGTAGGTGACGTAGCCGACGTACCCCGCCACGCCGAGCAGCGCCACGCCGACGGCCAGGACCGCGTACCCGACCCACCCCAGTCGCGGTGAAGGCGGCCCGGAGTCTCGCAGTCGAAGCTCCCGCATCGCCCCTCCCTCGCCATTCTTCAATGCGCCGGGCTATCGTTGGCACCGTACACCTTCCAGTTGACTGGAATGTCAAGCCGGTACGATCAGAGACATGCGGATAGGAGAGCTGGCCGGGCGGACGGAGGTACCGGCCAAGACGATCCGGTACTACGAGGACATTGGCCTGATGCCCGAACCGCCCCGGACTCCCGGCGGGTACAGGGACTACGGGGAGGGCGCCGCCGCCAGGCTCGGCTTCATCCGGGCGGCCCAGTCGGTCGGGCTGACCCTCGGGGAGATCCGGGAGGTCCTCGCCTTCCGGGACAGGGGCGAGGCCCCCTGCGCCCACGTCGCATCCCTCATCGAGCGGCGCGCGGCCGACCTATCCGAGCGCATCGCGGCTCTGGAGCGGATGCGCCGCGACCTCGAGCGGCTGGCGAGGAAGGCCCGGACGACATCGCCGGGGCAGGCCCGTCACGCGGCCTTCTGCCACATCATCGAGGCAAGGTGAACGCGTCGGATACCCCAGCCGGAAGGATCGATAGCACTCCGCACTCCGGCCGGGAATCGCGCGGGGCGCTGTGGCGTCCGCTCAGGGTGGGGTCCCCCATGCCCGAAAGGAGGCGACATGCCGCCACAGTCCCATCCGACCGAGATCGGCCGCAGGGAGTTCATCGGCTGGACCGCCAGGGGCGCTCTGAAGCTTGGCCTCTTGGGGGCCTCGGCCCCGGCCATCCTGGCAGCGTGCGGCCGGGATCAGACCGGGCCGGGAGCAGGGCCGGCCGCCACCTCCCCTCCACCCACCAGTCAGGAGGGGCCCATCGTCGGGGACGTCATCGACTACGCCCTCACCTCCGACGAGTGGCCGGGGGCCTTCGGGTTCGTCACGCTCCGACTCCACCGAGGCGTCTTCCAGGGCAAGGATGTCTACTTCATCAGGACGGACACGTCCGACGAGTCCTATGCGAAGCAAGAGAAGCTCGTGTGGGCGCCGAAGCTCTCCTCGCTGATCCAGGGGCGTCTCACCGGGTCGGCCTATGTGGTGAGCGGTGGGACGTCCGGGCAGCCAACCTTGCTCTCGTCTGAACCCGGACGGCCGGAGTACACACCCGCATGGCGACTCCACCGGGTCTCGTGGGAACAAGCTCCGGAGCTCCTTTCCTCCATCGACGACGTCGAGGAGGCCCGGGGCGCCGGCCGGGTCACCGTGGAGGACACCGACATCGTGCTGAACGCGGCGGTGGTCAGGTGGTCATCCGAGGAGATGCCGGTCGACACCGAGCGAAGCGAGTACCTGGGAGGCGGCCAGCTCTTGGAGCCGCCGGACACTTCGGGCATGACCGTGATGTTCAAACTGCACGAGTGCTTCCCGGGGGTCCGGTACATAGTCGTCGACACGTCCCTGGCGCCGATGGCCGAGGGGATGCACATCGCGCACTCCCCGGGGCTGGCGGGGAGCCGCGATGCCGGCGCCACCGGGCGCACCAACGTGTTCATGAACGGGGTGAAGGGCCCGGGGCCGATGGGGTTCCAGCCCTCGGTGTTCGATTCCGAGGCGGGGAGTCCAGAGTGGAGCCCCTACTGGGATCACATGACCTATGGCTGGAAGGACGGCGTCCCGCCTCGGGTCCTTCGAGCGGAGCAGGAGGTCCATGCAGCTCGCGATGGCGGGGACCTGGACGAGTTCCCAGGGACACCCGAGACGAACGGCGAGATCTTCACGGTGAACTGCCCGGTCCCGGTCCTCGCACCCAATACGTTCCGAGGCTGACAGAGCAGGCTCCGCCGGACCATACGATGTCCGCCAGCGCTGCCATCGGTGGATCTGCCCCCGGAAGGAAGGAGCCTCGCGATGACGTGGGTACAGACGACGCCCGAGTCCGAAGGGATGGACCATGTCCTGGCGTCCCACAGCCTGAATCCCGAAGCCCTTGCTGCGCACCACGCCCTGTACCGGACCATCATGTTCAGGTCATCGGGGCTCTCGCGCGCCGAGCGGGAGGGGATCGCTGTGTGCGTCTCAGCCGCCAACGACTGTCACTACTGAGTGACGCATCACAGCGCCGCGCTGGCGAGAGAAGCCGGAGAGGCGCTGGTGGAGGCGGTCGCCTCCAGAGACCTGGACGCCCTACCCGAACGGATGCGGCTCCTCTGCCGCTACGCGCTGAAGCTCACGGTAACTCCATGGGAGATCACGGAGGCCGACGTACTGACGCTTCGAGATAGTGGGTTCAGCGACCGCGACATCGTGGATGCCAACCAGGTTGTCGCCTACTTCAATTACGTGAACCGCGTGGCCGAGGGCCTGGGGGTCGACCTGGAGGAGTACTGGCCCGTCGAAGCAAGGCGACACCGCAGGTACCGGATGAGGTGATCACCGGGCTCGGCCGGGGAGGGGACGTGATCATCGGAGCAGGAGTGGTGACGTGGGCGCTCGTGGTGGTGTCCGTGGTCCTCGGGGTCCTCCTCACCCTGCTGATCGGTGCGTGGCTCATCGGCCGGCTGACCATCGATCTGGGTTGGGGACGGACCCGGCACGCTCTCGGCCCGATCGACCTCAGGATCGACGCGCCTCGGGCGATCGTGTTCGACGTGGTGGCCTCGCCCTACCTGGGCCGGACCCCCAGCGAGCTACGCGGACGGCTCGAGGTCCTGGATCGGGGAAGCGACCTCGTCGTGGCCGCCCATCACACCCGCCTCTCACTTCTCACCTCGACCACCATCGAGAGCGTTCGCTTCGAGGCTCCCGAGCGGATCTCGTTCCGCCTCTTGCGCGGCGTGGCGCCATCGGTGACCGAGGAGTTCGCGTTCCAGGACGCCGACCACGGCACGGTCATGCGCTACCAGGGAGAGCTTGCGATGGACTTCTGGATCTTCGGCAGGCTGGCCGGCCGGTTCCTGGTGAAGCCCACGTGGGAGAAGGTGGTCCGTCGCCATCTCGACGGCGTCAAGACCATGGCGGAGGAGCGGGCCCGGCGCGGGCCGAACCCTCGGCAGGCATGAGCCGGGCCGGCCACCAAGCCGAGCTCACGCCTGGCGGCGAGCGACGTACAGGCGGTACCCGAGGGCGCCGGCGTCCACCGCTTCCCGGGCCACGCGGAGCAGATGCTCCCCGAGATCGAGGACACCTTCGTCGAGGCCGGCGGAGGAGCCGTCCATCAGTCCCGCGCGGACGGCCCCTCGGATCAGGGCCAGCCGCCGGCCGACCTGCGCCAGCAGCCCGGCCATCGCCGGGCGGTGGTCCTCTTGGGTCTCCACTGCGAACCCGGCCCTCTCCAGCAGGTCGGCGTAGCCCCGGGCCGGGAGCGCCCCCGCGGCGCAGGCGATCCACCCCGCGAAGGAGTCCAGCGGCGCCGGCAAGGCCTCCTCCACCACGACGTCGGACAGCACCAGCGAGCCACCGGGTCGCAGCACCCGGGCCAGCTCAAAGAGCGCGGCGATCTTGTCGGGGACGGCCGACAGCACGCACTCCATGAACACCGCGTCCATCGAGCCCGATGGAAACGGCTGTCGCTCGGCATCGGCCGCCACAGATGGGGCGACAGTCGCTGACTCCGAAGCGAGCGACACGCTGTAGTCGGCTCCCACCGGCCGAAGGCCGCGCTGCGCCAGCAGCCCCAACGTCGTCCCCGGACCAGAGCCGACGTCGAGGACGCGGGCCCCCTCCTTGAGCTGCAGGAGATCGATGGCGTGCGAGGTCAGGTCGGCGCCGCCCGGCCGAAGGGCCTCTCCGCAGAGGAGCCGCACTCCTGGGTGGGACCAGAGGTCGGCGCAGCAGGCCTTCAGGTACGCGGGGGCCGTTGCAGTGGCCACGTCGCTCATGCGATCGGCTCCGAGAGTGGGGGCACCGGACGGTGGTCGGAGGCGAACCGGTACAGGGTGTTGTATACGCAGAACGGGACGATGCGGCCATCCGGGAGCGCTTCCTGGATGCAGCACCGCACGGCCCTGGACAGGTCGAAGGAGAACCGGTCCATGAACCCCTCGATGGTGACCCCGAAGATGCGATCGGAGAGGTCGCCGACGCCCTCCATCTCGGCCAGCAGGGGCTCGCAGGCACAGAAGAAGGCCTCGGCCTGCCGGTCCGAGCCCGCCGGCGCTGACTTCGAGTAGAGCTTCAGCAGCACATCACGCATCTCCTCGACGTCGCGCCGGAACGCCTCCGACAGGTTCGGCACGGCGGTGTTCGTCCCGTAGTCCAGCACGGCCTCCACGGGGACCAGCCGGCTGATCGGGGTGAGCTGGCCGTCGTGCACGTAGGCGAAGGTCGCTGCCGTGCACATCGGGTCGCAGCACGGGACCGGGGTGAAGTCCTCCCGGGTGAACAGGCCGCTGTCTCGATCGATCGCGTCGATGATGTCGGTCACCGTCACGCGGTCGCCGGGATCGAAGGGAACGAACCGGCCCTCCCCGAACTGGGGTTGCAGTGAGACGGCACGGACCGCGGAGTGCTCCGCGCCGAACCGTACGATAGCCCCCACCTCGTGGTCGTTCACACCCTTGAGGACGGTGGCCACCAGCACGACACGCACGTCAGCCTCGGCCAGGTTGGCGAGAGCACGCAGCTTCAGGTCGTACAGGTCCGGCCGCCCCCGCAAGACCCGATACGTCTCGGGGGTGAACCCGTCGAACTGCAGGTACACGAGCATGTCGCGCTCGGCCAGCTTCCGGCAGAACTCGGAGTCGCGAGCCATCCGGATGCCGTTGGAGTTCACCACGAGGTACCGGATGGGACGGGCCCGGACGGCGTCGGCGACGTCGAAGAACCTGGGGTGCAGCGTCGGCTCTCCACCTGAAAGCATGGCCACGTCGGCCTGCCCGCCTTCGGCTCGAACCAGCGCGTCGGCCATGGCCTCGACGTCGGCCAGGCTGGCGTGGCGGACGTGGGCTTGCCCGGCGAAGCAGGCCGGGCACTCCAGGTTGCAGGCCTCCGTGATCTCGAACACCGTGACACAAGCGTGCTGCTGGTGCTCTGGGCAGAACCCGCAGTCGTACGGACAGCCGTGGACGGTCTCCGTCGCCGTGTGCGCCGGCCGGCGTCCAGGGCGAAGAAACCGCCGGCTCCACTCCCACCAGGAGGCGTCGGACAGGACCAGGGATTCAGAGTCGGCGTGCTCGGGACACGTTCGTTGGAGATACACCTTGCCTTCGCGCTCCACGTTTCGGCCCGAGACGACTCGAAGGCAGGTCGGGCAGAGAGCTCGAGTCTCCGACAGGACACGCTCGCTCACCCACTGCCCCCTCGGTCAGCTGCGGAGCCTTCCAGCGCCACGATCCGGCGCACCCCATCGACCAGGTCTGAGGCTCGCACGTCGGGCTCCGGATAGGCACCGAGGTAACGCTTCTCCAGGTGCTCCACCCAGCAAGTCCGCAGGCCGGCGCGGCTCGCTCCGGCGACGTCCCATGCATGGGCAGCGATGAGCCACAATGCGCCCGGCCCCGCCTCTCGCCTGGCCATCTCGTACACGTCCGGGTGTGGCTTGGTCTTCCCGATCCGGTCGCACGACAGGAACAAGGAGAATCGGTCCTCCAAGCCCGCCCGGGAGAGGAGGCGCCGGGTCGACTCCTCGCTCCCCATGGTAAGGGCGAGGATGCGCCAGCCGGCGTCGAAGAGGACGGAGCAGGCTTCCTCTGCCCCGTCGACGGGATCGAGCTCGGCGAACGCTTCCATGACCTGAGCCGCAGTTTCCTCACCGGCTTCGACGCCGACCGAATCGAGCGTCCGCGGGAGGGCGGCCTCCAGGAACTCCTTCAACGGTCGGTACCCGCCGGCATGGGACCAGGCGAACGCATCCCGGAGCGTCTGAGCGAACCACAGCTCGAGCGCCTCACGGGGAGCACCAAGGGCGATCAGTCGATCCCTCGGACGGTCGAGAGTGAACAGGGTGCCGATGACATCGAACGCTACGGTCGGTCGGTAGGATTCTCCGGTCACATTTCGATCCGTTCTCCTCTGCTGGGTCACGGGGCCTGGTTGACCATCTGCTGCCGGAGCGCGACCTCCGCGCGCTGGAGCAGGGAGCCGTCGCGGCCCATCAAGAGGTAGGAGACGGGAGCGTCCGCGCAAAGGAGCTGGACGCCGTTGTCCACCGCGCGCCACCCATGCACCCTCCCGGTTCGCTCGGTTGCCCCGACCGCTTCGGGAAAGCGGCCCGAGCTCAGGAACAGCACCACCTTCGTCCTTCCGTCGGTGAACCGGAAGACGTCCACGGGAAGGCCACCAAGGGAGGACCTCCCGCTGTGGACGAGGGTGAGCCCCGCGGCCCGGAGATCGGGAGGAAGCTGCTGCGCGGGAGCCGGCGGTGGCGGCCCCTCCGATCGGAACGACGCCAGGGCGGCGGCGATCGGGCGGGGCTGCTGAGGCGAGCGGCCACTCAACACGCCAGTGAGGAGGACACCGGCCCCGATCAGGGCGAGGGCCACCGCGGTGACGACGGGAACCATGGTGCGGAGACCTCGGCGGGCAGGCGCCTCGGACAGGGCCACGGCGGCCCGGACGTCGTCTCGGAGTCCCGGGGGAGAGATCTCCCGGCCCCGCTCCGCCAGCGCTCGACCCGCTCGGGCCCGCTGCACCTCCGTCCAGCATTCCTCGCATCCCAGTAGGTGCGACTCGAACCTCCGCCGGGCCTGGTCGCCCATGTCTCCCTGCACGTAGAGTGCGGCGTCCCGGCCAGGAGCGTGCGCCTCGGGTCGCCGGCGGATCCTCACGGCCCCAACTCCTCCAGCCGCTCCGGGTGGGGAGCCAGGTCGGCGAGGAGCGAGGCCAGGGCCTTCCGTCCCCGGTGCAGTCGCGAAAGGACCGTTCCCCTGGGAACCTTCAGGATCCTCGCGGCCTCTCTTGTCGAGAACCCGGCCAGGTCGACGAGGGCGATCGCCATGCGCTGCTCGTCCGAGATCTGCCACAGGGCGCGGTGGACCCGCCGTCGCTCGAGCCTGTTCAGCGCCTCCGCTTCCGGGTCGGCGTCGGCCTCGAACGGCGCCATCTCCTCCCACGACGCTTCCTCAGGGCGCCGGGCCCGGTGCCGATAGCTCGACCGACCCAGGTTCAGGCAGATCGTGGCCAGCCACGGTTCGACCTTTCGCGGCCGGCGATGGGCCTGCCAGGCACGAAATGCCGCGAGGTAGGTCTCCTGCACGAGGTCCTCAGCATCCTCCCGGCGGGGCACCATGCGGCGCGCGATGTTGTAGACGAGGTCCATGGCAGAGAGCGTCGCGTGAAGGAACTCCTCGTTGCTCACGTCCACCGCCTAAGACGCCGGACCGGCACTTCTGATTCCTCCCAGGAAGGTCCTATCGCTCTACAAGGCGGCCGGCGAATCCTTTCATCCCGGCGGTGGGGAATCCCGATCCGGCCGGCGGCGTCCAAGATGGTAGGAGTTTGGTCCCTTGACGAGATATCGATCTGAGGCCCGCCGGTGGGGCGGTGGGACGTCGATGGCAGTCGCTTTCCTCATGCTGCTCTCCGCCTGCTCCCGGCCGGCACCTGGGCCCTCCGCCGATTCTGGAGCTTCCGGGCCGAGTCCGCTGGTCGACCCGGCCGAGATCATCTCCGGAGGCCCGCCGCCGGACGGGATCCCGCCGATCGATCACCCCGAGTTCCTGGACGCCTCCGCCGTCGGGTTCCTATCTCCCCAGGAGCCCGTCATCTCCCTCGTGCTGGGGGGAGACGCCCGTGCCTACCCGGCCCAGATCATGGTGTGGCACGAGATCGTGAACGACACGGTGGGTGGGATCCCCGTCACGGTCACCTACTGCCCGCTGTGCAACACCGGGATCGCCTTCCGTCGCCCGGTGATCGACGGCAAGCTCCTGGATTTCGGTACCTCGGGCAAGCTCTACCACTCGAACCTGGTGATGTACGACCGGCAGACCGAGTCGCTGTGGCCGCAGGCGCTGGGCCAGGCGGTGGTCGGCCCGCTCACAGGGACGAAGCTCGAGCTGATGCCCGTGCAGATGGTGGCGTGGAAGGACTGGCTGGCCGAGCACCCGGACGGCAAGGTCCTCTCCCGCGACACCGGCGCGGACCGGCCGTACGGCCAGAACCCCTACGCAGGGTATGACGACCCGGATTCGGCCCCGTTCCTGTTCCAGGGCACCCCGGATCCGCGGCTCCCCCCGAAGGCGAGAGTGGTCGGCGTCCAGGTCGGAGACGACGTAATGGCTTTCCCTTACGACCGGCTTCAGGCCGAGGCCTCCGGCGGGTGGGCGGCCGCATCCAGCACCGTCGGCGGGAGGCCGGTGGTCGTGTTCTGGAAGCACGGGGCGGTGTCGGCGGTGGACCGGTCCATGATCAGCCAGTCACGTGACGTGGGCTCGACGGGGGTGTTCGACCCCCGCCTGGAAGGCCGGACGCTTACGTTCCGCGGGACCCCGGCCGGGATCGTAGACGCCGAGACCGACAGCGTCTGGGACATCTTCGGGCGAGCGGTGAGCGGCCCTCTGGAAGGGCGCTCGCTCGACATGGTGATCTCGATCGAGAGCTTCTGGTTCGACTGGGCCGCGTTCCATCCCGAAACCAGGATCTACGGACGATGAACGAGACTCAATCACCCCTACTGTGAGCGGCGAACCGTGTCACCTCCCCGACATTCCCGCTATCCAGTGCGACGTGCGGGCGTTGCTCACTTTTGAGAACGCAGCACCAGCTGCGATCTCGAGCACGGCACATCCACCGGAGAAAGGAGCTTCGTGATGCGACCCGACATCAAGGTCGGCGGGACGCTTCCCGACTACGAGCTGACCGACCACACCGGCAAGCGACGGAAGCTGTCCGAGCTGCAGGGCGACGACCCCATGATCCTGGTGCTGTCCCGGGGCCAGTTCTGCCCGAAGGACCGCCGGCAGCTCCGGAACCTGGTCGAGCTTTACCCGGAGCTCAAGGTCGGCTACACGAAGATCGTGACGATCTCGACGGACAACCTGCTCCAGACCAACGAGCTCCGGGACGGGCTGGGGGCCCAGTGGCCGTTCCTGTCCGACCCCGGACGGAAGGTCCAGAAGGAACTCGACATCGCAGAGTACACCGACCCCCACAACGATCCCATGATCCCGTTCACCTTCGTGCTCGAGCCGGGGCTTCGGATCTTCAGGATCTACAACGGCTACTGGTACTGGGGCCGGCCCTCCAATGACGACCTGCGGCGCGACCTGCGGGAGCTGTTCCAGAAGATCCGCCCCGACTGGGACATCACCGACCCCGAGCTGCGCGCGGCGTGGGACCGGGGAGAGACTGACCGCTTCTTCCCCTACCGGAAGTCTCGCCGGGAGATACTCGCGTCCTGACCGGAGGCGGACGCCCTCTCCTCCGCCTGCGCGATGGCCCACGCCGCGTTGATCAGCCCGATGTGGGTGAAGGCCTGGGGGAAGTTCCCCAGCGCCTCGCCCGGTGGCGGGGCCACAGCCGAACAGGATGAGGTCCGGATACTCAAGACGCCGAACTGCCGGCGCGGCAGACGGGCTGTCGTCCACGAGGTTGGCAACGCGAAGCTTCGCGTGCTCCGTGGCGAGCTCCTCTATGACGGGTGCGACCACGTGGCAGGGTCGGCACCACTCGGCCCAGAACTGGACCAGGACGCGCGTATCCGACTGCAGGACCTGCCGCTCGAAGGTCCTGATCGTTCACGGTATCGATGTCCTTGCTCATCGATCGATCCTGTTTCGCTCCACGTGATTCCTCGACCTCACACGTACCTGCGGCACCGGTAGCACCACGTGAACGAGTCCTTCGACAGGGGCAGGGACCTGATCACCGGGTGCCCAGTCTCCATGGCGTGCTCTCGATCATGGCCAAGCTGGGACTCGCAGCACCCCACGTACCCGCATTCCGTGCAGACGCGGAGGTTAAACCCGCTGCCGCAGTCCTCGCAGGCGCCAGCCCGCGGCCTCGCCGCGGGTTCCGGGACGTGCTCACAATGCCGGCCTGTCCGAGCGAACAGCCTCATCGACACTCCTTTGCTTCCATCAACACTCTCAGTCAATAAACCCAGACCCAAGACGGGCCGAGCATGCTCTGTCAGCAGGCAGACAGGTTTTTGGGGTGCGGAACCCGCGGACGGCCTCAGGAGGCGAGCCGGACGAGCCTTTCTGCGTCAAGGATCTCGATCTCGCTGTACCCCACTCGGACCAGGCGCCCGCGCTCGAGCTCTTTCAGGACCTTGTTCAGCGACGGCCGGTGCACACCGAGCATGGCCGCGAGGGTTCGCTGCGGTAGCTGGATCCGGCCGCCGACCGCCTCCTCGGTCAGCAGGCGGGCGACCTGCGCGGTGAGGCTCTTGCCGAGCAGCCCGAGGATTCGGGCCTGGCTCCGAACGACCCTGGTCGCCACGCTGGAGAGCCATCGGCGCGCCACCATGGGGTGCTCGGCGAGGAGCCGATCGAACGAGCCCGATTCCAGAAAGAGCGCCTGAGCATCCGAGGATGCCCGAGCCGTGTAGGGGAACGGCATCCCGAGAATGAGCTGGACGTCACCATCCACGTCGCCGGGATGAAGAAGCTGGACGATCTGCCGCCGGCGGCCTGCGCCGACTGAGAGCTCCACGGTTCCCCCACGGATGATCCACACCCCTTGGGGCACGTGCCCGGTCGCGAACAAGACGCCCCCCCGTTCGACCTCCCGCTTGGAGAGATAGCTGGCGAGGGCGGAAAGGTCGGCCTCCGAGAGCGGGGCGGTCTCCTTCCTTCCTACACATCGTGCCACCCACGCCGCCTCTCGTATCACGTCCTCCGGAGGGCGACCTTTGAGTAACTGTGTCACCACGCTGACATCGTACGGACCCCATTAGGCCCGTCGAGGGATAAGGGAGCCGAAACCGGCCCGAAATGTCGGCTGCCCGACCATGATCGGACCAAGAGGGAACCCAGAGCACAGGTTCGTTCGCGACGAGGGGAGAAACTGGACTGGTTCGCCGTTCCGTTGCTGGATCGGGAGAGGAGGGAGCGATGCCCCAGGAGATCGATCGAGATGGCCTGCAAAGGCTCGTGGCTCGGGGAGCGCAGGTGGTGGAGGTCCTACCCGCCAATGAGTACGAAGAGGATCATCTCCCCGGAGCCATCAACCTGCCCCTGCGAAGGCTGGAGGCCGAGGCGCGCCAGGTCCTCGACACCGGGCGGCCGGTCATCGTGTACTGCTGGGATTCTGCTTGAGACATGAGCCCACGGGCCGCGTGGCGGCTCGAGAGCTTCGGGTTCACCGAGGTGTACCACTACGTCGCCGGCAAGCTGGACTGGTTGGCTGCGGGGCTCCCCACCGAGGGCACGAACGCGGAACGGCCCCGGGCGGGTGACGTGGCCCGCCGCGACGCCCCTACGTGCAATCTGGACGAACAGCTGGGCGATGTCCGAGAGCGCGTGCGTGCAGCGGGCTGGGACGCCTGCGTGGTCGTCAATCAGGAGTCGGTCGTCTTCGGCCTGCTGCGCGCCAATGAGCTCGAAGGGGATCCCGACCAGCGGATCGAGAGAGCCATGCGGCCCGGCCCGAGCACCTTCCGGCCCTTCGTCTCCATCGAGGAGATGGCGGTGTTCATGGTCGAGCATGACCTTCCGAACTCTCCTGTCACCACGTCGGACGGGAGGCTCGTTGGCCTCTTGGTGAGAGATGATGCGAAGAAGGCCGTGCACGAGATCCACATGACCGACGGAGGCCGTCCGTGAACGGGAAGGCTCGAAGGGACAAGGACGAACAGGCCACGTTGAGGTGCTCCGAGTGCGGTTACGAGATCGACTGCTGCGAGTTCTGCGACGAGCGCGACTGCGGGCCCGCCATCTGTTGCGAGTGCGTGCATCTCGCCCTCGGGGAGCTCATCGCACAGCCGCACACCCATGGCGGCTGACCCCCGGACTGGCCGGGCTCTGGCCGCGATGCCCACTGACCTGAGGGGGGCGCGGACAACACGCCAGATGTAAGGGGCCTCGCCATCGATCAGGGTGGTCGGCGAGCCTCGGAAACGAAGCCGTTCGACTCTGGCGAGCCGACCGAAGGAGGGATCCTTCCCCTTCAGGGGATTTAAGGGTCTTGTAAGCGGAGCAGGCATCCTGAGTCGGGCCAGGCGATTAGCGTGACGGCAGGTGAGGAAAGGAGGACTCGATGAGACGGATCAGCCTACTGGCGCTGGCGGTCACTGTGCTCGGAGCGTTTCTGGCCACCGGAGGGTCCGCCCAGGGTCAGGGAGCGACAAGCGACTCCGGAGCGGACAGCCAGGAGAGGCACTGGAGGGTCACCATCAGCAATCTGACGCCACCTGGTTCGGGACCTCCCGGCTCCCAGCCGCTCTCTCCGCCGCTGTTCGTCGTCCACTCCAACCGGGCCGACGTCTGGAGTGTGGGCGAGATCGCGAGTCATGTGGTCGCTGCCATTGCCGAGGACGCAAACAACGCTCCGGCGGAGTCCGCTCTCGTGCAGCTTCCCGGAGTAACGGAAGTGTTCACCGGGGAGGGCGGACCGATCCCCTCAGGCGAATCCCGCACCTACCTCGTCACGACGCAGGGAAGGTTCAACCGGCTCACCATCCTGACCATGCTCGTCAACACAAACGACGCATTCACCGGCCTGGACGGCCTGCAGCTCCGGGGGCACGAGCGGACCCGCGAGACGAACGCGTACGACGCGGGCAGCGAGGTGAACAACGAGCAAATGGAGTTCATCCCGGGTCCGTGTTGCGGAAACCCGTTCGTGCGTGATCCGGAAGGCGAGCTCATCAGGCATCACCCGGGCATCGAGGGGGTGGGCGATCTGGATCCGGACGTCTACGGATGGACCGACCCGGTGGCGATGATCGTGATCGAGCGCGTCGCTAACGGCTAGGCCCTGGGCCGGTGCCCAGGAGCGACCACGAGGTCGGGCGTACAGCTCGGACCGGTTGTCCCGAGAGCTATACGACTAGGGCCGCTTCATCTCAAACGTGTAGCTGCCGCTCCCGCTGTAGGAATACACCTCCCACAGGTAGTAGCCGGCCGTGCCGTTGTAGCTGATGTCCTCCGACGACGACGGGCTCTCACCTGCCGCGACCACATGCCAGTAGTAGCCGTTCCACTTGTACAGGTACAGGTCGAAGTCAGCGTTCTCCGGTCCTCGCAGGCAGCCGACGTGAGTTCCCGATCTGCTCGAGTAGAAGTAGCTCCCGTTCGGGTGGTAGTCGTAGTCGCCTGTCCCCGAGAGCGTGCCGCCGTAGGACTCCGGTAGCGAACAGTCGTCCCCTGGAGGCGGCTCCTCGGTGAGCAACGAGTACAGGAGCAGGTTGGGGGAGCCGCTTCCCACGTTCGAGAGCACCCCCGAGGTCGCCGAGGACACGATCGCGTTGCGCACGCTCGACGGCGACGCCGAAGGGTTGTCCTCGAGGTAGAGGGCCGCGACCCCCGCAACGTGCGGCGACGCCATCGACGTCCCGC
>JBOGVA010000004.1:0-5830 GCA_050692195.1 Actinomycetota bacterium | reverse complement strand
GTCACGCTCGCCACGTTCGGGCGGAGCGACCTTGGCGGTCGCGGTGCCACGATCGCTGCAATGCCACGACCCACGTGACCTCCACGAGCAAGACGGCCGGCAATGCGAGCCAGGGGCTGACAAGCCAGGCAGGGACGGCGAGAAGCGCCCAGCTCCCGATGCGTAAGGCTCCGCCGCCGGCTGGCCAGGCTGGACGAGGAACTCCACCACGGGCAGATCACATGGTGGATTATGCACGACCCCAAGGGGGCCGGCGTGCAAGCGGTAGACGCCCAGGCTGACCCTGCGACCAAGCCGCTCCTCACGCGTGCCGGGGAGCACCTCGACGAAGGGCTCTCCTTGGGGTGCGCCCGCGAGCTCCAGGCGTTCGCTCATGGCGCGGAAGACCGGATCTCGGCGGCTGGCGAAGGAGAACGTCGTCTCCTGGTGCGAGATCTCGGCCGTGGCATTGCCCCAACAGAACCAGAGGAACCGGTGTGCGGGGGCCCACTCGAGCCTTCGGTGGGCGGGGTGCTCGACGCGGAGCAGCGGTCGATGGTCGTGCCGTCGACCCTTGCTCCACCGACTGATCTCCTCGAAGGCGAGCGCGTCGTGTGTCCACTCGCCAGCGTGCGGTGGCCATTGGAGCCGCCAACCTAACAGGATGCACCGGTCCGTAACGAGCGCTTGCGGCCCGATCGCCAGGATGGTTTCGCCCGGCTCGATCTGGCCGCGTAGATAGGCATCTCGCTCCTCGTTCGTGGAGCCCATGCGCGGGAGCATCGTACTCGGCGAACCCGGTCCATGGACGGTGCGGTGGTCCGTGCGAGCGTGATCTCACCTGGGAGCCATCACGAGCTGTTGAAGCAAGCGGAGGCGGTTTGAAAACATCCCCTCACCTCCACAGCGACTGGGCCTCGTGTGAACCGAGGAGTGACGCGAAGGGCTCCGCATAGGTGAAGTCCTCGATCCCGCCGTCGCGGAATCCCAACCTGGAGGCTCTCGCGTTCAGGTCCAGGGCACGCCACCGATACGTTCCAAAGTAGTCCCATCCTGTCTCTCTAGAGGGATAGACATCCCGACGCCGCCTAAGATGTCGGTGGAGGTAGTCCCTTGGCTGTGACCCTACGCCCCACCGCTCCTCGGATCGCCGTCGTCGGAATCGTCCTCTCCTTCGCGCTTGCGGTCGCTGTGGGAATTCTCCGCACGGTCAACGCCGAACCCGTCGAGCGGGCCGCAGAGGTCGCCGGCAATATCGCGTTCGCGGTGGTGTTCGCTGCGCCCGCACTTCTCGCGTTTCTTGGTCTCCGCGATCGACCGTCGCTCCTGGTTGCTGCCGGTGCCCTCGACCTGGGGCTCGCGTTCGTAACGCTGATCTCGCTCATCGGGCTCGTCTTCGTGGCCCCCGGGGTGATGTTCTTCGTCGCCGCTAGGCAGATGCAGGGTGCTGGAGGGAGCCGGTCGAGGTCGATGGCCGCCGTGCTCGTCGCCGTCCTGCTGGGCGGCGTGGCGTTCTTCGCCTTGTTCGCGCGCGAGGACCCGGTCTGCTGGGCAAGGAACCCCACCACGGGCGAGTTGTTCCGCCTGAACCCCGACAGGTTCGTTCATGACGCGTCGATCTCGATAAACAGCCGCGACCTTCCGCGAGGCGCGACCGAGTCCGGATGCTCGAGCGACTCGATCTCGACCGGTGAAGCCATCGCAGGGATCGCCGTCGTGGCCGCGATGCTCGGGGCGGAGTGGATGCTTTCGAAACCGTCCGAGCCGCGCGCCAGGCCGGCCCCTACGATGGGCTAGCACGCGAAACTTGGAACTTCGGGGGGGCGGATGGCGGTTCTATCCCTACGCGCTCAGAGCTCGACGAAGGCGCCGTCAAGCTGAGGACCACTTCCGACGGACCGCGATGGTCGAGCGCAAGCACGAGGAGCTCGGCCGCGAACTCGAGGTCCAACAGGAGATGGCCGTGCCGGATCTCGATGATCTGATCGACGACGTCGGCGACGACCTCCTGCGCCTGATGTTCGTCGCCTGCCACCCGGTTCTGTCCACCGAGGCGCGCGTCGCGCTGACGCTCCGCTTGCTCGGAGGCCTCTCGACCGAGGAGATCGCGCGGGCCTTCCTCGTTCCGGAGGCGACCGTCGCCCAACGGATCGTCCGGGCCAAGCGGACCCTCGCCGAGGCGCGGGTTCCCTTCGAGGTCCCTCAGGGAGCCGATCGCGAGGCCCGCCTGTCGTCGGTGCTCGAGGTTATCTACCTCATCTTCAACGAGGGCTACGCGGCGACCGCCGGGGACGACTGGGTGCGGCCAGCCCTCTGCGAGGAGGCGCTGCGCCTCGCCCGCATCCTCGCCGAGCTCGCGCCGAACGAGCCCGAGGTCCACGGCCTGGTCGCCCTCATGGAGATCCAGGCGTCGCGGCTGAGGGCACGGATCGGCCCGTCGGGAGAGCCAGTGTTGCTGCTCGACCAGGACCGCGCGCGCTGGGATCGGCTCCTCATCCGTCGTGGTCTGGCAGCGCTGGAACGTGCCGAGAATCTCGGCGGCGCGCTCGGCGCCTACGCGTTGCAGGCGGCGATCGCCGCCTGTCACGCCCGAGCGCGAAGGCCAGAGGTGACGGACTGGACGCGTATTCTGGCGCTCTACGATGCTCTCGCCCAGATCGCGCCGTCCCCAGTTGTGGAGCTGAACCGTGCGGTGGCGGTCGCGATGGCGTTCGGTCCGGGAGCGGGTCTCGAGCTCGTTGATGAGCTGACCTCGGAGCCCTCGCTCAACGGCTACCACCTCTTGCACAGCGTGCGGGGCGATCTCCTGGCGAAGGTCGGCCGTTTCGACGATGCACGCGAGGAGTTCGTACGCGCAGCCTCGCTGACACGCAACGTGCGGGAGCGCGGGCTTCTATTGGAGCGCGCCGCCGCCTGCGTGCAGGAAACCGCGCCCTGGACGCGTTGACTCTTTCCAGCGCTCGGGCGAGCGCATTCATAGACTCCTGTTCTGTGGAAGAGATCTGGCTGCACGGCGCTGTTGGCATTGCGGGGCTCATCCGACGGCGGGTGGTCTCGTCCGTTGAGGTCGTCGAGGCGTTCCTGCGGCGGATCGCGGCGGTCAACTCGTCGATCAATGCCGTCATCGTCGTCGCCGCCGACCGGGCCATTGAAGAGGCGCGTGCCGCGGACGCGTCCCTCGCTCGAGGCCGAGCGCTCGGGTCGTTGCACGGTGTTCCGTTCACGGCGAAAGACGTGTTGGATACCGCGGGGGTCGAGACATCGGCCGGCATCCGGGAGCGGATCGGCGTGGTGCCGCAGGCGGACGCCGTGGCGGTAGCCCGGATGCGGCGGGCGGGGGCGATCCTTCTCGGCAAGACGAATGTCCCACCCGGCGGTGCCGGTGGTGTCACGGACAATCCGATCCACGGTAGGACGAACAATCCTTACGCCAGGGGACGGTCGCCGGGCGGAAGCAGCGGCGGTGAGGCCGCGATCCAGGGGGCGGGAGGGTCACCGGTCGGCCTGGGCAGCGACTCGGGCGGGAGCCTCCGCGTGCCGGCCCACTTCTGTGGCGTCGCGGCCCTCAAGCCCACGACTGGTCGGATCCCGAACACCGGCGCCTTCGACCAACCCGGCGGCCTCAGCGATACCCGAACGCAGATCGGGCCTCTCTCTCGGTTCGTCCAGGATCTGGCTCCGGTCCTCCAGATCGTGGCGGGTCCGGACGGTCGGGACAGCGGGGTCGTTCCGGTACCGGTGCGTGACCCGGAAGACGTGGAACTGGCCGGACTGCGCGTCGCGTTCTACACGGACGACGGAGTCATCACGACGACGTCGGATACAGCCGCTGCGGTCCGAGACGCTGCGGGCGCGTTGGCCGCGGCCGGCGCGCAGGTGACGGAGGCGTGCCCCGACCGAATGGGTCAGGACGCGCTCGACATCACGCAGCGCTATTGGGCGTGGGAAGCTCTGCCGGGCGGGGAGTCCGTCCGACTGCTGGCGGACTGGGACGGGTTCCGGACGATGATGCTCGCCTTCATGGACTCCGTCGACATCATCGTGTGCCCGACGGGGCCCGGTCCCGCGGACCTGCACGGCGAGAGCGTCGAGACGATGTTCCACTACACGCTTCCGTTCTCGCTCTCGGGGCAGCCCTGCGTGGTCGTCCCTTCGGGTCGCCTAATAGAGGGGTTGCCGATCGGCGTGCAGGTCGTCGGGAGCGTGTGGCGAGACGACGTGGCGATCGCCGCGGCCCAGCGGATAGAGCGAACGGTAGGAGGCTGGCGGATGCCCCCGCTCTGACGATCCTCCACGGAGCTCACAGGCACAGCGAACCGAAGTAGGAAACCATTCGTGGCCTTCGCCGCGTTCCCGCCCGGATCGAGGAGAACGAGGTGGGGCTTCTCGATTCAAACTGACCCGGATGGTTTAGGTCGGGCGGCGGGAGTATGCTCCGGCCGTCGAAGCCCCGGCTCGCCGACCGAGGAGGTCCGCTGATGTTCTTCTTCGGGCTGGAGTTGCTGATCCCCCTAGCCAGTCTCGGGCTGATCGTGCTGACGGTCACCAACGTCGCCACCGATCGGAGGGAGCCGGACCCGACGGGACGGCGCCCCTACGCCATCTATCTGTTCGTCCTGACGTTTGTGGCGCTGTTCGTGGCCGTGTTCTCCTTGACCGCGACAGTCTCCTCGGTGGTCCGACTGGCCCTTCCCCACCGGGGCTTCGATGAAGTCTTCCCTTCACCAGTTCCGCCGGGGTTCGAGCCCCCGTCCGAAGGCGTCACGGAGGAATCGCCGTTCGAGGACCCGTCCTACGGCTTCGAGGAGTACGGGCCCTTCGATCCGAACGTTGAGCACACGCGCCAGGCGATCCAGTCAGGCTTGATCTTCTTGGCTGCGGGACTGGTGCTATTGTTCCACGCCCGGCGCATCCGGGACCTCGAGGCTGGGGGGAGCCTGGCGGAGGGACCGGTCCGACGCAGCTACCAGGCCTACCTCTATGCGGTGTGCTTCGTGGCCGTCCTCATCATCCTGGTCGGGGGAGCCCTGGCCATCTTCGGCATCGTCCGGATCGCGGCCCCGGGGACGACGGGGTTCGAGCCAGCGAATGCCGAGCGGGACGCTGGGATCGTTCAGCTCGCAAGCTCAGGCTTCCTGGCGCTCGCGGCCTACGGCCTATTCCTGTTCCACTGGCGGAGGGCCTCAGTACTGCGGGCCGGCCCCCTCGAGCCCGAGCCACCGCCTCCCAGTTGATCGGGAGAACCCCCCAAACAGATATCCAGAGTCGATATCGTAGTACGATATTTGTGTGCGCCAGGAATCCGGTATCCGAATCCTCTCGGACTTCTTCCGCGGTGCCGTAGGTCTCCACATCCTTCATCACGCCGCTGAAAGAGGCGGTGTTCATGGCGCCTGGATAGCGCAGGAGCTGCGCCGACATGGCTATCGCCTGAGCCCCGGCTCGCTCTATCCCACACTGCACAGGCTGGAATCCGAGGGTCTGCTGGTCTCTCACAAGGAGGTCCAGGCCGGCCGGTCCCGGCGCGTGTACCGAGCGACCAAGGCCGGCCGTGCTGCGCTCAAAGGGGCGAACAAGGCGCTCCGAGAGCTGGCCGAGGAGCTTCTGGGATGAGGGGAGGTGTGGAGAGTGGCCGGCTCGGTGAGCTGGCTCGACTCTTCCTGAAGCTGGGCACGATCGCCTTCGGCGGTCCCGCCGTCCACATCGCCATGATGCATGACGAGGTGGTGACCCGGCGGCGATGGATGACCGATCGGCAGTTCCTGGACCTCATCGGCGCCACGAACCTGATCCCGGGCCCGAACTCGACCGAGATGGCCATCCACGTTGGGTTCTCTCGCGCTCGCTGGCG
>JBOGVA010000003.1:0-27796 GCA_050692195.1 Actinomycetota bacterium | reverse complement strand
CCCCTCACATTGACAACGTCCCTACTGGCGGGACCTTTCGCGCTCTAGTGGGCCGTCCTGCCCCTGGGCGCCTTACCACCCAAGGCATCACGGCAGCCCTCGCCGCAGCAGTTGAGGCAGACGCCTCCGGATCCGCACCCCGTGTTGGGCTGGCAGAACTGGTCCGGGGCGCAGTCGGAAGAGTCGACACAGGGGACCACACAGCTACAGAAGATGTTCTGGTAGCAGTGGTCGTTGCCCTCGGTGTCGGGGCCGAAGATGAAACAGCCCAGACCCTGCGTGCACGCCCCCGTCTGACAAGGGTTCCCGGGGCAGTCCTCCGGCGGACAGGCGTTCTGCTGCGCGAAGACCGGCGCTCTCATGCTCGTGAGGATCGGGGCGGACCATGCAACGGCCGCTCCGGCGCCGATCCGCTTGAGCATCTTCCTACGGGAGATTCCATCCTGAGTCTCAAGCTCGTCGCTCAATATGTTTCACCTCCCTCCGCAAGCTCCACAAGCTATCGCCTCTAGCGATCTCTGGAGTGAAGCATCCCGCACCCATATCGGGCCGTGCATCGTACCGGTGCCGTATCTTTCCCACGGCGCTGGGGCGCCCCACGTGAAGGACCCTACGGTCCAGGGACTGGCCCCGCCGAGTATCCGAAAGCGCGCTCGCCGCCCTCTACGTCTCTTGACGTACGGAAGATACGCACGACGGCCCATGAGGAGCGCAGGCGGTCTGCGTAGACTTCAGCCCTTACTCCAATGCCACGCTGTGTCGTGGCAACTCACCCCACCTGACCCAAGAAACGGGAGGCTCAGTGTCGCCGGATCGCGAACGGGAGGTCGGGCCGAAGCCGGGGGGGTGGGCGAGCCTGATCGTGGCTCGCGTCCGCCGCGACGTGCCCCTGGCCCTCCTGGACCTGGCCATCGTGTTCGTGGCGTACCTAACTCCCCTGGTACTGCGGCTGGAAGGCGCCGTGCCTCCCCGGTACTGGACCAACTTCCTCCAGTTCATCCCGGTGATCGGGTTCCTCCATCTCCTGACCAACTACCTGTTCGGCCTGTACGGGCAGATGTGGCGCTACGCGAGCGTCCAGGAGGCCCGCCGCGTGATCCAGGCCGGCATCCTGGCCGGCCTCGCGGTCGTCGCGGCGACGCTCCTGATCGGTGGCACCACCCGTCTCCTGCCTCTATCGGTCGTCATCCTGGGGGCCGCCCTGTCCCTCATGGGGGTGGGGGCGCTCCGGTTCCAGAGCCGGCTATTCGGGTTCAGGCGACGCTCCCTGGAGGCCGAGCCGATGCGAGTCCTGGTGGTGGGGGCGGGCGACGCCGGGTCGATGGTCCTGAAGGACCTTCTCCGCAACCCCTCCCTTGGCCTGGACCCCGTTGGCTTCGTCGACGACAACCCGCGGAAGGTTGGCCTGTCGCTCCACGGCGTCCCGGTCCTCGGGACGCGGGTAGCGATCCCTCGCCTGGTGGCCCGGCTGCGGGTCGACCAGGTCCTGCTGGCGGTTCCCTCGGCCAAGAGCGAGGTGGTTCGCCACGTCGCCGCGCTCTGCGAGGAGGCGGGCGTCACGCTGCGAGTGCTGCCGTCGGTGCGGGAGACCGTGGGTGGAAGGATCACGGCCCGTGACATCCGAGACCTCCAGATCGAGGACCTCCTGGGCAGGCAGCAGGTGCAGACCGACCTGGAATCGGTGAGAGGCATCCTGAGCAGGCGGCGGGTGCTGGTCTCGGGGGCAGGAGGATCCATCGGGTCGGAGATCGTCCGACAGGTCCTGTCCTTCGAACCCTCCTCGCTCCTTCTCCTCGACCACGACGAGACCCACCTCCACGATCTCCTCACGGAGATCGACGGGCGCAGCGGGGCCGAGATGGAGCTCGCCGACATCCGCGACCAGGACCGGATCCTGTCGATCTTCATGACCTACCGGCCCGAGGTCGTCTTCCACGCGGCGGCGCACAAGCACGTCGACCTGCTGGAGAGCCATCCGGAAGAAGCCCTGCGGACGAACGTGATCGGGACGGCCAACGTCACCGACGCCGCGGTGGCCACCGGCGTGGGGCGATTCGTCCTCATCTCGACGGACAAGGCGGTGAGGCCGGCGAGCGTCATGGGCGCGTCGAAATGGTTCGCCGAGCAGATCGTTCGGTGCGTCCCGGGCAGCGACTGCGTGTTCTGCGCCGTCCGGTTCGGCAACGTCCTGGGCAGCCGGGGGAGCGTGATCCCGACGTTCTTCCGGCAGATCGCGCAGGGCGGCCCCGTCACGGTGACGCATCCGTCCATGGCCCGCTACTTCATGAGCGTCGAGGAGGCCGTCCAGCTCGTGCTCCAGGCAGCAGCCCTTTCCAAGGGAGGAGAGGTGTTCACGCTGGACATGGGGGAGCCGATGAACATCCTCGACCTGGCCAAGAAGGTCATCCGGCTCTCCGGGCTCGTTCCCGATCGGGACGTGCAGATCTCGTTCGTGGGGACGAGGCCGGGGGAGAAGCTCGTGGAGGACGTCCTTGATCCGGGCGAGGAACCCCTACCGAGCGGGCACCCCGGCATCATCGCCTCGAGGCCTCCTCTGCCCGACCCCGCCGTCCTGCGGCGGGCCATCCGCGAGCTGGAAGGGCTGGCCTCCCAGGCGAGCCGGGAGGAGCTGGCGGCCAGGATCAAGATGCTGGCCGGGGAACACGTCCAGCCCCTGGCGGCGCGGGCGGAGCTGTGAAGCCCCGCGGCGTCGTGGTGGCCCATCGAGAGGCCTTGGTGGCCGAGGGGATAGCGGCCGCGCTCGGCCACTATCCCGGGATCGCCGCGGTCGGCATGGCCACGACAGCTCCGGACGCCGAACGGCGCGGGGAACGGGCAGACGCGGTAGCCATTGACCAACTCCTGCCCGGCGCCGAGGACGCCGCGAGCCGGCTCCGAAAGCGGGGTGTGCGCGTGGTCTTCCTGGGAGAGGCGGTGGGGACGGATGAGGGCGTGCGTGTTTCCACGGGGGCGTCGGTGGCCGCCCTGGCTTCCGCTCTGGTTCCCGGCATCGACCGAACCACCGGTCCTCGCCTGACCCCCCGCCAGCAGGAGATCCTCGCCCTGGTGGCGCGAGGCCTGCCCGGGAAGCAGGTCGCCCGGCACCTGGGCATCAGTCCCAAGACCGTGGAGCATCATAAGTCGCGCATCTTCGCCCGGCTGGGCGTCGCCAACCAGACCGCCGCCGCCTCCGTGGTGGCGCATCAGCTTGGAAGGAGCCATCCGTGGACCCTATCGAGTACCTGAGAGGGCTTCGCCGGCGCTGGCCCATCATCGCGGCGACGGTGGCCGTTGCGCTCGCCATCGGCTGGTTCACCACGACCGGCCCAACTCAGCTCGGGACCGGTCCTCGGGTCGAGACCTACCAGGCGTCCACCGTCCTGTTCAATACCGGCCGGGCCGGCGGGGGCCTCGCCAACCTGAACACCATCGCCGCCCTCGCCACCATCCCCGACGTGTCTCAGAGGGTGGCGGAGGCCGTCGACTTCGAGGGTGATCCGGCCCAGCTGAGTCAAAGGGTCGGGGCGAGCGCGAATACCAACGCAGGGCTGCTCACCATCAGCGTCACCTCCTCCGATCCGGATGAGGCGAAGATCCTCGCGGATACGTATGCAGAGGAGCTGCTCGGATGGATCAGCGAGCGGGAGCAAGAGAGCGCCACGGCCGAGGCGGAGGCCCTAGACAAGCAGTTGGAGCGCCTGGAGAGGTCCATCGCCCGGCTGGACCGGCAGATCGCCCGGACGAGCGACTTCCTCCAGCGAGAGCTCCTGACGGCGGAACGTAACGCGAGGATCACGACCTACGGGCTGCTGGCCAACCAGATGCAGCAGACGGCCAGCTCGGCGACCGCTCCCCTGGGATTCCTCATCATCCAGACCGCCGTCCCCGAGTTGCTCCCCACCCCGACGACCTTCGACGCTCCCCGCAGCCGGACCTCCCGCTTGATCCTGGCGGCGATCCTCGGGCTCGCCGTCGGAGTGGCCCTCGCCCTCGTCCTGGAACGGTTCGACACCAGGATCAGGACCAAGGAGGCCGCCGAGAGACACTTCGGGCTTCCGGTCCTGGGCGAGATCCCGTTCATCTCCCGGCGGAAGCGAAAGGGCATGACCGTCACCAGGAAGACCCGAAAGGGTGTGACAGTGGTGGCGCGGGCCCGTGGGCGCGTTCCCGTTGTCGCCCCGATGCCCATCGTCGAGGACGCGTTCCGGCTGCTCGGCGCGGGCGTGATGCAGGCCCCGGTCCTCAACGGGAACGGGAGGGAGTGGAGCCATGCCGAGGCCACCACACAGCCGCTCAAGACGATCCTCGTAACCAGCCCCGGTCCCAGTGATGGCAAGACCACGGTCGTGGCGAACCTCGCAAACTCCTTGGCCCATGTGGGCAAGAGCGTGCTGGTGGTGTCCTGTGACTTCCGGCATCCTCGGATCCACGACCTGTTCGGGATCCCCAACAACGGAGGACTCGGGGCGGCGCTCGCGTCCGGGGACGGCCAGCTCATCCTGAACGGCCACATACGGCAGACGCCGATCCCGGGCGTTCGAGTGATCACGAGCGGATCCCCGCGGGAGCATCCCGCAGAGCTGCTCAGCTCGGTGAGGATGCGGGACGCCTTGGCCCAAGCCCGTCGGGAGGCCGACATCGTCCTGGTGGACACAGCGCCGGTCCTCGCCTCCGCCGATGCCACCCACCTCTTTCCTTTGGTCGATGCGGTGCTGGTAGTGGCCCGCGCCAAGAGAACAACGGCCGAGCTCGCGGAGCGGACCAGCGAGCTCCTCAAGCGACTGCGCGCTCCCGTCATCGGCGTTGCCCTCAACGGAGCCACCGAGGTTCCCATGCCCCGGCGCTACTACCGGTATTTCAGGGCATCATGAGGACCCCGCACGTAGGGGATTTCCCCCTCTGGCGCGTCCCTGAATGGCCGGCTATTGTCTAAGGTGGGGGAGTTTGTGCTGCGCTCTCCTTCAGAGGTCGTCCGGGCCCTCTTGACGTACACGGACTGGTGGCAGCCGGCCACCACATCCATTCTCCAGGTGGGAGCGGCGCGCAGAGGCACCGATCCCGCCCAGCGATTCCACGCGGGACTGCTCGACACCCTGGATGAACGGACCGAGCTGTGCCGGCGGATGCGGCAGGTCGAGGATCGCGATCGCCAGGTCCTGTTCCTCTGGTACGTGAAGCAACTGGCGGTGAAGGACATCGCCCGGGCCGTGGGAATCTCCCGACGGCAATGCTTCCGCCGCCGGGCCAGGGCGATACGGATGGTCGTCGAAGCGAGTCACCCGGAAGCCTGACACCCTCGGACGCCCCCCCACCCTCCGCTCCAGCAGCCAGGCTGGGAGGCGATGACCCTATGAAGAGCACTGCCCTTCTCCGACGCCACATCCTCGCCCACCGCGCCTCCGTCTGCGTCTTCGGCCAGGGCCATGTCGGCCTGACTCTGGCGTGTGCAGCGGCGGTGACGGGGTTTTCCGTCACCTTCATCGACACCGACGAGGCCCGCGTCGAGGAGCTCGGGCGCGGTGGGCTTACGGTTCCGGGGGTGAAGGAGGAAGCCTTCGAGGCCGCCATCGCCACGGGGCGCGCCACCTTCACGAGCCGGACGGATGTCCTGAAGGAAGGCGAGGTCATCCTGATCTGCGTGCCCACTCCCATCCGGGGCGGCATCCCAGACCTGACTCTGGTGGAGGAGGCCTCCAAGCATGTGGCCCGGTATCTCCATCCGGGCCAGCTCGTGGTCCTGGAATCCACCTCCTACCCGGGCACTACGGATGGGGTAGTTCGCCCCCTCCTGGAGGCTTCAGACCTGAAGGCCGATTCCGACTTCCTCCTGGCATGTTCACCGGAGAGAACCGAACAGGCCAGCCCCGCGTACGGTCTCAGCAGCACGCCCAAAGTGGTGGGAGGTCTGACGCCGGAGGCCACCGGGGCGGCGGCGCTGTTCTACCGGCAGCTCGTGGACGAGGTCGTGGTCGTGTCGTCCTGTCGCGCGGCGGAGATGGCCAGGCTCCTGGAGGACACCTTTCGGCAGGTCAACGTGGCCCTGGTCAACGAGATGGCCATGCTGTGCCACGACGTCGGGATCGACGCCTGGGAAGTCGTCGAGGCCGCTCAGGCCAAGGCCTTCGGATTTACACCCTTCCATCCGGGGCCGGGAGACGCCGGGCACTTCCTCCCGCTGGACGGCCAGGTGGCCGGGGCTGCCGGCGGAGGCGCCCCGCGCCAGTTCCGAATCCTGGAGCTGGCTCATGACATCAACGATCGGATGCCGGGCTACGTGGCCCGTCGCATCTGGGAGGCGATGAACGAGCGAGACAAGGCCGTGCAGAGTCCCAGCGTGCTCGTGCTGGGTATCGCGTACAAGGCGGACGACGGGGACGTCCGACAGTCCCCGTCGCTGAAGATCATGGCGCACCTCTCGCGGGAGGGAGCGAGGATCTCATTCCACGACCCCCACGTCTCGACCGTCCCGATGAACGGAAGGATCCTCAGCCGAACCGAGCTGACCCGCCGCGCGGTGATCGAGGCGGACTGCGTGGCCTTGCTGACGCCCCACCGGGCCTACGACCTGGACTGGATCGCTCAACACGCGAGCCTCGTCTTCGACGCCCGGAACGCCTACGGGGCCGAGCGTCGTTCGAACGTCGTCCGCCTGTGAGCGTCCACCCCGCTCGATTCCGGCACTCGCCCGGCACGCTCTATCGATCGGTCGGGAGCGAGGTCCTCGTGGCCCCGCCCGACCGGGAGGACTTCGATCTGCTGGCCGGGGCCGGTTCGGCGGTCTGGCACCTTCTGGACGTTCCCCGGACGCTCACCGAGATCGTGGAGATGACGGGCGAGATCTACGGCATGCCGGCGACCGCCATCGCGGCCGACGTGGAAGCGTTGGTGGACGAGCTCATCGGGCGCCACCTCATCGAGGAGGTCGTCGAAGCTGACAACTGACCTCGCACCCCGAGTGGCCCTGCCCCGCCGTATCGCTGGCTTCGGACTGTCCGGCCGGGATGGCGGGGAGCCAATCCGGGTCCCGGACGACGCTTGGCCAGTGGTTCTTTCCGTGCTGCGCGGCGAGCGGGTCACGGGGCTTGCCGTGGCCGCATGGGAGGCAGGGTGGCTCGTGCTAACCGACGCTCAGACCGAAGAACTGATCGGGCGCCATCGAGACGCCATGCTCGGCGTGCTCGCCCTGGAGCGGAGGCTCATCAATCTGGCCGCCGCCTTCGAACAAGCCGGCGTGGATGTCACCGTGCTCAAGGGTTCCGCCTTCGCCCACTCGTTCTATCCGGACCCGTCGTGGCGATCCTTCGGGGACATCGACCTGCTCGTCCGGACGCAGGACTGGCGGCGGGCGAGCGACTTGCTTCGGGATCTGGGGGTCCCTCGCAGGCTGCCCGAGCCGCGGGCGGGTTTCGACGAGCGCTTCGGCAAGGCCGCCGAGCACGTGGGGGAGGGGGGCCTCGAGGTCGACCTCCACCGAACGCTCGTGGTGGGCCCGTTCGGGCTCTGGATCGACCTGGAGGAACTGGCCGAGCACATCGTCCCCTTCTCTCTGGGTGGGCGGCAGCTCTGTCGTCTGGACGACACCGCAGCCTTCGCCCATGCGTGCATCCACGCGTCCCTCGGCTTGTGGCCTCCTCGGCTCACGCCCATCAGGGACGTGGCCCAGATCGGCCGTGTCGGACGGGTCGACTGGAGGAAGCTGGCGGAGTGGGGCCGGTGCTGGAAGCTCTCGGCCGTCTTCCAGCATGCCCTCGCCACCGCCGAGGAGTACCTGGGCGCGGAGACGCCGGAACAAGCTGGAGCGCTGCGTACCCTGGTTCCAAGCAAGGTCGAGCGCCGGGCGCTCCTGGCCTACACGACCGAGCGGCGCAAGCGCGGGGGCACGACCCTTGCGACGCTCCACGCCATCCCCGGGCTGAGGGCCAAGGCGGGCTACGTCCGGATGTTGCTCCTCCCCAACCGGGCGTTCCTGGCCGCTCGGTCCGGTGGAGGCCGTCCGTCTTACCGGCGCCGGTGGACCGTCGCCCTCAAGTGGTTCAAGGGGCGGCCGGCTCGGACCCGGGCGAGGAAATGAACCCTCACGTCTCGTTTTCCGACTCGGAGTATTCGCTGTCCGGGTCGGCCTTGACGATCCGGGCGGCTCCATAGAAATGGTTTCCAGTCACCCGAACCCCGCGGGATTCCTGCAGGAGGACCGCAGTCATCCGGTTCCGAAGAAGGAAGGTGGCGGTGTTGTTGGCGATGGTCACGTTGTCGGCTCGCGTGAACTCGAAGGCGCCCTTGGGGCTCTCCCGCACGATCAGGTCGTTGTCGGCGATGTAGAAGGGGCCGCGCCATCCTCCCTCCGGGGTCTCCACGGCGACGAGCGGGATGCCCGAGTCGAAGATCATGATGTTCCCAACGACGTGAACGTTCGAGACGTTGAAGCCGTCGCCCGAGCTGACGAACCATGGTTGCAGGCCTCGGCCCGTCACGTTGTTCGTGATGACTACGTTCCGAGCTCCCAGATGGGCGGCCGGCTCGAGGTCGAAGGTCGTCATCCTGACCTCACCGAGCCAGTTCCACCGGATCGTAACGTCCTCCCCTCCGAAGACGACGATTCCCTGCCGCCCGTTCCGTTCGAACGTCGAGTTCTGGACCGTGACGTCCTTGCTCCAGATGCGGACGTTGCGGGTGTCCTCACCGATGAAGACGAAGTCGCCGAAGACGTCGGATGCCCGCACGTTGTCGAGGACCGCACCCTGCACGCCGTTGAGGGAGAACGCATGCTGCCACTGCAGGCTCTTGCGGAAGGCGTCCAGGTCCAGCCCTGCGTTCGGGTTGGCACCGATCACGGTGAGGTTCCTGATGGCCAGGTTCCCACCGCCGAGGAAGAAGAAATGGGCGCGAGTCGAGCGGCCCTCCGTCACCGCCTTGAACGTGGCCCCATTGCCTTGGAAGGTGAGCCCCCACCGGTCGACGATGGAGAGGCGCTTGTCTATCCGGTAGCACCCCCCGCGACTGAACGAAAGGGTGGCATTGTTGGGTACCCTCCCGATCCATCGGAGCAGAGCCGGGGTGACGTCTCTCGAGCAGTCGGAATGGATGGACGTGGGAACCGCGTAGTACCGGGTCTCCGGCGGCGGCGGGGCCACCCTCAGGCGAGCGAAACCCCCGTAGCCCGAGTCGGTCACCCGGAAGGGCACGACGACGGCCCGATACGTGCCGGGCTTCGGATTCTTGAACGATACGCTCTCGCTTGTAGACCGTCGCTGCCTGGACGACTTGATCAGCCTGTCCGCCCGGTAGATGTACAGATCGAAGTCATCATCCCGGTCGATCCAGCGGATCTTGATGCCGAGGGAACCACGTTGCGCGCTCCAGTAGTCTCCGGGGATGTTGACGGAGAAGTAGTAGCTGGTGCACTTGCTCTCTCCGACCGACTGGTTCTCGAAGCCACAGCTCGACGGATCGCGGACGGATCCCGTCACCTTGTCGCCTCGCCAGCCGAGCATCCGGTTCTGCGGCGTCAGAGACGAGGCGACCGCGCTGGCCGGACCCTGGGTGACTACCAGAGAGGCCAGGAGCAGGCAGCTGAGCGCCAGCAGGGTCGCGCGCGAGATTCGGTGCATCGAACCTGGTACCTCCGTAGGGAGCCCGGGGCGAGCAGCCCCTCGTCCGTCTTCGATCTTGCGGCACTTATCGGGCGGGCGGCGCCGCCCCTTGACCGCGTCCGAGTAGCACAAGGTGCCCTGCCAGCAACGATGGGACAAGAAATCCCCCATGGACGATCGCCAGTCTCGGGCGATGTGCGGGCGCCAGCCGACAACGCCGCGTGACCAGAGCGGGTTGGACTAGACAGGAGACACGGTGATTCGACGCCTTTGGGCCTACAGGTCCCTTCTGGCTTCCCTAGTGAAAAGGAACTATCAGCTACGTTACCGGCAGTCGCTGGGCGGACTGGCCTGGGCGATCGTCCCTCCCCTCGCCACGCTCGGGGCGGGCCTCCTTGTGTTCAACAAGGTGGCGGGCGTCGACACGCCCGGCGTCCCGTATCCACTCTTCGTCCTCGCCGGGCTCGTTCCTTGGACCTTCTTCGCCACCAGCCTCACATTCGGGGTGACGAGCCTGGAGGGCGCCATGCACATGCTGGGTCGGTTCGGCTTCCCGCGAGCCGTCCTCCCGCTGAGCGTGGTGGGCCTCTCACTCATCGACCTGGTCATCGCCTTCGTCATGTTCGTCGTCCTGGCTCTCGCCATGGGAGAGGGCCTGCCCACCACCGCACTGCTGTTCCCGCTCCTGGCCCTGGTGGAGCTGGTCTTCGTGTCCGGGATCGTACTCATGGGAAGCGCCTTCAACGTCTTCGCCCGGGACGTGCGGCTTGCGGTCCCGCTGGTGGTCCAGGTGTGGCTGTTCGTCACCCCCGTGCTGTACCCGCTCGAGAGGGTCCCGGTGACCCTACGCCCCTGGTACGTGGCCAATCCGATGACGGGCATCGTCGAGTCGTTCCGCGACGTGCTCGTCCTCGGCAAGGTGCCGGAGCTCGGGCACCTGGGGCCGGCCATCGCGGGGGCCCTGGTCACGTTCGTGGTCGGGTATTGGTACTTCGCGTCTACGGAGCAACGCTTTGCCGATGTCGTCTGACACCGACCTGATCGTCGCCCAGGACATCACCAAGACCTATCGCGCCGGGATCGGCCGGGCCCGGGTGCGCGAGATGCTGCCCTCTCCGCTGGATCGGGCCGTGAGCAAGCTCTTCCCCACATGGTGGGCTCGTGACACGTTCAACGCGCTCCAAGACGTCTCCCTCTCGATCAGGAAGGGCACGTCGGTGGGCCTCGTCGGCCACAATGGGGCGGGCAAGACGACCCTTCTGAAGGTCATCGCCGGCGTGACCGCGCCGACCAGGGGAACCGTGGAGCTGAAGGGCCGTCTGGGCGCCGTCATCAACGTGCTCGTCGGCTTCCAAGGAGATCTCACCGGGCGGGAGAACATCGCCTTGATCGGAGCCGCTCACGGCTTCGGGAAGCGGACCATCGAGTCACGACTGGACGAGGTTGTCCAGTTCGCGGAGCTGGAGGAGCTCGCCGACACTCCAATGAAGCGGTATTCCACCGGGATGATCTCCAGGCTCGGGTTCGCCGCCGTCACCGTTCTGGACGTGGACGTCCTTCTGGTTGACGAGATCCTGGTGGTCGGGGACGCCTCCTTCCAGCGCAAGTGCGTCCGGTGGCTCGACGCGTACCGGAGCTCGGGGGGAACCTTGTTGGTCGTCTCCCACAACCTGGCACTGATCCGCAGCATGACCGAGCGGGTGGTTTGGCTGGACCACGGCCGTGTGGCGGCGGACGCTCCGACGGAGCAAGCCCTCACCCTGTATGCCGAGGCCATGCAACGAAGAGAGCCCGCGACAGCTGGCCACAGCACGGCCAGGGAGGACCTCCGCAGAGCCGCGGTCGCGCACGGCCTGGTTCGGTGGGGGGCCGGCGGAGCCATGGTGGAGGAGGTCACCTTCAATGAACCGACCGACCACGGGAGAGCGCTCGACGTCTCCATCCGCTTCAGGTCCGAGGCATCGAACAGAGCCGTCTTCAGCATCGGGTTCGTTGACGAGACGGGCCGAGAGGTCGGTTCCTCGACCTCACCGCCCGTGGCCCTCGGACCGGGCGAGGGAACGGTGCGCTGCGCGATCCGTCCACTCCCGCTCCGGCCGGGCATTTACTTCCCGGTGACGCAGATCATCTCGACCGA
Organism: Actinomycetota bacterium; assembly: GCA_050692195.1. GTDB lineage: Bacteria > Actinomycetota > UBA4738 > UBA4738 > UBA4738 > JBOGVA01. The sequence goes on along the minus strand of JBOGVA010000003.1, from coordinate 16,069 downwards.
TGGCGTAGTACGCGATCAGTGGAGTCTGGACCGCGCGGTGGTGGTCGACCACGATGGGTCCGACCTCACAGCGGCCCTGGGGCCGATCGAGATCGGCGCGGCCTGGTCATGAAACGCATCCTCCTCGCCATCAAGGGCCTCGACCGGGGAGGGGCGGAACACATCCTGGTCAACGCGGTTCGCTACGGGGACCGATCCCGGTTCGACTACGAGGTCGCCAACCTGCTCCCCGAGCTGAACGCACTGGTCCCGGAGCTCGAATCGCTCGGCGTTCGGGTCCACGGACTCGACGGCGCCTGGGGAGCGGGCTGGGCCATGGGACTCCGGACCCTGGTTCGCGAGCGCCGGATCGATCTCGTCCACATCCACTCTCCTCACCCCGCGATCATCGCGCGGCTCGCCCTGGGACGACGGTGTCCCGTCGTCTACACCGAGCACAACGTGTGGGAGATCTACCGCAGGGCGACGTATTGGGGCAACCTGGTGACCTACTTCCGCAACGACCACGTGTTCAGCGTGAGCGAGCATGTCCGCCTCTCCGCACGCTATCCGTGGCCTTTTCGGTTCCTCCCGATGCCACCGATCGAGACCCTGTACCATGGCCCGGATCCCGAAGCCCTGGCCCGATTCGCCTCGCCCGATGGGGTGCGTGAGGAGCTGGGGATCCCGGTAGAGGCCCCGATCGTCGGGGCGGTCGCCAACCTCAGGGCCCAGAAGGGACACGAGTACCTGCTTCAGGCCGCGGTTCGGGTACGCGAGAGCGTCCCGGACGTCAGATTCGTTTTGGTCGGCCAGGGACCGCTGGAAGGGACGCTTCGACAGCGGGCCGGCGAGCTCGGCATAACAGACTCGGTCGTGTTCACGGGCAGACGGCGGGATGCGATCCGAATTGCGTCGGCCTTCGATCTGGCCGTGCTCCCCTCGCTGCACGAGGGCCTGGCCATCGCCCTGATCGAGGCGATGGCGCTGGGCAAGGCCGTCGTGGCGACGAACGTCGATGGCCTCCTCGAGGTCGTCGACCACGGCAGACATGGTCTGGTGGTCCCCCCAGCAGACCCGGCGGCCCTTGCTGATGCGATCCTGACCCTTTTGGAGGACCGCGAGCTTCGCACCAGGTTCGGCCAGGCGGGCCGGCAGAGGGCCGCCCAGTTCGACATCAAGAAGGCCGTCAAGCGGATGGAAGAGGTCTACGAGGAGCTGGTCGGGTGATTCAGGAGACCGAAGCCAGGGCCGCGGCGCTCAGGCCGACCACCCTCCTGGTGATCGGGATGACCCTGGCCACCCTGTACATCGGGGCGCTGCTGATCCTTATGCCGACCACCACCTACGACACATGGGGGGCGTTGATCCTGGGTCCGGTCCTGCTCGCCGTGACCCTGCCCGCCCTGGCACACGAAGCGAGAACGCAGGGAAGGCGGAACATGTTCTGGCTGCTGGTCGCGGCGCTGATCCTGAAGCTCGTCGCCTCGGTGGTCCAGTACCACGTCGCCTTCGACGTCTACGAAGGAGTCGCCGACTCGAAGTACTACTACTTGTCGGGGGCGGAGCAGGCCGATCGGTTCAGGGCTCTGGACTTCTCCGGCCTCGAATCCTACACGGGCACGAACTTCATCGTCCTCCTGACAGGAGTGCTCTTCTCGATCATCGGCCCCACCAGGATGGGGGGGTTCGTCTTCTTCTCCTGGGTGGGATACCTCGGCCTCTTCTTCTTCTACCGAGCGTTCGTCACGGCCGTCCCCGAGGGCCGAATCCGATCCTACGCCCTGCTCCTGTTCTTCCTGCCCACCCACCTCTTCTGGCCGTCGGCCATCGGCAAGGAGGCCTGGATGGTCTTCTCCCTCGGGATCGCCTCCCTGGGCGCGGCGCGGGTGCTTCGGGGACGGACGTGGGCCGGCCTGATGATGGCCGGGCTCGGAGTGTGGCTGGCCGCGCTGGTACGCCCGCATATCGCCGGGCTGATGATGGTGGCCCTGGCAGCGGGGTACCTGCTTCTGAGGCCCCGACGGGAGCTGAAGCAGCTCGCGCCGATCGCCAAGCTCGCGGCGACCGCTGCGCTCGGCCTGGTGGCACTGTTCTTCGTGGCCCGGGCGGACCGCTTCCTCCAAGACAGCGGCATCGACACGGGCGGGGGCACGACCTCGATCCTGTACCAGATCACTTCCCGGACCCGCATCGGAGGCTCCACCTTCTATCCCTCAATCCTCGAATCGCCCCTTCGCGCGCCGATCGCGGTCTTCACCGTCGTCTACCGGCCCCTGCTCACGGAGGCGCACAACGCGCAGGCGGTCGTGGCAGCCGCGGAGGGCACGTTCCTGATCCTTCTTTCGTTCTGGCGGATCCCGTGGGCGCTGGCCGCCCTTCGAAGCATCCGGCGCCAACCGTACGTGGGGTTCGCGATCGCGTTTGCAGGCCTGTTCATCATCGCGCACTCCGGCATCGCGAACTTCGGCCAACTGGTCCGCCACCGGATCCAGCTCCTCCCGTTGTACCTGGTTCTCTTCGCCATCCCGCCGCCGAGTACCTGGGGCAGGGACCGGTCCCAGAGGGACCGGTCCCAGAAGGACCAGGGATCGAGCTGATGCGCGTCGCTCATCTCACCACCGTGGACTCCACCCTTCGCTTCGTCCTGTTCCGGCAGCTACAGGCAGTGCTCGACACGGGAGGGGAGGCGGTTGGGATCAGCGCCCCGGGCCCATACGTCGCCGAGCTCGAACGGGCCGGGATCCGGCACCTGGCGCTTCCTTCGTCAACCCGGGCGATGCATCCGCTGAGGGATCTCAGAGCGGCGCGCGACCTGTGGCGCATCCTTCGCCGGGAGCGGTTCGACGTGCTGCATACCCACAATCCAAAGCCGGGGCTGTACGGCCGCATCGTGGGCAGGCTGGCAGGCGTCCCCATCATCGTGAACACCGTTCACGGCCTTTACGCGACGCAGAATGACCACGTGCTCAAGCGGCTGCTGGTCTATGGACTCGAGGCCTTCGCCGACCGCTTCTCGGACGCAGAGCTCGTCCTCAGCTCCGAGGACTTCGCTCTCCTCACCAGGTGGGGCATCACCCGTCGCGGCTCGACTCGGCTCCTCGGGAGCGGCGTGGACCTCGCCCGGTTCGATCCGGACCGATTCACCCAGGAGGACCGACGGCGCTACCGACGCCGGCTTGGGATCGAGGAGTCCCACGTCGTGGTGGGGATCGTCGCCCGGCTGGTCGCGGAGAAGGGTTACCCCGAGCTCTTCACGGCCGCCTCCCTCTTGGGCAGGGGTTACACGATCCTGGCGATCGGTCCGGAGGAGCCCGACAAGCCTGATGCCCTACCGAGCTCGCTGCTCCGGGAGGCCGCGGGCCGAGGCGTGCGGTTCGTGGGGATGAGGCCGGACGTGGACGAGCTGTGTGCCGCCATGGACATCTTCGTGCTCCCCTCCCGCCGGGAGGGCATCCCCCTGGCCGCGATGGAAGCCGCGGCGATGGGACTTCCGGTGGTGGCCACCGACATACGGGGTTGTAGGGAGGTGGTGGAGCACGGGATCAACGGCTTCCTGGTGCCAGCCGGCGACGCTCAGGCCCTGGCCGAGGCGATCCGGAAGCTGGGTAACGAGCCGGCCCTTCGCCAGACGATGGGACGGGCCGCCCGGGACCGGGCACGGGACCGATTCGACGAGCGCCAAGTCGTGCGAACCGTCCTGGACATCTACCGGCAGGTCGCGGCACGGAAGGGCGTCCCACTCGTGGAGCAGCCGGGCGATGCGCCGGGGGCCACTGCCGGGCCGCAGAACGCCGGAAACGTCCGAGGAGCCACACGCTGAAGCATTCAGGGGAACCTCGATGAAGCGGGCCAGCACCGCCCTGAAGCGCCTGTTCGACATCGTCTTCTCGACATTGGCGCTGCTGCTCCTGTCGCCGCTGATGATCGCCATCGCGCTGGCCGTCTTCGTTTCCGGGGGCCGGCCGGTGCTCTTCGTGCAGGAGCGGCCGGGGATGTGGGGAGAGCCATTCCGGCTTTACAAGCTCAGGACGATGAGGGATCTTCGCGACGTCGCCGGAACACCGCTTCCCGACGCGGAGCGGATCACCCCGGTGGGACGGTTCCTTCGGGCGGCGAGCCTCGACGAGCTACCGGAGTTGCTCAACGTCCTCAAGGGCGACATGAGCTTGGTGGGTCCCAGGCCGCTCCTCATGGAGTACCTGCCGTTGTACACCGAAGAGCAGAGGCGGCGGCACGAGGTCAAGCCGGGGATGACGGGGTGGGCTCAGATCAACGGCCGCAACGCCCAATCATGGGAGGAGCGATTCCAGCTCGACGTGTGGTACGCGGACAACCGGTCGATGCTACTCGACCTAAAGATCCTGGCCGTCACCATCCTGAAGGTGCTTCGCCGGGAGGGGATCAGCCAGCCGGGGCACGCCACCATGCCGCCGTTTCGGGGACGCGGTGGCTGAGGCCTTCAACGTCCTGGTCTCCTCGGCGGGCCGGCGGGTGGCGCTGGTCGATACCTTCCGCCAGGCGCTTCGCGAGCTGGACCTGCGGGGCGACGTGCTGGCCACGGACATAACGAGGCTCTCGTCGGCGTTCCATGCGGCGGACCGCGGGTTCATCGTGCCTCCGTGCGCCAGCCCCGATTTCGTCCCCTGCGTGCTGGAGATCTGCCGGGCGAACGACGTGGGCCTGGTCGTCCCGACAACCGACCGCGAGCTGGGAGCGTACGCCGAGAACCGGCACCGCTTCCTGGATCTGGGCGTCGCGGTTGCCGTCTCCTCGCCCGAGGTCGTGGAGATCGCCCGGGACAAGCGGACGACCCACGAATGGCTGGTGGGCAACGGGTTCCCAACGATGCGTCAGGGCACGGTGGAGGAGGCGCTGGCTCACCTCGACCGGTGGCGGTTCCCGCTCCTCGTCAAGCCGCGGAACGGCAGCTCGTCCATCGGCGTGGCACTCGTCGGGGACCGGACCGAGCTGGAGGTCGCCACGCGACCTCGCGCCGAGGAGTTCGTCGTGGAGACAGTGGCCGAAGGCGACGAGTACACCATCGACATCCTGGTGAACTCGCGCGGAAAGTCCGTGTGCGCCGTGCCCCGGCGAAGGATCGAGGTACGGGCCGGTGAGTCGAGCAAGGGCGTGACGGTGAAGTCGGTCCGGCTCGAAGAGCTGGCCCGGCGAGTGGTTGAGGCTCTGCCGGGGGCCTGGGGCCCCCTCACGCTTCAGGCCTTTCTGGAAGCCGATAGCGACGAGGTGAGCATCATCGAGATCAATCCGCGATTCGGTGGCGGCTTCCCCTTGAGCTGGGAGGCCGGGGCCAAATATCCGAAGTGGCTGATCGAGGACGTCCTGGGCCTCGCGTCGAGCGCGTCGGCCGATTCGTGGATGGATGGACGGGTGATGCTGCGCTACGACGAGGCGGTCTTCGTTGGCGCCGACCAGATGGAGCGGACCGGTGGTTGAGGCTCGTTGTGTCGCCTTCGACATCGATGACACCCTCTATCTCGAACGGGACTACGTGCGCAGCGGGCTCCGGGCGGTGGGGGAGCGGTGCCGGCGGGAGCTGGGCATCGAAGGCTTCTTCGACCGGGCGGTGGAAGCGTTCGACACGGGAGTCAGGCGAACCATCTTCGACCACGTCCTGGCGACGTACGGAATCGAGGATCGACCGGAACTCGTCCGTTCGCTCGTCGACGTCTTTCGGTCTCACGACCCCGAGATCCGGCTTGCCCCGGATGCGCTGGACTGCCTGGAGCGTCTTCACGGTCACGTCGCGCTGGCCGCGGTATCGGACGGCCCCGCATCGAGCCAGCACGCGAAGGCCACGGCCCTCGGTCTGAGGGCATGGCTCGATCCGATCCTCATCACAGAAGACCTCGGCCCCGAGTACTGGAAGCCGAACGCTCGCGCGTTCCAACTCGTCCAGACCGAGACCGGATGCATGGGAGGGCAGTGCGTCTACGTCGCGGACAACCCCGGCAAGGACTTCGCCGGCCCCAAGGCCCTCGGCTGGAAGACCGTCCGCGTCCGGCGCTCCGGGAGCCTGCACTACGAGGCCGAGAGCTGTTCGTGCGTGGACGTGGAGATCGGCGACCTGGCCGGGCTGGAGGTTCAACACCTGTGAGCCGACCCTCCACCGTGCGGACCGTTCCGCCCTGGCCCCCGGAGCTCCCCGATCCCCGCGACGTCGATCCCGGGCAGGGCAGACGCGCCGAGCCCCTGGAGATTCTGGGGCTCGTGCTCCTCGGAGCGAACGTCTGGTGGGTGTATGCGGCCGGGGCGCTTGCCGGTGGAACGCCGGGGCCGGCGGCCCTTCTCATCCTGGCCTGCGCGGCGGCATATGTGCTGGCCAGGCTGGGCGGATCGTCGTTTCCACGCCTCGTCCCCGGGGCGCTGGTCGCGGTCGCTGCTGGGATCGCCCTGCTAACCCCGGACCTTCTGAGCAATGCCGCCCTCAGCGGTCCGTTCGGATATGCCAACGCCAAGGGCGCCTTCTTCGCACAGGCCGCGATCGCGGCCCTGTTCCTCGCTCTCACCTCGAAGGCGCCGCTCGCTCGCCTCCTGGGCACGGCCTCTGCAGCAGGGTTCGCGGTGATCCCTTTCGCGGCGGGATCCGTGGCCTCGGCCATCCTGCTCATCGCACTGGCCCCGATCGCTCTTGCTGCAGGCACCCCGAGGGCAACCCGGCCCGTCGTCTTCGGCTTCGCAGCGCTGTTCGTCGTGGTCCTGGCGACCACGGTCGTCCTCGGAGCCAGGCATTCGATCGGTGGTCCGTCAGGGCCATTGGGGCGCGTGGCCAACAGCACCCTCTCCGAGCGTCGCCTGGTGCTCTGGCACGACGCGCTCACCCTCCTGCGGCTGAATCTGGGAGTTGGGGTGGGCCCGGGGCGCTTCGGACAGCTCAGCCCCACCGCACAACGGGATCCGGATGCACGCTGGGCCCACAACGAGTTCCTGCAGCACGGCGCCGAGACCGGCGTCGTTGGTCTCGCCTTGCTCGGCCTGGTCTTTCTGTGGGGATTCGCGCGGCTTTTCGCCGCGGTCGGACGGATGGCGGTTCTGGGTGCCGCGGCCCTGGCGGTTCTCGGTATCCATGCCTCGGTCGACTACGTGATGCACTTCCCGATGGTCCCGATCTACGCCGCGGCCCTGGTTGGAGCTGGAAGCACTTCTCACCGAAGGCGCCTACGGAGCACGCGCTAGACGATTTACGGCATCCGGAGGATGCCGGCAGCAACTGCCCCGATACCGTACCTGGAGGCACGTATGGTGAACGAGACCAGAGCAACAGCCTCGCCATCTTCCGCGCCGGACGCTCCCGCCATCCTCGGTGGCCGCCCGGCCTTCCCGGACGGGATCCCGTTCGTCCGTCCCACCGTCCCGGATACCGAGGGGGTTCTCGAGGAGGTCCGGAAGGTCCTGTCGAGCGGGATCCTGACCAACGGCCCCCTGGTCCGAGAGCTGGAACGCCAGGCCGCCGAGTACCTGGGCGTCCGGCACTGCGTCGCGGTGGCCTCCTGCACCGCCGGGCTCATGCTGGTCCTGCGGGCCGCCGACCTCTCGGGTGACGTGGTCCTCCCATCGTTCACGTTCGCGGCCACCGCGCATGCCGTCGCGTGGAACGGACTGCGGCCGCTCTTCGCCGACATCGATCCGGCCACCCTGACGCTCTCGGCGGAGGCGGCCCGGAGGGCCACGGGCGTCCGGACGTCGGCCATCCTGGCCACCCACACGTTCGGCACGCCGTGCGACACGGAGGGTCTGGCCGATCTGGCCCGCCGCAATGGCATCAGGCTGTTCTTCGACGCGGCCCACGCCTTCGGATCGAGGCACCGGGAGGTCCCCGTCGGAGGGTTCGGGGACGCCGAGGTGTTCAGCCTCTCTCCGACAAAGGTGCTGATCGCCGGCGAGGGGGGGATCATCGCCACCAACGACGACTTCCTCGCGGAGCGATGCCGCATCGGCCGGGACTATGCGAACCCGGGCGACTACGACTGCCGGTTCGTCGGGCTCAATGCCCGGATGTCGGAGGTGCACGCGGCGATCGCCCTGGGGTCCCTGGACGGACTGGACGACCGGGTCCACAGACGCAATGTCCTCGCCGACCGATACAAGCAAGCTCTGGCGCCGATACCCGGGGTCGGCTTCCCCGAAGTCCCCTCCGGGGACCGGAGTACCTTCAAGGACTTCACCGTACTGGTGGAGCCGCGGGAGTTCGGCATGGGCACGGGGGAACTGGCCCAGGCCCTCGCCGCGGAGGGGATCGAGACCAAGCGCTACTACACCCCCCCGGTGCACGCCATGCGGGCCTACCGGGGCCTGGCCGCCACGAACGGGGGGCTCCCGGAGACGGAGAGGGCGGCGTCCCGCGTCCTGACCCTCCCGCTCTGGGGAGCCATGACGGAGGATCAGGTGAGCCGGGTGGCCTGGGCTGTGGGGCGCATCCAGGGCTCGCCGGCTCATTCGTGAGCGATCTCCGAGCGGAGAAAAGATACGGCGTTTGGTTGAGGTCTTTGCTTGATCGTTGTTCGTATCGTTCGCAACAGCAGGACTAGGAGAGTCACATGCCCGAGCGGGAGGACGGGGAACTCCGAGGTTCCCCCGGGATGACCCGGCGTGATCTCCTCCGAAGAGGAGCGATCGTCGGTGGAGGCCTCCTGTGGGCCACCCCAACCGTCCAGAGCATCGCCAAGCCCGCCTACGCGCAGACCCCCGCGTGTCATGCCTGCTGCCAGTGCAACGAGCCGAACCAGTTCCGCCAGGTATGCGCCCTCGACACGTTCTCGGAACTCGAGTGCGAGCTGTTCTGCGCGCTGCCGCCCGGGAACTTCGTGGTGAAGTACGACACGGGCACGGAGTGCGTGTGCGTGACGGGCCAGATCTGCGAGTGCACCGGCGACGACTGCTTCATCCCCCCGCCTCCGTAAGCGTCGCGGAGAGCGTGCCCGACCAACCGCTCCGCTAGGGCGTTCGTTCGACCCGGGCTGGAGTGGGGAGCCTTCCCAGCAGGGAAGGGCCGGGAGATCGCACCAGCTTGAGGCGCGTGACCCAAGGCTTTCCCGCGCGCGTGAACCGCTCCCTCGGCTCGATCAGAGCCTGGTCCGGTGGAGGACCGCATGATTCAAGCCGCGAAGACGGCACCAAGGCGGGACCGGAAGGAGCCCTCCGATTGGACGTTCGACCGTAGCTACCGCGCGCTCGGATACAGCTTCCGGGTGCAAACCGACGTGGCCCGTCTCGGCGCCCTGGTCGACAGCCTGTTGTCTCCGTTCAGGATCGAGGGAGCGAACGAACTTCCCACGTATCCCTTCGCCAGCCAGAGCCGGGGAAGGCCGTGGCCTATCTGGACGGCCGGGAGTCCGCCACCACCGTCACTCCGGCCGGCGTCGTCGATCAGGTGCTGTACGAGGTCAACCAGGAGGCCATCCGGCGAACGAGCGAATACCTCGTGGTCCACGCGGCCGCTGCATCCTGGCGAGGACGAGGCCTGGTGTTCCCCGCGCCGATGGACTCGGGCAAGACCACGCTCGTGGCCGGACTGATCCGGGCAGGACTGCGCTACCTGACCGATGAGGCCGCGCTCATCGGTCAAGGTGGCACGCTGCATCCATATCCGAAGACGCTCGGCTTGCGCCCGCCTTCGATGGAGGCGATCCCGGAGCTACAGGAGAGCCTGCCCCCCGAGTTCGCCTGGCGCTCTCGGCTCAAGTATCACGTCAGGCCGCAGGATCTCCGGCCCCGGGCCATCGGCCGGCCCTGTCCTGTAGGCTATGTGATCGTCCCGAGATATGCGCGTGGTTCACCCACTGTCCTGGAATCGCTGGGCCGGCCGGAGGCGCTGATGGAATTGGCTACGAACAGTTTCAACTTGAGCAGCTTCGGCGCCGAAGGCCTGGACTTGCTGGCAGGAGTTGTGAAGAACGCGCAATGCTACAAGTTGAGCATGGGAGACCTGGACGGCGCTGTCACAATGGTGCTGGACCTGGTCCGCAGAAGAACCAGAGAAAGGAGGTGACGTCGTGGGCCTGCACCCAACTGAACTGCTGATCATCCTGGGGATCGTCTTGTTGCTGTTCGGCGCCAAGAAGCTCCCCGACCTCGCGCGCTCGCTCGGCAAGTCGAGCCGCGAGTTCAAGAAGGGCATCCGTGAGGCCGACCAAGAGGACGCTGAACCGGTCGGCACCGCGGAGAAGGAAGTCAAACCCGAGGCATAGGCGTCGGGATCCTCTCCGGAGGAACCGTTCTGGGAAGGGAATGGCAGGGGGGCCAGACTTGCCCCGTCGTAGCCTGCCACTCCGTCAGGAGGTCATGTGTTCAACATCCAACCAATGGAGCTGATGCTCATCTTGGCGATCGCCCTGCTTGTCTTCGGACCGAAGAAGCTTCCGGAGTTCGGTCGCACCATAGGCAAGTCGCTCCGCGAGTTCAGGCGTGCAACCAACGAGGTGCGACAGGAGCTGAGAGCGGAGCTGCGGGATGCGGAGAGCAAACCTTCCCCGGGCCGCGGCGATCCCTCAAAGCCTGGAGAAGCCTCTTCGGAGCCGCAGACGCAGGGTCAGCCCGGCCCAGCCGGCCCCCCACCGGGCGGGGACGGCCAGGCCCAGAAGTGAAGGCGCCGTATGCGAGCCATCGAAGGCGTGAGCCGAAAGGCATGAACCGGTGGCGATAACCCTCAGGCGGCGACGGGAGGGCAGGGATCCCGAAGGGATCATGTCCGTCTGGGAGCATCTGGACGAGCTGAGGAAGAGGCTATTCCTGTCGATGCTCGCGGTGGCTCTCGGGATGATCGGCGGGTGGTTCCTGTACCCGTCGGTCTTTCGCCTGGTGACGAACGCCTTCTGCACGTACATGACGGCCCATCCGGAGCTGGCCGTCAACCCTGCGGATCCCTGCAAGCTGTTCTTCGTCGGGGGTCCCACGGAGCCGTTCCTCATCAAGCTCAAGGTGGTGGCCTTCCTGGGACTGATCGTGGCCCTGCCGGTGGTGCTGTACCAGCTGTGGCGGTTCATCACGCCTGGCCTGATGCCCAAGGAGCGACGGTACGCGGTTCCGTTCGTCCTCTTCTCCCTGGCCCTGTTCGCCCTGGGGGGCTGGATCGCCTTCCAGACCCTGCCCAGGGGACTCAACTTCCTCCTCGGGTTCGCCGACACGGAAGGCATCAGCGTGGCGCTCTCCTTCCCCAAGTACATGGGGTTCGTCACCGTGCTGGTCCTGGCGTTCGGGGCGGCGTTCGAGTTTCCCGTCGTCCTGGTGTCCCTCACCCTCGTGGGGGTGCTGTCCAGCGAGAAGCTTCGCCGCTGGCGCAGGTACGCCCTCATCCTGAGCGCCGTCTTTGCGGCCGTCGTCACTCCGACCGGAGACGCCTTCACCATGTCCGCCCTGATGCTCCCACTGGTAATCTTCTACGAGGCTTCGATCCTCATCGCACGGATTCTCAAGAAGTAGCTGGGGAGACCTTCTCGCATGGCGATCAAAGGCAAGGGGCGCACGCGCGGGCGCAGGATGGTCGCTGCCCCTCCCCGGCGGCAACTGGTGGTGCGAAAGCCGCCCATCTGGCGCAGACGCTCCGTGCTGGCGGCAGTTGGCCTGGTCGTCCTGGCCGGCATCCTGTGGGCCGTCCTGACGGCCGTGGAGGGCCGCCGCGACCGCGCCAGGACCGAACGCGAGACTGCCGCCGTCCAGCGTTTCTTCAACCGGGTGCAAGCTGAATTCCCCGCCGAGATCCTGCCGGTTCCGCCCGACCTGGTGGTGATCTTCCCCTCCGTCTCTCAGGATCTCCCCCGGATCGGGGCGGACATCCCCGCACGCGAGGCCAGGAGCAAGGGGAGGGACGTGGCCGCGGCGGCGAGGTCCTCCGCCGAGGGGATAGAGACAATCCCCACGGACGACCTCATCCCCGCTGAGTTCGCCGGCGTCCGGGCCACGCTGAGCGATGCGCAGTTCCTGATGGTCCAGGCGTTCCGCCTCTACGAGCGGATCGGCGCCCTGATGCGGACGGCGGCCGACCTATCGGGCGACGAACGCCAGGGCATCCTCAACGAGGCGCAGGAGCTCACGAGCCATGCGGGCGCCCTGTTCGACAGGGGCTACGGCAAGCTCGTTCGCGTGGCCAATCGGCTGGGCATCTCCACCACCGTCATCCCGCCACCGGCTCCCACTCCGTCGCCGACCGACGCCTCCCCCTCTCCCGAGCCTTCGCCCTCACCCTCCCCTTCCACCTAGGATGCGCGCGAAAGAATTGCCCAGGAAGCTCGTCTATCTGGAGTTGATCGACTCTCTCATGGACCTGGACGGTGGAGAGAGCCGTGCCCGCTCTTACTTGAGCCGCGACTTTCCTTGGGTGCACCAGGACGGGTGGGAGATCGAGCGGTGGGGCCTGCGGCGAAGCAAGCCGGAGCCGTCCCAGAGGCGGATGAGCTCGCTTCGCGGGCTCACATTCCCGCTTCGGCCCTTTCCCCGTGTACTCCTGCCGGTCGTGGTGTGGGCCACTCACTTCGTTCAGTCATTGTTGCGTCCCCGGGCCGGAATCCTGGTTGCCTATATGCCCGTCATGGGGATGGGGGCAGCTGCGGCTCGCTTCCTGCGGCGAAGTTCCCCGGTGCTGGTGGTGCGGATCACCACCGACTTCTGGTCATCGCGGGCTCGCATCCTCGGCGGCAGGCGCCTGGAGCCCCGGATCGTTCAGGCGCTCGAGCGTTTCGTGCTCACCCGGGCTGACCTGGTCCTGACGATGGGGCCATTCACCAACGAGATCGTGAGGCAATTCGGCACGCCCGAGGATCGGATTCTCGAGTTGCCCCGTCCCACCCGCTGGCAGGGAATGGACGTTCTCCCCGCCGAGCTCAAGGGTCCGGTCCGTGTGGCGGCCGCCGGACGCCTCGTTATGGACAAGGGCTTCGACCTCCTCTTGATGGCTTTCGCCGAGGTGGCGGGGGAGTTCCCCGACGTCGTCCTGGATGTAGCCGGCGACGGACCGGAACGTCCCAATTTGCAGAGGCTCACTACCACACTCGGCATCGCGGATCGTGTGCAGTTCCGCGGATGGCTGAGCCCTCAGGCGATGCGCGGCTTCTTCAGTGGCGCCCTGATCTCAGCTCTGCCGTCCCCACTCAATGAGGGCCTCCCGACGGTGTTGCTGGAAGCGGGCCTGGCGGGGTGTGCGCTGATCGGTACGGACGTCGGGGGGATCGGGGACATCATTCATCCGGATCGCACGGGCATTCTCGTACCTCCGAACGATCCAGGAGCACTGGCCGAAGCGCTCCGGACACTGCTGCGCCACCCCGAACAGGCGATACGCCTGGGTGAGGGAGCACGGGCGGAAGCATTGGCCCACCTGGGGCGGAGAGATGAAGCGGTCCAGCGGGTGCGGGAGCGGATCAACGAACTTCGGACCGCTGGTAGGTAGCGGTTCGCAGCCGGTAACTAGTCGGTCGCCAATTACGATGTGCATTGCGGGCGCAGGTCACCAGGGGAGGCCGGGATGCGGGCGAGACAGCTACCCAGAAAGCTCATCTACCTCGAACTGCTCGACTCTCTCCTGGATGTCGACGGCGGGGAAGGCCGGGCGCGGTACAGGCTGTCGCGGGACTTCCGCTGGGTCTTCGAGGAAGGATGGGAGATAGAGCGATGGGGGCTTCTACGCAGCAATAGAGCGTACCCGAGCAAGCGGGGCTCGCTCCGCGGGCCCACGCTCCCCCTCCGGGCGTTCCCACGCGTCCTCCTGCCGGTAGTCGTGTGGACCACGCAGTTCGTTCAGTCACTGTTGCGGCCTCGAGCAGGAATCCTGGTTGCCTACGATCCCATCATGGGAACGGGGGCAGCCGCGGCCCGGTTCCTGCGGCGTAGATCCTCCGTATTAGTAGTCCGGATCATCAGCGACTTCTCATCCCGCGCTCGCCTCCTCTACGGAAAGCGTGTGGAGTCCCGGATCCTCCGAGCGCTCGAGCGCTTCGCCCTGCGACGAGCCGACCTGGTCCTCCCCATCGGTCCGTTCACCCATGAGCTGGCGCTACAGGCCGGTGTGCCGGAGGAGCGCATCCAGGAGCTCCCCCATCCGCCCCGAGGGTTCGGAACGGAAATCCCCCCCGTCCACCACCAGAGTCCGCCCCGAGTCACTGCTGCCGGACGCTTCGTCCCGGAGAAGGGATTCGATGTCGTGCTCATGGCATTCGCGCAGATCGTGGACGAGTTCCCGGACGTGACGTTGGATGTGGCGGGTGATGGCCCTCTGCGTTCCGACCTGGAGGGGCTGGCCACCTCGCTGGAGATCGCCGATCGGGTGCGATTCCGGGGGTGGCTGGCCCCTCACCTGATGCCGGGCTTCCTGGGCGGATCCTTGGCCTTTGTTCTGCAGTCCCGCATAAATGAGGGCTTCCCAATGGTGTTGGTGGAGGCCGGGCTCGGCGGCTGCGCGCTGATCGGTACCGACGTCGGGGGGATCCGAGACACCGTTCACCCGGATCGCACCGGCATCCTGGTACCTCCCAACGACCCCGGAGCGCTGGCCGATGCGCTCCGAACGCTCCTGCTTGACCCGGATCGGGCGAGACGCCTGGGCGCTGGGGCACAAGCCGAAGCCCGGGCCTACTTCGGGCGAAGAGACGAAGCGGTCCAGAGAGTGCGGGAGAGACTGAGCGCTTTCCGAGAGAGGCGCCGGGATGTGGCCGAGCGCTGATGGGGATCGCCGTCGTCGCCAACCCGGAGTCGGGAAGGGGGAAGGGAGCCAGGCTGATCCCTCGGGTGGATGCACTGCTCCATTCCTTGGGCCTGGAGCATCGGATGCACGTCAGCCAGGATCCCTCCGATCCCGAGCGATTGTCGCGGCAGGCCGCCGAGGAGGGGGCCGAGATCGTGGCCGCCCTGGGAGGCGACGGGCACGTCGGCGCCTGCGCGAACGCGCTCGTGGGGACGCAGAGCGCGCTGGCCGTCATCCCGGCCGGCGCTGGGAACGACTTCGCGCGGCACATCGGGCTGAACCGGAAGGACCCCCTGGCGGCTGCCCGCCTGCTCGCGTCGCCCACCATCGCGAAGATCGACGTGGCGCTGGCCAAGACTTCCCAGCGGGAGCGGTACTACGTCAACGTGGCCGGCGTGGGATTCGACTCGGAGGTCAACGCCCACGCCAACCGGGTTCGGTTCATCCAGGGCACCTTGAAATACGTCTTCTCCACGTTCGTCACCCTGGCTCGTTTCAGGGCCGGCCGGTTCAGCGTATGCGTCGACGGCAAGGAGCACACGCTTCCGGGGATGTTGATCGCGGTGGCCAACGCATCGTCCTACGGAGGCGGCATGCTGGTCTGCCCCGAGGCCACCTTGGACGACGGGGCGCTGGACGTGTGCGTCATCGGTGAGATCCCGAAATGGGACTTCGTTCGCACGTTCCCCAAGGTGTTCAAGGGCCGTCACGTCGAGCATCCGAAGGTGCTCATGTTTCGCGGTCAGCAGATCGAGGTCTCCGCGGAGCGGCCCTTCCAGGTGTTCGCCGACGGCGAGCTGGTGGGGCCGATCCCGGCGACGTTCACGGTCGTGGCGGGGGCGCTTTCGGTCGTGGTGCCCGACCGAGATAGCCTTTCACGGCCATGACGGACGGACTGCTCCTGCTCCACGCCTTCCCGCTCGACGCCTCCATGTGGGAACCGCAGGTGAGCGCCTTCCAAGCCGAGCTGCCGGTGATCGCTCCGAACTTTCCCGGCTTCGGCGGCACTCCTCTCCGCGGGCAGGTCATGCACATGGACGACGCCGCCGATGCGGCCGCAGAGGCGGCGGAGGCAGCCGGCATTGAGCGCGTCGTGGCGTGCGGGAGTTCCATGGGGGGGTACGTGGCCCTCGCGTTCTGGCGCCGGCACCGGAAGCGGGTCCTGGGACTGGCCCTGGCGAACACGCGGGCCGGAGCCGACGACGAAGCAGCAAAGGATCGGCGGAGGGCGCTCGCCGACCGGCTCAAGGCAGAGGGGAAGGAGTTCCTAGTCGAAAACCCACCGCCGCTGCTCTCGGCCCACGCCTCAGCGGAGCTGTGGGAGAGGGTCCGGGACATCATCAGGGCCCAGCCGGCCGAAGCGATCGCTGCCGCCTCCCTCGGGATGGCCGAGCGGCC
>JBOGVA010000002.1:0-8785 GCA_050692195.1 Actinomycetota bacterium | reverse complement strand
CTGCGTGGGGGTGGGGGAGATGCGAGCGCGGGCAGCACCGGAGATCCTCAGCGGGAACGTCAAGCTGGCGATGAGCCACGTGGTGCCGGACCTGGTCCACAAGGTGGTGAAGGGGCAGGATCCGCTTCACATCTTGGGCGACGGAAGCCAGGTTCGTCACTACACGTATGGCGGCGACCTGGCCAGAGGCATCGTCCTGGCGATGGAGCACCCCGACGCTCTCAACGAGGACTTCAACCTGTCCACCGCGGAGTCCACCACCGTCCTCGAATTGGCGGAGAAGATCTGGAGCCGGCTCCGGCCCGGCAGCTCGTTCCGGTACGTGAGCGACTCACCGTTCGAGCACGATGTGCAACGGAGGATTCCCTCCACCGAGAAGGCCAAGCGGATCCTCGGCTTTGAGGCCACCACGACCTTAGATCAGACGCTCGACCAGACCATCCCCTGGATCGCCGAAGCCGTCGAAAAAGGACTGATCTGATCCGGGGCGCTGGGAAAACTTAGGGTTCGCGTCTCCCGACGACGAGCATCTGGCGACCGAAGAGAGGCCAGAGAAAGGGAAGGCGGAGGTACATCCGGAGGAGCGCCAGGCTCTTCGGCACCGCGGTCTGCTTGACCGTGTAGGGAAGGAACCGCGGAACGATCCGCTCGACGCTGAACCCAGTGAGCTTCAACGCTTCCCCGAGGCTGAAGTGGGTGAGCGGAGTGTGATGGTCGAAGTAGTCCCAGTAGCGGCCGTTCAGGTACCTGATGTTCGGCATGAGCACGATGAGCGTGCCACCTGCCCGCATCACTCGATGGCACTCCTCCAGTGTTTGGAGAACGGCCGCCTTGTCCGCTAGATGCTCCAGGAAGTTCGACGTGAAGACTGCGTCGACCGAGCCCGGCTCGATCGCAGAGAGATCCGTGCTCGCGGTGACCACGGCCCGGGCGTCTCGCGCGTACGCCTTGACGTCCGGGTTCAGATCCACGGCGATCTTCTCCCCACAGCGGATCGCGTTGATGAACTCGCAGCGTCCTGCTCCAAGATCGAGGACCGTGTCCGAGTCCTTCACGTAACGCTGGAGGGCCCGCCGGCACAGGATGTCCCAAGCTCGCTCTTTGAAGGCCCGGTCCTGGTCCGCGAAGCGCTCCCGATAGAGGTACGACAGGCGCTCGGCATCCAGGGGATCGGACATCGGCACGGTGACTGATACCCGGTCGGTCCGCCGCTGTCAACGAGGTTGCCCCGCCGACGGGGCCCGCGCCCCTTGGCGTGCTCCAAGCGCCAGGGCGGCCAGCAGGAGCAGGAGCGCCGCCGCGGAGACGATCAGCCCGAGTCGCAGGCCCTCCGGACGGTAGCGGAGCTCGACCACGTGAGACCCTCCGGGAACCGCCACCGCGGCCAGGGCGTGGTCAGCCGGCAGCAATGGGACGGGGTGGCCGTCCAGCTCGGCGTGCCAGCCGTGCTGCAACGCGTCGGCGACCACCAGGTACCCGGCGCCTTCGGCCTCCACAGCCACCCGGATGACATCCCCCTCGTCCTCCAGAGGGCGGACCAGGGCAGGTTGCCCGGAGGCCGGAGGACCGGTGGAGTTGAGGATCACCGAATGGGACGGGGTGCCCTTGGCCAGTATCTCAATCCGTTCGCCGGGGTCGGTCACCACCTCGACTTCGGAAGCCCACCGGATCCGGGGCAGCCAATCCAGCCGTTCGTAGACCACTGCTCCACCGACGTGGGCAACCCGCAGTCCGTCGTCCTGCTCGCGGATGGCCGACAGGTCCGCATCGCCCTGCTCGTCGGCTCCCACGTCGATGGGGTCTCCGCCCGGCGAGAGACGGATGCGAACGGTAGAAGCTTCCCGACCCGTCACGGAGCCTGCCACTGCGATCTCCACCGGCCCTAGAGACTCGGGGAAGAGACGGCGCCAGCCACGGGCGATGACCCCGCCACCGGCATCAAGGAACTCCACCGTGAGAGCGGTGAACCGATCCGGGTTCCGTGGCGGCCTGGCCACATGCAGGATCAGCCCCCTGGGTGAGGTCACGGCCATTTCCCTGGTGATCGTCGCTCCGGGTTGGAGAGTTCGGGTGTGGATCGGAGTGGCAAGCGGTGCGGACTCTCCGAGTATGGGAGCCGCCGGCGACACCACGAAGTACCGGGCGGAGAGTCGGTCGAGGATTGGGGAACTGGCGATGTCCGAGCGCCAGGAGAGGGCGGGGTGTGTGGGACTCGGGTCGAAAGACCGTGGATCCACGGCCAAGAGCAATTGCTTCCAACCATCGTCGTAGAAGACGTGTCCCGTTACCGACCGAAGTCCGTAGAACGGCGAGGACCCGGGGAAGAACGTCCGGCCCTCGGGGACCAGCCGATCGTGACCAAGGTTCTCCGCCAGAAAGCGGTGGACGGTGGTTGTCGGGTAGAACTGCTCTCTGGGGATCCTGGGCCAGGCGGGGAGTGTGAACGCGAGAACCTCAATCGCCACGAGGACCGGAATGGACCAGAGCAACAAGGACCGGAGTCGCCTGCGCAGGAGAAGACCTCCTGCAGCGGACAGGGCCATCAGCGGAACGAACGACTGGCGAAGGACGTACCCTTGCTGGTTCGCCTCGCGGGCCGACCGATAGAGGACGACTGCCCCGAGCACCCCAAGACAGAGAGCGATCGCCACGGTTGCGGCCCGACGCGGACCACCGGTAGGGATGGGCTTCCCCCGATCGACGAGCAGCGCTTGAGCCCCCACGGCGGCCAGGCAGGCGAGGACGAAGCCCAGGACGGCCCGCAGCCGGTCGATGTAGGTCAGGTCGAAGATCGGGATGAGCTGCAGGGTCGCCAACACGGGCCCCCCGATGAAGATGGCGAGCACGACGACGACCGTCCCCGTCCACAGGTATGGGAGGGTCCCTCGGCCGACACGAACTCGCCCGAGCGCCGCACCGGCGGCGATCAGCACGAGGCCCGTGATCCCGAAGAAGCTCTGGATCCCGACCTCGTTAGAGGGGCCGAAGTACAGGCCACCGTGGGCCAGGGTCCCAAAGGCGTATGGCACGCCGAGCGTCACCGCGGTGTGAAGCGGGAGGTGCGAGCCCGCGGTCTGCTGGCGGTAAGAGAGATCGAAGCGGCCCAACTGCTCGAGGAAGGGGACGAGCTGGAACGCGGTCAACGCGACACCGAGGGTTGCTCCCCCGATCAGAAGGGCCGCCGTGCGCGTCTTCAGGCCGGGGGAGGAGTCTCGGAGCCACAGGACCCGGACGAGGCCGTAGACGGCCCCGGCGGCCAGAGCCATGCCGGCGAGGGGTGGGTATCCCTCGAAGAGCATCGCCGCCACGATGAGGGCGAGCGGCATGACTCCGCGCGCGGAGCGCCGCCCGATCCCGTACTCGATCGACCAGAACAGCCCCGGGATGAACGCGGCGACGTGAGCCTGCGGCCAGTTCGTCCACATCACCTGGAAACCGGAAAACGCGAACAGCAGGCCGCCCATGATTGCCGGGGGCCTCATCAGGCCGATGCGTCGCAGGAACAGGAACGTGAACCCTGCGGCGACGACAACCTCCAGGAGCTTGGAGACGGCCGGCGCGAACCACAGCGGTACGAGGAGGAACGGCAGATTGAGCGGGCCGAGGAGGCCTTCGGGGCGGGCGGCCAACGGGCTGCCCCCGGAAGGAAGCGGGTCCCACAGGGGGAAGTCCCCCCCCAAGGCACGCCGGCTCGCCTCGGCCCGCTGCGGCATGACCGCGTCGACCGTGTCCCACAGCAGGATGTGAGATGGAGTGACGATTTCGGAAGTCTCGCTCTTCCAGGGATCGAAGGAGAGCAGCAAATCTGAGGGATGGAAGACCCGCAGGCCGATGAGGGGTGAGCCGATCGCCAGGCATACCGCAAGGATCACGATGATGAGGGTCCAGGAACTCAACCCTCGGTCGGCCACACGCTGGCCGGGCCCTGCGTGGGCCGGCGCTTCGGCGGTGGGAGTGGACTGGGGCTGGTTACCTGAGGGGCTCATCCCCGACCCTATGCCAGGGCTGTCGCCGCTCGACCCTTGTCCGGTGTCGTCTCGACTCTGGCGGTCATTCAGTCGCTCCTCACGGGTGCGCACTGGGATGAGCGGCGACCCGGGACGCTACCATAGCCATGCGTCCGACTCCCCGTCTCCAGGAGTCGTCCGCAGAATCCGATGCGAGGACGCGCACTCTTCGTGACTTCGAACTTCCCCCGGTGGCCGGGGGACTCCACGACGCCCTTTGTTCTGCACCTGGCGCGAGACCTCAAGGATCTCGGATGGGACATCGATGTTCTGGCTCCTCATGCCCCCGGTGCTCGACGCCGCGAGGTGATCGAAGGAGTCCGTGTCCAGCGATTCCGCTACCTGTGGCCGGAATCACTTGAGACGGTCTGCTACGGAGGGGGCGCGTTGGTCAACCTTCGGGACCAGCCGTCGAATCTTCTCAAGCTGCCATTCCTCGTGGGTGCGGAGTTGCTGGGAACCCTGGAGCGTGCGCGCTCACGCCGCTACAGCGTCATCCACAGCCATTGGATCCTTCCGCAGGGCTTTGTGGGAACTATCGCTGCGAAAGCGAACAGGATTCCTCACATTGTGACGGTCCATGGTGGAGACATCTTCGCTCTCCGAGGTTCAGTGCTCAACGCGTTCAAGCGTGTCTCGCTGCACCAAGCTGACGCCGTTACGGTGAACAGCTCGGCAACTCGCGCTGCGGTGACCAGGATCGCTCCTCGTGTCAAGGAGATGCACCAGATCCCGATGAGTGTTGGGACGGATGCCAACCCTCCGGCCGATCTCGTGTCCGAGATCCGGGGCCGCTTCAGGCGAGGGGACGGACCGCTGCTCGTCTTCGCGGGGAGGATGGTCCCGGAGAAGGGAGTCGAAGATCTCATCCGCGCCGTCGCACTGATGGTTCCGAGGACCCCCGACGTTTCGGTGGTGCTCCTGGGAGAGGGACAGTACAGGTCCCGCATGATGTCTCTGGCGACCGATCTCGGATTCGTCGACCGGATCCACTTCCTGGGTTGGGTGCCGCCAGAGAACGTGGCTGCTCACCTGGCAGCAGCCGATGTCTTCGTCGCTCCATCAAGACGGGCCCCAGACGGCTGGATGGAAGCGCAGGGCCTCTCCCTGGTCGAGGCAATGAGTGTCGCTGTTCCGGTGATTGCTACAGAGACTGGAGGGGTTGGAGACGCCGTGAAGGAAGGAGAGACAGGTCTGCTCGTTCCGGAGCGCTCGCCTCTCCCTATCGCTGCCGCCGTTGAACGCCTTCACCGGAACCGCGAATTGGCAGAGCGGCTGGGTCGAGGGGGCCAAGCGTGGGCACGACGTCGGTATTCCAGAAGGGAGGTAGCTCGCCGTTTCTCTCGACTCTTCGACGATACGATCAGGCGAAGGGTGGGACGGAGGGAGGGGAATCGCGAGGCTCGAGAAGTCAGTGGGTAGCGCGCCTGCCAGTCGGACCGCGGTCCCGAAATCCCATCAAGTAACCGCCGTGGCAGGCAATGGGCTCCAATTCCTGTAGGTCCGAGAATAGCGGTCGGATCTCGGTCGTTGACCAGAACCTTACGTAGAAGAGGTGCCGTCTGGCCCTCGGCATCACCGGGCCCAGGAGAAGGAGGCCACCGGGGGCCAGCGCTCCTCGTAGGTGGCCAACGGCATTCCGCAGGCCGACATCGGTCACGATGTGCTCGAGCACATCGATCATGAGGATCAGGTCGAACTCGCCAACGATTGGATCCGCCGTGATGTCAGCGACTCGGAACTCGTAGTCCCGGAACTGCGTCCGAAGCATCGGGAACAGCGCGTCGGTGATGTCGATCCCCATTAGGGATTGGACGCCGGCCTCCTGCAGCTTCTTGGTGTAGAAGCCGGATCCACAACCTACCTCGAGAACACGAGCGGAGGGTAAACGGACATCCGATCCAGCGAGTGCCTTCATCAGGATTCTTGACGTCTCCGAATGTCGCGCGCGGTTCTCCTCCTCCGAGAGCCCTTCGTCTCCCACCCCTCGAAGGGATGGGCCGTACTTCTCGAGGCGGTCACGCCAGAATCGGGCCGCGTCGTAACCTGAGGGCGAACGATACCGGTAGGGCCCGATGAGCTTCTTGTAGATCACCCGCTTGACGAGGTCGATGGGCCCGGCCCTGATTCGATCGATGAGGCCCACGCTCAACCTTCCCCTGGGTGGACGCCTCGCTTCCCAGAGGCTGTTCCACCGGAGACCGTTCGGGTCGGTTCAGAGTGCTCCGGAGCTCGTACCGCGCGAACGAGAAGGTACCCTCCCGTGCCTTCGAGATGCCGGCTGTCCCAGATCGAGGCCTGAACGACCAGCCACCGACCCAGAGGCCCGGTGAGGCGCCACAGCCCCCTCAGGGGAAGGTAGAAGCGCCGGAGCGCACCGGCTCGCAAGGGGGTGATGCGAACCTCGGCTGCGAGCGTCGAATCGAAGAATGTGGATAGTTCTTCGCTTCCGTAACCACGTACTCGATGGTGCCCCCACCGACGGTCGATGAATGGCTGGAGGAAGCGCGGGAAAAAGCGGATCCCCACGTCGGGTGTCGAGAGGATCAGGACGCCGCCGGGGCGAAGGATTCGTAGGGCCTCGAGGATTGCTTCTCGTTCACTATCGAGGTGCTCGATCAGGTCAAGGGCGAAGGCGTAGTCGAATGAGCGGTCCGGGAAGGGGAGCCTCCGAGCATCGGCCCGCACATAGGAGGGCCCATCGAACGCAGCTTGCGGCGCGATGTCGGCTACGACGGCCTGCTCCCCTGGCAGCTCCGAAGCGAAGTACCCGTCGAAGCCTCCGATGTCGATGACCCGGCCTCGCACGTCGGCGAATCCGGCTCGCCGCAAGAGCTCGGCTCGATACAGGCTCCCCAGCCGACTGGTGGGAAGCGGTCGCTTCATCCCGTGAGCCGCCGGTCGAGTCACTGATCGATTCCGCTCACCCGGGAAGAGGGCCCAGACCTCCCCGAACGCAAAGAGAGCAATGTCGGCCACCGCCAACCCCAGACGAACGGCCACGGCGCTGACCGCGACGTTGTTCGCACCCACCGATGTCGACAGCAGCCCGAGGAGGGCCGCCTCTCGGACGCCGATCCCGGCCGGGGCGAAGATCACCACCATGCCGATGAGCGAGGCGAGGCTGTAGGCAGCGATCAGTTGGGCGCCGTCAACGCTCTTCGCGGGTGTCAGGGCAACCACTCCGATGGCGAAGGCGCCCGCCACTCCGGCGTTGGTCGCCAGGTAGCCCGTGGCGAAGCCAAGGGTGGCGGGGTACGAGAGACGGTGGCCGGTCGTGCTCTGATTGAGCGGGTCTCGTGACCGGCTGATGCGTTTGGCCAGCCAACCCAAAAGGGAACGGGTGACCGGGGTGGTCCATGCGATGAGGGAAGACAGGGTCACAATGGTGAGGATCAGCACGGAGAGCCCGGCCACGACACCGACGGAGGACCACACGAACGCGCTGAAGCCCAACGCGGCTGCCGTTCCCGTGACGAGAAGGAACTCGTCCACCATGCTGAGCGCGAGGACCCGGCGGGGGATCGAAGACGAGTCCGTGTAGATGAATCGCGCCCCATACGCCCACGCGGCTCCGGGAAGATAGCGCGCCAACCAGCTCCTGGCGAAGGCCCGGATCAGTGGAGCCCATGGGGCGGGAGCGTCGCCCCGATGAAGATGGCGAAGGAGTGCCACCCACAGGAACGCCAACAGGGTCACCGAGCCGAACAACAGCACGAGCATGAGAGCTGCCGGAACGATCAGTGAGCTCGTTCGGGCCGGAAGCTGGAGATCCGCCCGGGCAAGGAGCCAGATGAGGAACCCGACCGAGGCAGCGAGGACGATGAAGCGGACCGCTCCGAGCACCCTGCCCGCACTCACTCGCGGGCCATCGGAGTTCGTGGTTGGGGTCAAGAAGAAGCCGGTTCGACCTCGTCCTTCGGCTTGCTGAGGCGAACCACGAGGTCCGCGAGAAGGCCGATGGCGAACAGCTGGAAGGCGGTGAACAGGATGAGGAGCGTGTTCGTGGCCAGATGGAAGTCCTTCGTCGCCCAGTCGTACACGAGCTTGGCCACACCCAGCAGTGTGAGCCCGACTCCGGCGGGCAGGAAGACCCGCAGGGGGTTGAAGGACAGCACCATTCGAACCACCTGTGTCAGGTACCGCTTCGTGTCCACACCAGTGGAACTTGGACTCGCCTGCCCGGGGCGAGTACTCGATGGGGATGTACTTCACGGAGTAGCCATTGGCCAGGAAGGCCAGGGTGATGGTGCTCACGCAGGAAAACCCGGCGGGCAGCATGTGCAGGTACTGCCGGCCCACGTCCCGGCGGAACGCCCGGAAACCGGAGTTCAGGTCGGGGATGGGCATTCTCACCAGGTAGCTGGCGAGCTTGCGAATGAACCACTTGGCGGGAACCCGGAACGCCTTGGCGTTGCCCTGCTCGGAGGTTCGTGCTCCCACGACCTGGTCGGATCCCTCGAGCTCCTTGACCAGCTGAGGGATGGCGTCGTTCGGATATGTCATGTCGACGTCCGTCCACACGACCACCCTGCCCTTGGCCGCGTGGGTCCCCGCCTTTCTCGCGGCGCCGACGCCGCGGTTCTGACCGAAATGGATGAGCCGGATGCCGTCGATCCCGGCCAGCTCCTCAGCCGAGCCATCGCTGGACCCGTCGTCGACGACGATGACCTCGTACGAGTACGGGGAAGCGTCCATGGCAGCCCGGATCCGTTCGATCTCCCGGCCCAGGTGGTCACGCTCGTTGTGGACGGGAAGGACGATCGACACCTCCGGCG
>JBOGVA010000001.1:0-62499 GCA_050692195.1 Actinomycetota bacterium | reverse complement strand
GTCCCCAGGACCACCTCGAGCAGCAGCACGATCGTCCCGACGACGAACGACTCGCCCACGGGGTCCCGCCAGTCGCGATACGCCAGCGCGACGACGCGAAGGGCCACCACCAGCGCCACGATGACCGTGAACGCCACCCCCGCGGTACCGTCATCTCCCCACACGGTGGCCTGGTAGACCCCCACGACCACGGCACCGGCGGCTACCGCCCAGGGCACCCACCTGCGCGCGGCCGTGGCGAGCCCGACCGAGGCCGTGAACAGCGCGACGAAAGCCGGATAGCTCACGAGCGGGCCGCGCGAACTCCCCACCGCGTCCATCACCAGGAGCTGCAAGGGCAGGAAGATCAGGCCGCTCTCGGCCAGTGCGGCCAGCGAGGCGGCCGGGACGCTCCGACGAAGGTTCCCTTCGTTCCCCGCTCGACGTCGGGCCCGGCTCTCGACCGGCGTCCCTTCGGCCCTCATGGCTCCCCGACCCGCGGCGATCGCGCTTCGAGCGGGGAGAGGTGCAGCACCTCGGCGCCGCGCCGGCGGAGGACGACGAGCTCATGGCGGAGCCACGGACCCGGCCTGGGAGAGATCACGACGGCCGTCGCGTTCCCCCCGATGGTGCGACCCGTCTCCCGGAGTATCGGAGCAAGGTCCGACGTCGCTTCGTTCGACATCCTGGCCAGGGCGGCGAACAGCGCGGCCGCATGGCCTCGCGCCGAGGAAGGAGGGACTCGGAGCGGTCCTCGTCCCCGGCTGAGATGTACGTTCGCCACGAGCCCGACCCGCCAGCCGGCCTCGACGGCCTGGCGAGCCAGGAAGGCCGCCCACCCGATGGTGTCCTCCGCGATCTCGGGGAAGATGGAGTCCCAGAACGGCTCCCCCGTGGCGAGGTCCAGGACCAGCACCACGTCGGCCGTGCGCGTGGGCTCGAACAGCTTCGTGTGCAGCTGCCCCGCGTGGCCGGTGAGCTTCCAGTGGATCCGGTTCAACGGGTCCCCGGACTCGTAAGGACGGACCCCGGCGAATCGCTCACGCTCCTCGAACATCCTGGCGGCTCGAGCCGGCACACCGAAGGGAAGGCGCCGCCTCACGTGCATGGGGATGCCGATGCCAGGCTGTGGCATGACCAGCAGGCTGGCCTCGGGCACCAGGTCCCGTCGGACGGGAGCGAGGTCGAACGGGTCCGACAGCACCAGTTGCACACGCTCCAGCCAGTACTCCCCCCGGTTCCTCGCCCGCACCGGCAGATCGAGGATCGCTTCGGAACGGCCGCCCAGGTACACGCTGCGCTGGAACCCTCGAACCGTCGGCGCCCCCGTCCCCGGCTGCGGGAACAGGCCCGGCGGCAGCCACACGGTCACCCGGACCAGCGGCAGCGGCAACCGCTTGCCGTTGGCGATGCGAACCCTGAGGTTCAGGGGCTCGCGGGCGAAGACCCGAGAGGGCCGGAAGCCTGCCGATGCCGAAACCCCGCGCCAGGCCACACGGGACCAAAACATGGCACCGCCGGCCAGACCTCCCAGGCCGGCCGCCCACATCAGCAGGGCGACGTTCCCGGCCAGGGCGGCGCCCATCCCGAACAGGAATGCAACGAACAGGACGGCTCCGCGGCGCTCGGGGGCGTCCGTTGGGCTTACGCCCCCTGGAACTCCACCGGCACTGGAACCTCCTCGAGGACTTCCCGGAGGATCTCCTCCGCCCGGCGGTCACGGATCCGGGCGTCGGTGGTCGGCACCAAGCGGTGGACGAGCACGGGCTCGGCCAGGGCCTTGACGTCATCAGGCAACACGTAGTCCCTGCCGTCGAGCAGGGCCCGAGCCCGGGTCGCGTCGCCCATGTGCTCGATGGCCCGGGGGCTGGCTCCCACCTGGAGGTCGCGATGATCGCGGGTGGCCCGAGCCAGCGCCACGATGAAGCGGCGGACGGGCTGCTCCAGCCGGACTCCCTCCACGAGCCTTCGGAGCCCGGGCAGGTCCGGAACGTCGGCGAGCGGGGTGGACGGGACGATTCGCCCCTCCCTCCCCACCGTCAGGATTCGCTCCTCGTCCCGTTCGTCCGGATAGCCCATCCGAACGCGAAGCAAGAACCGGTCGAGCTGGGCCTCGGGTAACGGAAAGGTCCCCTCCAGCTCCACGGGATTCTGAGTGGCCAGCACGAAGAAGGGATCGGGGAGAGGGTAGGTCACCCCATCCACCGTGACCTGGCGTTCCTGCATGGCCTCGAGCAGGGCGGCCTGGGTCTTCGGCGTGGCCCGGTTGATCTCGTCGGCCAGCAGGACCTCGGCGAAGATGGGACCGTGCCTGAACTCGAATTCCTGGGACTTCAAGTTCAGGACCGACGTTCCGGTGATGTCCGACGGCATGAGGTCGGGGGTGAACTGCACGCGGGAGAACCGCAGGCCCAACAGGCTGGCCATCATGCGGATGAGGGTGGTCTTGCCCACTCCCGGGACATCGTCGATCAGGACGTGCGAGTCCGTCAGGATCCCGATGAGGACCAGCCGCAGGGGCTCGCGAACACCGAACAGGCGGGCCTCGACTCGCTCGGCCAGCGCCGCGAGGAACGTCCTGGCCGCTTCCGGCTCCGCCATGCAAGAAGGATAGGACGGTTCAGTCGAGCAGGAGGCGGCCCATGCCCCAGGCGGCGCCGGCGATAGCGCCGGCCACGACGGCGCCGATCAGAATGACCAGCAGAAGGAGCTCGAGGAGCGCGCGAAGCCTGGAGGATCCACTGCCCGAGGCCGAAACCGCCCGGGTCCTCCGCCTCGGGCGCGCCCATTCCCCGATCTCCAGCCTCGAGCCGGCCGAGGAACGCATGCGAGCCCATCGATCCCGAAGGCGCCGGTCGAGGTCCAGTAGCGCCCGCGACGCCTTTCGCCCCAGCGTCGCTGCCCTGACGCGCAGGAGCGGACCAGTCGACTCCTCTTCCTCGATCAGGGTCAGGACGAACCAGCTGACGCCGGCCAACAGGGCGATCAGCGTGAGAATCTCCATCGGTTCAACCCTTCCCAGCCCGGGCCTCACTCATGCTAGACGAACGCTCTGCGCGAAGAGTTCTCGCATTCGGGCCCCGAGGACCCCGCACGCGTCGCCCTGCTGGGGCTCGACTCCTTCCCGGGCGGCTAGGCGAGGTCCCGGACGGCCCCCGGCAGGTCCTTGCGAATCCCGGTGACGAAGGGGACCTCTTCCCTGGTGAAGGACCGGGCCCTGGCATCCCTGAGGCGGCGGATGCAGTCGACGATACGGGAGAGGTCGTCGGCCTCGAACGCGAGGATCCACTCCCAGTCGCCCAGTCCGAACCCGCTGGTCGTGTTGGCGAGCACCTCCGGGAACTCCCGGCCGATCTCTCCGTGCTCCCGGAGCATCTCGGCTCGAGCTTCCGCAGGGAGGAGGTACCACTCGGGGGTCCTGACGAAGGGGTACACGCAGAGGTAGGTGCGCGGGGGCTCTCCCCGCGCGAAGGCCGGCAGGTGTTCCTTGCTGAACTCGGCCGGGCGGACCACCCCCATGAAGGCCCAGGTGAGGTCCAGCCGCCGGCCTAGGGCGCTCCGGCGGAAGGCAACCAACAGGTTCTGTAGGTCGTCGGGGGACTTCCCCACCCACCACATCAGAAGCTCTGCGTCCGGACGAAAGCCGACAGCGGAATAGGTCCCCCGGACGGTCACCCTGCCCGACCATTCCTTGAGCAGGATCTCCGCCTCATGCGCCATCTGGTCCAGGTCGCCGTGAGACCGGTCGCGAAGATCGGGTGTTCCCTTGAACACCGGGTAATACGCGTACGTCAGCTCGTCCATGAGATCGCCTCCCGGTCATCTTCCGCCGACGGAGCCGTTCCGTCACGTGGACTCCGTTCTCCCCCTCCCAGGAAGGCGAGGGCCCGATCGGCGGCCTGCCGTCCCTGCCGGATGCAGTCGGCGATGCCGATGCCTCGATAGGCCGACCCGGCCAGGAAGACTCCCGGCGTCTCCGCGAGCGCCGACTCGATCCGCTGCACGCGGTCCAGATGGCCCACCTCGTACTGGGGCATCGACCGGGTCCACCGGACCACGCGGGCTGCCTCCGGCGAGGCACCGATCGGTGTGATGGCTTCGACCTCCGCCACCACCGAGGCGATCAGCTCGTGGTCCGCCAGGTCCAGCGCCTGCTCGGCTCCGCCCCGGCCGACGAAGCATCTCAGGATGGCCCGCGTGCCGAAGGCCTCGTCCGGCCACTTCCGCGAGTACCACGTGCAGGCCGTGATCGTCCCATCCCCCGCCGGCACGACGAGTCCGGTGCCTTCCTCCGGCAGCCGCCCGGCCGTTCCTTCCGGGTAGATCAGGATCACGACGGCGGTAGATGCGTAGGAGATCTCGTCCAACTCTAGCGCGGCTGCCGGGTTGACCTGCCGGAGCAACCTGGACGCCTCGAAGGCCGGGGTGGCCAGGACGAGCGCGTCGGAGTCGAAGCGCTGCTCCGCCGTCTCCACGCGGAACTCGTCTCCCTCCCCGGAGACCGCTCTCACGGGCGAATCGAGCCGGACACGGTGGGGGCCGATCTGCCCCAGTAGCGCCTGGGTCATCCGCTCCAGCCCTCCCCACAGCGTTGCGAACAGCGGCTTGTGGCCAGTTCCCTCGGATCTCGCCGCCCTGGCCGCAGCTCTCGCTCCCCTGATCAGGCTCCCGTGGTCTCGCTCCCAGTTCCCGAGTTCTGGGAAGGTCGCGTCAAGGCTCAGACGCTCGGAGTCGGCCGCGTGCAGGCCCGCGAGCAGAGGCTCCACCAGCACGTGGGCGGCTTCCTCCCCCAGACGCCGGCGGGACAGGCTTGCCAACGACTCGTCCGCTCGATCCTTCCGGGACGGACGGAACAGGTCCCCGAGCGCGCGGAAGCGCCCCTCTGCCGACAGGCCGGGCCACCGGAGCAGCTCCGTGATGCTGGCCGGCACACCGAAGGCAGAACGCTCGGGGAAGGGCACCAGCCGGCCCCGAGCCCAGACGAAGGCACCGGTCGCCCCGGGGATGACCACCTGGTCCTCCAGGGCGAGCTCCCGGCAGAGGTCGACCGCCCAGGGTCTGCGGACCACGAAGGAGTCCGCGCCTCCTTCCACTCGGAGGCCGTCGAGGTCCAGAGTCTGCAGCTTGCCGCCGAGCCTTGGACCGGCCTCCAGGACGAGCACATCGATGGGAGGGCCCGCACTCCAGCCATGTCCCCGGCGCAGGTAATGGGCGGCGGCCAAGCCGGCGATCCCAGCGCCCACTACCGTCACTTTCCGGGCAGGCGCCGACGCTCCCAGCCCCCCTGCCATCAGGGCTCCGACCACGCGCCGACCTGCACGTGTTCCCGGACGACGGCCGCGAGCGCCCTGATGAAGTCGGGGTGGGCGTTGGGCATCTCGGTTCGAACGAAGGCGATCCCTGCTTCCTGCGCTATGCCCCTGGCCTCGATGTCGAGGTCGTAGAGGATCTCCAGGTGATCGGCGACGAACCCGCACGGACACACCACCACCGCCCGCCGGCCGGCTCTCGCCAGCTTGGGGATCAATTCTGCGAGCGAAGGTCCCCACCAGGGGTCGGGGGTTCGGCCGGCGCTCTGCCAGGCGAGCGAATGTTCCTCGAGTCCGAGCCTGTGGCTCACGAGGTCCGCCGTCTGTGAGAGCTGTTCAACGTAGCGGCAACCATCTGGGCACAGGTGGCATTCCTTGCATCTCGGGCCGCCTTCGGCAACGTTCCGAGTCGGGAGGCTGTGAGCAGTGAATACCACCAAGGCATCCTCGCGCCGATCGGCGGAGAGGCGCCCCAGCGCATCGGACACTCGGGCCGCCAGGAAGTCGACGAAGAGCGGATGCCCGTACCACGCCCTGACGTACGTGAACGACGGCCCGCCTTCCACCAGCGCCTTCTCCACTCGCTCCACGTAGGTCTCCACGGACATGCCCGACCATTGCGGTGCCAGCACCAGCCCCACGGCCCGCTCGATCCCATCCGCTTGCATCCGTCGCACGGCGTCGGCGATGAAGGGAGGAGCGTGCTTCATCCCCAGGTACACGCGGAAGGTGGATCCGGATCCATCCGCGTTCAGCATTCGCTCGAGCGCGGCGGCCTGTCGCTTCGCGATCTCGAGCAGCGGGAACCGGTTGCCGATGGCTGCGTATCGGTCCTTCAGGTCTTGGAGAAGCTCCGGCGAGGGGGAGCGTCCTCCCCGGATGTCCGTGTAATAGCGCTCGACGTCATCCGGGCCCGAAGCAGTGCCGTAGGCCATGGTCAGGACGCCGATGGGCTCGCTCACGTGTCGTCTCCGGCCACCTGTACGAGGCCCTGCTCGGTTCGTTCGTGCACCAGATCGACGAGCCGCTGAAGCGTCTCCACCGGCGTGTCCGGCAGCACCCCGTGGCCGAGGTTGAACACGTGGCCGGGGCGCCCGCCTGCCCGGCGAAGCACGGCGAGGGCCTTGGCCTCCACGGCTTCCCAGTGCGCCAGACAGACGGCCGGGTCGAGGTTGCCCTGGACCGCCGCGTCGAAGCCGATCCGCTCCCACGCCTCGTGGAGCGGGACCCGCCAGTCCACGCCCACCACGTCGGCCCCGGCCTCCCGCATCTGCCTGAGGAGCTCGCCGGTCCCCACGCCGAAGTGGATCATCGGCACGCCCAAGCCGGCCAGGCCGTCGAACATCTCGCGCATGGTGGGCAGGACGAACCGCATGTAGTCGTCGGGGTCCAACGCCCCCACCCAGCTGTCGAACACCTGGACCACCTGGGCACCGGCCCCGACCTGCGCGATCAGATAGGCGAGCATCGCCGCTCCGAGCGTTCCCATCAGCAGGCTCCAGGCCTCCGGCGCTTCGTGCATGAACGCCTTCGTCCGCGCGTAGCTCCGGGATGGCCCTCCTTCGATCAGGTAGCTCGCCAGGGTGAAGGGCGCGCCGGCGAACCCGATCAGGGGAACCCGAAGCTCCCTTCGGAGCAGGTGAATCGCCTCCAAGACGAAGGGGACGTGCGACTCGGGCTCGAGGGGCCGAAGGTCGCGCAGGTCAGACGCAGTCCGGATCGGGTTGGCGACCACCGGCCCCGACCCGGCCTCGAAGCGAACCTCCGCCCCCATGGCGGCAACCGGGACCATGATGTCCGAGAAGAGGATGGCCGCATCCACGTCCATCCGGCGGAGCGGCTGGAGCGTGAGCTCGACCACCAGATCCGGGGCGCGGCAGAGCTCGAGGATGCTTCTGCCTTCCCGGATCTTTCGGTATTCGGGGAGGTAGCGACCGGCCTGCCGCATGAACCAGACGGGGGTACGGTCCACGAGCTCGCGCCGGCATGCCCGGAGGAATCGGTCGCTCGACGAGTCAGCGACGGCGGGCCTCCGGATCCAGCCAGGGCCCCGTCCATCCGCGGTCGAAGTCGAAGACGACGCTCCCCGGAGCCGCCAGCTCGTCGATCGCGTCGAGCGTTTCGGTGTCCAGCCTCACGTCCGCCGCACCCAGGAGCTGGTCGAGCTGCTGGGGCGTGCGCGGCCCGATGATGGCCGAGGTCACGGCGGGATGCGCCAGGGTGAACGCGAGGGCCATCTCCGTGATGGAGAGGCCGGCCTTGTCCGCCACCGCGATGAGGTCTTCCACGAGGTCGAGCTTCCGCTGGTTCTCCGGCACGCTGGTGTCGAACCGCCTTGCCACCGGGCTGCCCCTCTCCCGGAACCGCACCGCCCGGGAATCCGGGGGAGCCTCCGTTCCCTTGCGGTACTTGCCGGTGAGCCAGCCTCCAGCCAGCGGGCTCCACACGATGACTCCCATGCCGTACCTCGCCGCGACCGGCAGCACGTCGAGCTCGACGTGGCGGACGAAGATCGAATACGGCGGCTGCTCGCAGACGAAACGTTCCAGGACGCGCCGCTCGCTGATCCAGTGGGCTTCGACGATCTGCCATGCAGGGAAGGTGGACGACCCAACGTACCGGACCTTCCCCTGGCGGATCAGATCGGTCAGCGCCGAAAGGGTCTGTTCGAGGTCGGCGTCCGGATCCGGCCGGTGGATCTGGTAGAGGTCGATTCGGTCGGTGCCGAGACGCCGCAGGCTGGCTTCGACCTCTCGCATGATCCACAGCCTGGAGTTCCCGCGCTCGTTCGGTCCCTTGCCCATCTCGCCGTGGACCTTCGTCGCCAGCACCACCTCGTCGCGCCGGTCCTTCAGCGCCCTGCCCACGATCTCCTCCGAGCGGCCCTCGCCGTAGACGTCGGCGGTGTCCACGAAGTTGATGCCGGCGTCGAGGGCCGCATGGATCATGCGCACGCACTCGTCCTCGTCGGTGTTCCCCCACGGGCCGAACATCATCGCCCCCAGGCAGAACTCGCTCACCTTCACCCCCGTCCGGCCCAGCGTGCGGTACTCCATACCCTCCTCCCTCTCGAGCGGCGCTCGGCGAGCCGGCTACCGCAGGAACACCGGCGGAGAAGCCGAGAGACGGGTCGCCACGATGGCGATCACGTATCCGGCGATGAGCAGCAGCCCGGTGAACAGATGGAGCTGGATGTTCTTGGCCATGTACGGCATCAGCGCGTACGGGTCTTCGTACGCCTCGAGCAGCCCCCTGCGCACGGTGAAGGCCAGAGGAAGCGCCGCCAGGGCCACGATGGTCGGCCGGGGCATGACGCCGAAGAGCGACCCGAACAGGATCAGGCCCAATGCGACCGCTACCGACCCGACGTAGCCGGCGATGACCCCCTCCTTGCTCAAGCGGACCGGCAACGTCCGCTTGCCAGCCGCGGAGTCCCCGGGCCGGTCTGGCACCTCGTTCACGTAGAGGACCAGCGCGATCAGGATCCCCACCGGCAAGGAGGCGTAGATGGCCTCCCACGACCAGGCCCTGGCCTGCACGTAGTACGCCCCGATCGTCATGATCGGCCCGAAGCCGAGCGCCACGAAGTACTCGCCCACGCCGCGGTACACGAGCCGGAAAGGCGGGGCCGTGTAGAAGATGCTGATGAACAGCCCCACCGCTCCGATCCAGAACAGCGGCCAGAACCCTCGGGTCACCGCCAGGTAGAGGCCGATCGCCACACCCACCGCGTAGAACCCCAGCATCATCAGGACCAACTGGCGCAGGGAAAGCAGCCCGTACAGCACGACTCGTGACCCTCCGCTGAACTGGGTGGGGGTGACGTTCGCCGCATCGGCGCCACTGATGGTGTCGAACACGTCATTGGCGATGTTGAGCCCGAGGTGGATGCAAGAAGCCGCGATGAGCGTGAGGACGGCGAGCCACCAATGCCACTCGCCGTGCAGCGCAGCCACCGCCACGCCCAATGCGACCGGGACGAACGTCGCCGAGAGGAACGGGAGGCGGCTGGCCCGCAGGAACAACCAGCCGGCCGATAGGCGAGGCCTCACCCGCCGGCCGGTCTCCACGGAGAGCCGTTCCATGTACCGGTGGGCCTGGGGTACGCCCCGCTCGGAGAACTCGAAGAACGTCATCTCCTGTTCGTCCCAGTGCTGCACGCGCTCCGGAACGAGCTCGAGCTGTCCGTTCGTGCGTCGGAGACTTCCCCACAGCGAAACGTACCGGCGCTCGTCGTAGCCCTGGCCCGGCTGGGGCCGGATGTGGCTGAAGACCACGTTGACCTCGCGGTCGAGCGGAGGGCTGACCTGATCTCCCGCCACCACGTCCAGAACGACCGCCTCCCGGTCCACGTCCACGCGGAAGGCGGTGGCCACCGACAGGGGATAGCCCTCCTCGTCGACGAACGCGATCACGGCATGCGTGTATCGGCCCTCCAGGTCCGTGAGCAGCTTCGCCGCGGCACTCGTTGGGAGAGTCATCGACTCGCCCCCTCCAGCTCGAAGACTTGCGGGGGCTGATCGGTCCTCCCGTCCTCCCACAGGAAGGCCCGGCGCGGCCGGATCTCGATGATCCCTCGCTCGAAGAACAGCGGAAGGGCCACCCGCTTGCCCAGGAAGAAGTCGATGGCCGGCTCCTTGACCCTCCACAGCGGCAGGACCTTCTTCTCCCAGCCGGAGTGGAGGTCCGAGTCGTCGACCAGCGCGTCGCCCTGGATCGTGGCGCGCCTGAACCGCTCGACGCTCACGGCCCTGGGATCGCTGATGGAGAGAGATACCTTCGGGTTGCGCTTGATGTGCTCGAGCTTCTTGGAGAACAGCACGCTCGAGGTGAGATAGATGCGCTCCCCGTCGTACAGCGGAATGAGTGGGTGGGTCACCGGGCGACTTCGCTCGTCCAGCACCGTCAGCTCACCGACCAGAGCCGAGTTCAGAAGCTCCTCGATCCGTTCAGGCAAGATGCCCATTCTTCGACTCCTTGGGTTGGCTGGTCCTCACGATAGCCGAAACGAACGCCGCGAGGTCCCGGCCCTCAGTCTCCCAATCGGACTCGCCCTGCGGGGCGGCCGGCCAGGGCGGCGGGGCCGGCGGTGACGAGGCCCTCCGCGGCCAATGCCCGCACGGCACCGGACACCCGTTCCGGCGGTTCGCCTGCGGCGAGCGCCAGCGCTCCGATCGTGGCCGAGGGCGTGGTTCTCAGGATACGGATGACCGCTCCGCGAAGCTGGCGAGACGATCCTCGGAACCTCGGCTGCCGGCGGCTCTGTGGGCGGCGCGCCACCGAAGAGCTTCGACGGAACCGGCAGGCGTCGAAGATGGGACATGCCTCGCAACGAGGCTTGGGACGGCAGACCTCGCGCCCGAGGTCCATCAAGGCCTGGTTCCAGGCCCCCGGATCCGAGAGAT
Organism: Actinomycetota bacterium; assembly: GCA_050692195.1. GTDB lineage: Bacteria > Actinomycetota > UBA4738 > UBA4738 > UBA4738 > JBOGVA01. The sequence continues at coordinate 51,806 of JBOGVA010000001.1, read as the reverse complement.
CCAGCCACTCGTCGGCGGCCCTTCGAAGCTGGGCTGCCGGCACGTGATGTCGCTCCCGGCCCAGGGCCGCTCGAGCTAGGACCCGGGCCACGTTCGTGTCGACCGCCGCCACCGGCACCCCGTGCCCGATCGACGCCACCGCGGCCGCTGTGTATGGCCCGACACCCCGAAGCTTGATCAGCGCCTCAGGATCGGCAGGGAGGCGACCGCCATGGTCCGCGACGATCGCTCGAGCCGCTTCCGACAGGGCAACCGCACGCCGGTTGTACCCCAGGCCATCCCACGCCTCCAGCACCTCGCGGCGGGACGCCGAGGCCAGGGCCACCACGGTCGGGAACCGCCTGAGGAAGGCGCGGTAGGCCGGGCTCACCCGGGAAGCCTGCGTCTGCTGGAGCATCACCTCGCTGACCAGGACCCGGTAGGGGTCTGGCCGAAGCTGGCGCCACGGGTAGGCGAGTCGCCGGGGCCGGTACCACTCCCTCAGGGCGGGCCGCACATCCATCGAGCCGCCAGGCTACCGGCGGGGGCCGGCCCAAGGGAAACTCGCGACCGCCAGGCGCAGGCCGGACGCGGTGGGAGTAGGCTCTGCAGTCGAGATACGAATGACCACCGTGCGCGAGGTGATGACCACCGGGTTGATCACGGTCGAACCATCGGCCACCGTGGCGGAGACGGCCACCGTGATGGGCGAGCATCACGTGGGCTCGGCGCTGGTGCTCGAGGGTGGGGCACTGATCGGGATCTTCACGGAACGCGACATCGTCCGCGCCCTGTCCCAGGACTTCGACGCCGCCAGGCACTCGATAGAGCACTACATGACCCGCAACCCCAAGACCATTCGCCCCGACGCGACCATCCAGGAGGCGCTGGACATCATGCTCACGGGGGGCTTCCGCCACCTGCCGGTCGTGGACGGCGACAATCCACTCGGCATGCTGTCGATGCGCGACATCTCCCGCGCCACCGCCGAGCGCGCCGACTAGCTCCGCCTCATCGTGGGCCGAGCGCCCCCGGGAGTTCCGCGATCGAGTCGATCACGTGGTCGGGCTTCCCCGCCGGCCGCCCCGCCGGACCAGGGCGGGATTCCCCCGCCCTGACCAGGACCCCCGTCAGCCCGAGCGCCTGGGCCGCCAGAACATCGTTCTGGAGGTCGTCTCCGACCATCGCTACCCGTTCGGCCGGCATCCCCAGCAGAGCCACGGCCTGCCGGAAGAAGTCCGAAGAGGGCTTACCGGCCACAAGCGCCTTCACTCCGGCCGCCTCCTCCAGCCCCGCGACGTACGCGCCGGCGTCGAGCGCCAGTCGGCCTCCGGTCAGCCAGGACAGGTTGCGGTGCATGGCCACGTGCGTGGCCCCGTCCAGAAGCATCCGGAAGGCCCGGTTGAGGTTCTCCCACGTGAAGGCCTCGTCGGCGCCCGCCACCACCACGTCCGCTCCTTCATCGACCAGCGTCACGCCTTCGAGGTCCTCGGACAGGTCGGCCGCCCCCAGCAGGAAGCATCGGGCGCCGGGGTAGCGGGACCGAAGGAGGGCCGCCGTGGCCAGTGGGGCCGTGACCAGCTCGCTCCGCTCCACGTCGAACCCGGCCTCCGCCAGGGTCGCCGCCAGGCCGCTCCGGCTGAGCATCGTCGTGTTCGTCATCAGGCGGAACGGGACCTTCAGCTCTCGCAGACGGGCGAATGCATCAACCGCGCCCGAGAGCGGCTGCCAGTCCGAGACCAGGACACCGTCGACGTCGAGGAGGAGTCCTTCGACCTGGCGCAGGTCCGGGGGCAACTGCCTACCTCGAGTACGTCCCCGTCAGGGACCCCGTCGCCCGGATGCAGCAGCCGATGGCGTCCGCGACCTCATCGAGCGAGGCGCCCGCGGCCAGTCCCTCGGAGCCGCCGGGGCCTAACGCGTAGATCGTGAAGACGTAGCGATGCGGAGGGTCGCCCGAGGGCGGGCAGGGACCGCCGTAACCGGCACTGCCGAACCCGTTCTCGCCCTCCACCCCTCCCTGGGGCGGACCGCCCTGGGGAGAGGCGCTCGCCGTCGGCGATATCTTGAAGACCACCCAGTGAACGAACTCTCCCCTGGGCGCGTCCCGGTCGACGACGATCAGCGCGTACTCGTCCGCGGAGGGGCCGCCGGACCAGGTCAGCGGCGGCGAGACGTCCTGACCGTCGCACGTGTAGAGGGCCGGGATGGTCGAGCCGGTGACGAACGCGGTCGTCTCGAGGCGAATCGAGTTCGGCGCGTTGGCCCCCAGCTCGGTAGCGGAGGGTCTGGGGGCTCGGCAGGACGCCATGACCAGGCTCAGGACGACCCAGGGAACGGCCGCCTTGCTCAGCATGTGAGGTGAAGCGCCGCGGCCGTTCGGCGCGGGTCCAGCTCGCCGTACCGGAGCACCGCCTGGTCCGTCCTCAGTGCCTCGACTTCGATCCCCCGCTCCCTGAGCCGGTCGATCGCAGCTGGATCGGGCCGCATCTGCCCCGTCGCGCCCGTCCCCACCACCAGCCGCTCGGGAAGCTCGTCCAGCACCCCCTGGAGATCCTCCCAGACCAGAGCATGCCCCTCGCGCCGCCACCATCCGGGCACCACCCGGCCGGGCAGGACGATCACGTCCTTCGTCTGCTCCTGTCCATCGACCAGGACCCGCCCGAAGCGATATCCCTCGATCCTCGGCACAAGCTCACCTCCGCGGGAGCCCTGCGGTATCGTCCGGATGATGCAACGTCTCGAGCCGGGCGACAAAGCCCCATCGTTCTCCCTGCGCGATCAAGACGGCGCCGTCGTCAACCTGTCCGACTATGGCGGCCGCAAGCTGCTGGTCTACTTCTATCCCGAGGCCGATACCTCCGGCTGCACGGCCCAGTCGTGCAGCGTACGGGACGCGCGCAGCGACCTGGGCTCGCTCGGCGTCGACGTCGTCGGCATCAGCCCGGACGAGCCCGACAAGCAAGGCAAGTTCGACCGCAAGTACGGCCTCGGGTTCCCGCTTCTCTCCGACCCCGACCACTCGGTGGCCGAGGCCTACGGCGTGTGGGGAGAGAAGACTCTTTACGGAAAGACCTCCATGGGCATCCTTCGATCCTCGTTCCTCATCGACGAGGACGGCAAGGTCGCCCAGGCGTCGTACAGGGTCAAGCCCGAGGACACCGTCCCGAAAGCGCTCGAGGCCCTGGCCGGCTAGCGCCGGGATGCCTCCGTTCCGTGCGCGCGCCGCGGTCCGCCGACTCCCCGGAAAGTCTGATCACGGCCATCCGCGACGAAGGCATCCGGGACGAACGGGTGATCGACGCGTTTCGCCGCGTGGATCGGGCCGGGTTCGTCACCAGGGCTGAAGTTGCCCGCGCCTACGAGGACCGCCCCCTCCGGATCCCGCACCGACAGGTCACCACGCAGCCCTCATTGATCGCGAGGATGGTGGAGGGCCTCCGGCTGACGGGAGAGGAACGCGTGTTGGAGGTCGGGACCGGGCTCGGGTTCCAGACGGCCATCCTGGCCCTGCTGGCCCGCGAGGTCTTCTCCATCGAGCGGTTCGCCGATCTGGCCGAACAGGCCAAGGCGAACCTCGATGCGGCCGGGATCGAGCGGGTGACCGTCCTGGTGGGAGACGGGACCCGGGGGGTTGCGGAGCACGCCCCGTACGACGCCATCCTCGTCTCCGCGGCCGCCCCGGAAGTCCCCTCCCCACTGGTCGAGCAGCTCGTCGAGGAAGGCCTGATCGTTCACCCGGTCGGTCCGGGGGGAAGCGAGGTCGTCGTGGCCTTCCGAAAGGAAGGCGCCGGCCTGGTGCAGGAGGCCAGGCTGACCGGCGCGTACTTCGTCCCATTGGTCGGACGCCACGGCCTGCCCGAAGGATAGGACCGCCGGATCAGGGCGCTCTTAGGGCCAGTCCACCACCAGGCGCCCTTCCTCCTCCTTCACCTCGGTGCCGAATGCCGCGCACGCCCGGTGGAATCGCCGGCGGATCCACGCCGCGTCCTCTCCGTCGGCCAGCCGCGTGTAGCAGAACTCCAGCTTTAGGGGAACCGCCTCCAACCGAGTGGGGCTTTCCTCCTCGAAGGTGACGAGGAACAGCAGCCCGAGGTCGTTCCGGAGGACCGGGTCGACCATGTAGTCGTCCAGGAAGTCGCCCAGGTCGTACAGGACCCGCCCCTGGATTCCCTGGAACACGTGCGCCGAGTGGCCCGCCACCAGGGTCGCGCCGGCGTCGACGAGCACCCGAGCGGCCAGCCGGACATGGGCGACGGGCTCGGGCATCATGTTCGGTCCCCAGTGAGGCGTCACCAGGACGGAGTCTGCCTCCAGCCGCCCAATATCGGCCGTCAGCCAGTCCGGGACACCGCTCTCCAGGTCGGCGAAGGCCACCCCCGGCCTGGACGGCCCCGCCGCGAAATCCTCCGGGTGATCGGTGACGCCGATGACCGCCAGCCGGAAGCCTCCGGCCTGCAGGACGGCGGGGGCCCTCGCTCTTTCCGCGTCCTCTCCGGCCCCGACCCAGGCGATCCCGACCGCAGCCAGATGATCCAGGGTGTCCAGCAGCGCCTCCGGTCCGAAATCCAGCGCGTGGTTGTTGGCCAGGGTCACGCAGCTCACGCCCAGGTGGGCCAGCGCCTGGGCGGCGGCCGGGGGTGCCCGGAAGAAGAACGGCTTCCCCGGACGGCGCCACGGCTCTCCCCGTTCCGAGATGCAGCACTCCAGGTTCAGGACGAACAGGTCGGCTTCCCGCGCCAGGTCGACCACCTCTTGGGAGAAGAGCGAATCGGGCTGGGCCGTCGCCAGGCGTTCCGCAACCCCTCGTCCGAGCATCGCGTCGCCCGCGAGCGCCAGCTTGACGGCCAGACCGGCCTCACCTCGGACCTTGAGAACGGAGTTTCACTCGGCCTGGAGACCTCACTCCAGATGGACCCCGGCCTGCCGAATCTCGTCCAGCGCCCGCTCGCCGTCTCCCGGCTGGAGATCGACCGCCCTGATGCCCTCGAGAAGGACGGTTGCGCCGAAACCCTTGCGCGCGGCGTCCAGGGCCGTCTCCTTCACGCAGTAGTCGGTGGCCAACCCCACCACGACCACCTTCTCGATGCCACGCTCCCGGAGCATGGACTCGAGGCCGGTCGGCTCCTCGGCCCCGCTGGTCGGGTCACGGACGGTGAACCCCGAGTAGCCGTCCTCACCGCCCGTGCCCTTGCGAACGACATCGCCGACCACATTCAGGTCCGGATGGAACTCGGCCCCCCATCGTCCCTGGACGCAGTGCACGGGCCAGATCCCTCCGTCCTTCTCGAAGTGAGGGGTTGTTTCGGGATGCCAGTCTTGGGTGTAGACGATGAGGGCTCCCGCGGTGGCCGCCCGGCCGATCTCCCGGTTCACTACCGGTACCACCCGCTCCCCCTCGCGCACGTACAGGCTCCCCTTGGGATCGGCGAAGTCGTTCTGCACGTCGACCACGATGAGGGCCGTCTTCTCGTCGTAATCGGCCATCGCCGTCACCTCCGGAGCTTCATGGGCTCGCCACGCCTTCACCGTCGCCTGTCTCCGGCCGGGGCTGCTCCCGCGGGATCTCCTGGGCGAACTCCACGACGTGGCCGTCCGGGTCGAGGACGTGGAGCGTGCGCTGCCCCCAGGGGCGGTCGACCGGCCCCGAGAGTATCTTCACCCCCGCTCCCCGAAGCCTGGCGGCCTCCTCGTCGACCCGCTCCACCAGGAAGGCCACCTCGACGGCGGGGCCGCCCTGTGTCGCTTCCCTGCCGATGAGCCCGGGCAGCCGGGCCCGTTCGTACAACGCGAACTTCGTGCCCTCCGTGGCGAACTCCGCGTACCCCGACTCGTGGAACTTGTAGGGAAGACCGATCACATCCCGATAGAAGGCGATGGACCGTTCCAGCTCCCCGACGTACAGGATCACGTAGGCGACCGATCGGAGGGTCACGCCTCGGCCCTTCCCAGGTGGCGGACGAACCATTCGGTGGCGGCGCGAGCCACCTCCTCCAGCGCACCCGGCTCCTCGAACAGATGGCCCGCACCGGGCACCACGACCAGTTCGTTCTCACCCCGCAGAGCCCGCTGGGCCTGCCGGTTCAGCTCCAGGACCTGGTAGTCCTCTCCGCCCACGATCAGCAAGGTTGGTGCCCGGACATCCGCCAGCCGAGGAGCGGCCAGGTCGGGGCGGCCTCCGCGAGAGACCACAGCGCCGATGGCCGGTCCGAGCTCGGCCCCCGCCAACAGCGCCGCCGCGGCACCGGTGCTCGCCCCGAAGTAACCGATGGCCGCGTGGCTTCCCTCCGGCTGCGCTTGGAACCAGGCGGTGGCTGCCACCAGGCGCCTCGCCAGGAGAGCGACGTCGAAAACGTTCCCCCGATCGGCCTCCTCCTCCGGGGTGAGGAGATCGAACAACAGCGTCCCGAGCCCGGCCTGGTTGAGGCTCCGAGCCACCTGCCGGTTCCGCGGGCTGTGCCGGCTGCTCCCGCTGCCGTGGGCGAAGATCACCATCGGCGCTCCCGCCCCTGGGGTGGTCGCCATCGTGCCGGGCAGCCGGACCGGACCCGGACCCGATGAGATCTCGATCTCGCGGACCTCGACCTCGGTCATACCCACCATCTTGCCCCAACTGCGAGCGCGTATCCTCGGCGGGGGTGCGCCTGTACGACGAGGTTTCCGAAGAGCTACGCGAGGTCGAGATCCGACCGCGCATGACGATCTACGTGTGCGGCATCACCCCCTACGAGGCGGCCCATCTGGGGCATGCCTTCACGTACGTCCAGTTCGACGTCCTGGCGAGGTACCTGAGGCGTCTGGGCGCGGAGGTGGTGCACGTCCAGAACGTGACCGACGTGGACGACGACATCCTGCGGGCGGCGAGGGAACGGAAGGTCGACTTCCTGGAGCTCGCCGACCGCGAAACCAGAGCCTTCGAGCGAGACATGGCCGCGCTCGGCGTCACTCCGCCAAGGCATTCACCACGGGCCACGCAGTTCGTCCCGGAGATGGTGGAGGAAATTCGAGCGCTGCTCGCGGCCGGGCACGCCTTCGAGCGAGACGGGACCGTGTACTTCCGGGTCGCTTCGGACCCGGGATATGGCCGGCTCTCACGCCTGGATCGGGAGGAGATGCTGAAGCTCGCTGCGGAACGGGGCGGCCACCCCGAGGACCCGGCCAAAGACGACCCGCTCGACTTCGTGCTGTGGCAGAGGTCGGAGCCGGACGAGCCGAGGTGGGACAGCCCCTGGAGCCCGGGCCGGCCGGGGTGGCACATCGAGTGCTCCACGATGGCCCGCCGGTTGCTGGGCCAGCCGGTCGACATCCACGGCGGAGGCTCGGACCTCATCTTCCCGCACCACGAATCCGAGCTGGCCCAGGCCGAAGGGGTGCCCGGCGAGCGCCCCTTCGTGCGGCACTGGGTCCACACGGGCATGGTCCACTACGGCGACGACAAGATGAGCAAGTCCCGGGGGAACCTGGTGTATACGCGTGACCTGTTGGATCGGTACGACCCCGTCAGCTTGAGGAGCTTCCTGCTGAGGCATCACTACCGCGACGACTGGGCTTTTCGGGACGAGGACCTGGCGAACGTGAGCCGAGGCGTCAACACGGCCGAGCCGAGAGGCGCGTCACATGGGAGTGGCGAACGCGCGGACCGGGCGGCCTTCTTCCGCGCGCTCGACGAGGACCTGGACGTGCCGGCCGCCATGTCGATCCTCGATCGGGCGGCTTCCTCGGATGCCGATGCCAAGGCGCTGGTGGAGGAGGGAAACCAGGTCCTGGGCCTGGATATGTAGAGCCCCTCCGGCCCGGAGCGGCGAGCGCGTGGAGCTCGGGCTCAGGAACAGGTCAGGATACGTTCGCAGGCGATCTCGATGGGCACGGCGAAGTTGATGTTCTCGGCCTCCGACAGCCTGTAGCTGACCACCCCGACGACCTCGCCGAACCTGTTCAAGAGTGGGCCGCCCGAATTGCCCGGATTGACCGCGACGTCGGTCTGGATGAACTCGGCGAAGATCTTGGAGATGACCCCGGTGCTGGTGCTTCCCTCGAGCCCGTAGGGGCTTCCGATGGCGACCACGAACTCTCCGACACGAGGCTCGTGCCCTTCGTGAGAGGCCCACTCCAGGGGCGGGAAGGCCCGGCGTATGTACAACAGCGCCAGGTCGTGCCGGCTGTCCCACGTCCAAAGGCGTGCCTTGATCCGCCGCGAACCGTGGGAGACGTAGACGACGGGGCCATTCGGCGACGTGGCCCGTTGAATGACGTGCTCGTTGGTCAGGATCGCCGTCCTGAAACCGTCCGGCGCGCTCGTGCTGATGGCGAATCCCGTTCCCAGGACCTCACCCACGTGGACGGTGACGATCGACCTTTTGGCCCTTGCCACGAGCCGCGGGACGTCCGGTGGAACCCGGCTCTGAAGGCTGTCGATCCGCTCCGAGAGGTCCCGGACCTCCTGGGAGAGGCCCCGTGCGGCCCGCCGTGAGGCCGCAGCCTCCGCGCTTGCAGCCCGCAGCTGGTCGCTCAGCCGATCGGACCTGGTCTCGAGCCTCACGACCAGCCAGGTGCCGAGCACCGTCGCGGCAACCATCCACATGGCAAGGGTCACCACAGCGCCTCGGCGCGCCCAGCCCAAAGATGGAACCGCCGGAGCTTCCGGCCGGCCTGGGCCCACGTTCTGCGGTTCCGTATCGATCATCTCGCACCGACAGTATCGTCCGATCAGCCCGTACTCTGTCGGGGCAGTGTCCGTTCGCCGGAACCAACTCACGGAAGGGCCGGGTTCCGGGTGCAGAAACGGAATCTACCATGTGGTATGTTATCGTTCCATATGGTAAGGAAGCGTACCGATGCTGATCGACAAGCCACTCGACGACCTGTTCCGTAGCCGAAGCCACGTCCGGGTCCTCAGGACGCTCGACGAGCTACCAGAGGGCTTCTCGGTCAGCGCCCGAGAGATCGCCCGCAGGGCGGACCTCTCTCACCCGACAGCTTCACGGGCCCTTGTGTCCCTCGTAGAACACGGAGTTGTAGGCGTCAGACGAACCCCCCGGGCCGACCTCTTCGGCCTCCAGCGAGACCACGTCGCCGCGACGATGCTCGCAGTTGTGTTCGAGTGGGAGCGAGGCCTTCGGGAGGAACTGCTCGCCTTCCTGCGACGCGAGATCATCGATCGGACGGATTCCGTCGCGGAGGCCTACCTATTCGGCAGCGCTGTCCGCGGGGCGATGACGCCGAAGAGCGACATCGACGTCGCCGTGCTCTGCGCCCCCGCCGTCGTCGAGAAGGTAACGGCCACCATGCACGATGTAGGAGAAGCCGTCCGGCGACGGTTCGGTAACCCGCTGAGCTTTGTCGTGGGGACCGCCGATCTCGATCAGCTTGGAAGAGCCGGCCGGAACGGCTATCGGCTGTGGCGGCAGATCGCCTTGGAAGGGCGGCCCATCCTCGGCGCCTCGAGTAGGGGACATGTTCGTGGGTAAGCGCGGCAAGACCGTCACGGTTTCAAGAGCCGAGGCAGCCCTCTATTTGGGAAAAGCCGAGCAATTCCTGGACGAAGCCAAGTCGGCGCGAGAGAGATCTCGGCACGATGCGACGATGCTCAACGCGATCCACGCCACGATCAGCGCGGTTGACGCCGTGACAGCGGCGCTCTCGGGCCGGCGCTCCGCCGATCCGGATCACCAACGGGCCGTCGACCTCCTGGAAGAGGTGGCTGGCCCGTCCGAGGAGATCAACGCTCGCGTGCGGCAGGTGCGGATGCTGTTGGCCAAGAAGAACGTGGTGGAGTACGAGGCCCGGCGCGCAAACGCGAAGGAAGCCGAGGAGGCGGTTGAGCGCGCCGGCAGGATCATCGACTGGGCTGGAGAGACGGTCCGGCGAGCGAGGGTCTGAATCCGTTGATGTCCTCAGGCAAGTAGAGGGATGGGCGTCAGCGGAAGAGCGCCTCGGAGGCGCGTTGCAGGCCGGCCACGCCTCTGATCTCCGAGTCGTACAGCGGGACCACCGCCCGCACCATGTCGCCGAACCGCTCCCGTATCTCGCGGAGGTACCCCTCCTGCATGGCCACGCGGTTCCGCACGAACTCGGGCAACCCGTCTCCGCTGGCCTCGATGACGCCGTTCACCACCACGCCCCCCACCGGTATCCCGAAATCGGTGAACCAGTTGATGAAGCGCCGGATCACTGCGATCGGGAGCGCTTCCGGCAGGGTCACGAAGAAGAAGGCTGTCTTCTCGGGGTCGGTCAACAGCTCGCGGGCGTGGGCGATCCGCTCGCGAAAGCCGAGCAGGTACTCCATGAGCGGGTCCTCCTCCTTCTTCTTGGTGAAGGACAGGAGCTCGCGGAGCGACTGGGCCTCCTGTCGCGACTTGACCATCTTGTTGACCCAGAGTCCGTAGACCTTGGACATGCCGAGGAGCCGCCTGGCGTTCGCGGTCGGAGCGGTGTCGAACACGTAGACGTCGTACTCGTCCTTGAACATGAGCTCGACCATGTTCTCGAACATCGCCGACTCCTCGAAGGCGGGGTTCATCGTTGCGGCCTCCACGAACTCGTCCGCCTTCGTGGAGATCTCCGCGAACTTGAGGAACCACTGGATCTTCTCCCGGATCTCCCGCTTGGAACGGTCGATGGCGTCCTTCGTGTCGATCTCGAATCCCCACAGGTTGTCGACCCCTTCTACCTGGGTGGGCCGGCCGAACACGTCCTGGTCGAGGAGGCCGGAGAGGCTGTGCACGGGGTTCGTGGAGGCGAGGAGCGTCCGGCGCCCCCGCGCGGCGAGGTGCACCGCGGCCACCCCGGCCATGACGGTCTTCCCCACGCCCCCCTTCCCTCCGAAGAACGTGTACCGCAGCTCGGGGTGCTCCTGGAAGAACCCGTCCATGGACGTGGTGACCAACGGACGCGCTTCGACGACCGCTTCGCTCATCCGCACCTCTCCTCGCTCCTCACCGGGCCCTCCCGTGCGTCAGCTCGACCCGTACATGACGTCCGCGACCCGCTCGATCATCTCGAGGCCCGTGACGTCCCGCTCGAGCTCCGCGACATGCGCCAGGACCTGGTTGCCGAGGGTTCGGTCGATCTCCCCTAGGTACTTGTGCTGCATCTGGATGCGGTTCTTCAGGTACTCCGGAACGCCTTCTCCTTGGAGGAGCTCCTCAGGAAGGACCCGGTTCACCACGTAACCCGCGATCGGCACGTCGAACTTGGCGAACATGCCGGCGGCCTTTCGAGTATCGAGGAGGATCATCTCCTCCGGCACCAGGACGAAGAAGAACGAGGTCCGTTCCCGGTCCGTGAGGATCTTCGACGCGCTGTTGATCCGATCCCGGATGTAGCGAAGCTCCTCGAGGATCTGATCCTCGTCGACCTCCTTCTGGCGCTTCATCCGGGCGGCGACCTCTTCGTACTCGCGCATCTCCTCCCGCAGGTGCGTGATCTTGCCGATCCACTCGTCGTACACCTTGGCCATGCTCAGGTAGTAGAGCGCATGGCCGAGCGGCACCAGATCGTAGATGTAGTAGTCGTAGTCGGCCTTGACCACGATGTCGACGACGGAGTCGAAGATGGCGCTCTCCTCCATGGCCGGCTCGGCGGACGCAGCCTGGATGTAGTCCTCGATCTCGTCGGGGACCTTCTCGATCCCGTACATGTCGAGGATCTTCTTGCGGATCTCGTCCTGGTATTCCTTGATGTGCCGATCGGCGTCGATCTCCTGGGCCCACAGGTTGTCCATGATCTTGACGGCGCCCTGCCCGAAGATGTCCCTCTGGAAGATGTCGGAGAGGCTCGCCTGCGGATCCACGGAGAACACCAGGACCCTCTTGCCCTTTCCGGCCAGCCAGAATGCAGTGGCCGCGGAGAACGTCGTCTTACCAAGGCCACCCTTCCCCCCGAACATCACGTAGCGTCGTTCTGGATGCAGCGTGAAGAAGGACGCCAGCGAGGTTCCCTCGCCCGTCTGAAGGTCCTCGGGCCGTGCGATGAGGTCCGGTCCCTCGGCCACCGCTAGAACATCGCGTCGGTCAGATCTTTTTCCCTGAGCATCCGCCGCTTCCACGTGGAGATCTGGGGGACCACGTAGGGCAGCAGGCGCATGGAGTAATAGGGCGGGAGGATGGGCACGCCCAGCATGTCGCCCATCGTGACCAGGATGAACAGGTGCTCCATGCTGGCCCGGGTCCGCATGGCATAGCGGGTCATGTCGTGTGCGGCCATCCCGTAGGTGACCGCGAGTAGTTTCCCGAGGAATCCCTTGGGCTCCTCGTCCCCCCATCCCTGTCCGGACACGTTCGGACGATCAGGCACTTGTCCCCTCTCCTTCCGTCACACGCCGTGCAGATCGTACTCGTGCTCCTCGGTGAACTCCCGTTCTCGAAGTACCCGCCTCTTCCAGGTGGAAACCTGGGGCACCACGTACGGAAGCAGGCGAAGTGAGTAGTAGGGGGGGATCACCGGGACGCCGATCATGTCACCCACCACCGAGACCATGAACACCGTCTCCAGCGCGGCCCGCGTCTCCATGGCGTGCCGGGCGAACTCGTAGCCCATCATGCCGTGGAGGAACTCTCGGACCGCCTCCCGCAGCCCACCGGGCCGGGCGGGGCGAAGATCGTCCGACGTGGAACGGTAAGCCGGTTCGGTGCCCATGGCAGCAAGTCAGCCTATCTCGAAAGGCGCCCCACTGTCGGGCTCGCCACCACCCGTGAACCCAACGGCCTGCTCACCTGGTCGTGCTACCGTCCCTCTGTAGCCCGAGCGGGCACCGAACGAGTGAGGAGCGGGCAGTCCCATGCCGAACCTGTCGGTTCTCGGTTCATCGCTCGTCATCCTGATCCTCATCGCCTTCATGCTCTGGTTCGCCCTCGGGACCCAACACAACATCCGCAAGGGCAATTCCATCCTCACGTGGCTTCAAGGAGGGCTGCCCCAGCTGGGACGCCGCACCGCACTCAGGTGGCTCGGCAGCTCGGCAGTCCGGCTGAACATCGTCGATCCCAGGGCGCCCTTCCGCGAGGCCGAGCTGGTGGTGGTGCTGGAGCCCCGTGACGTCGGTTTCCTCTGGGCGTGGGCTCGCTCCCGCAACCGACGGGACTTCATCATCCTTCGGGGCGAACTGAAGCGCTCGCCGGCGTACGAGGTCGAGGCGGGGAACCCGGCCGGCTGGACCGGCGGGGATCGGTTGCGAAAGCTCGACGCGGAGGCCGCCTGGGAGCGCACCGCCTGGGAGGACCGGAACGCCGGCGTCGCCTACTCGCCCGGGGCCGACGTCGAGGCCGTCAGGCGGAACTGGGAGGACCTGGAGCAGGCATCGGGCGGGGTGTGGCGGCTATCGGTGCGCCAAGCCTCCCCTCACCTCGAGGTCCACGTGCTTCTGCCGGACAGGGAACGCGTTGGGGCGGACGTCCTGCTCCAGGCGTTCCGGAGCCTGGCCGCGACGGTGACGACGCGATAGACGAACGGGGGCCGCGCCACGCGCGACCCCCGTCGCTCGAACCGCCGGCGATTACCCGGGAGTCTGTACGGGCTCCCGTTCGACCACCGGCGCGGCCCGGTACCGGGTCCAGGCCTGCCACCCGTCGTAGCCGATGACCAGAGCTGCCACCACCAGGAGGAGGGCCACGGCGATCATCGCCCAGGCTCCCCACACCGAGATGGCCTCCATGCCCTCCGCGGTGGCGATGGTCTTGAACAGGTTGTACGCGGTCACCAACGACGCTGCGATGGTCGTCACGTACATGAAGACCATCGGGATACCTGCGTATGCGGGATTCCTCCTGGTGGACGCCAGCCAGATCGTGACGATCAGCAGGCTGAGCGCGGCCAGGAGCTGGTTCGACGCCCCGAACAGCTGCCACAGGTAGACCCACGTTCCCGACAGGACCAGGAACAGGACCAGCAACGTCCCCACGATGGTGGCGACGTGCTGGTTCTTGAACCCGACCCATTGCTCGCCGAGCCACTCTCCGAGGGTGACCCGCATGACCCTGAACACGAGCTGGACGACGGTCAGCACGATCACCACGAAGACCCCGAACCCCAGGGCCGTCCCGTAGGACAGCTCGACCAGGCCGAACGTCGCCACGTTCAGCAACGAGCCCACGCCGGCGGCGAAGCCGCCAGCCCCGGCCGTTCCCGCGGTGATGGCTACGGCCACCAGCGACAGCAAGCCCAGCGTGTTCTCGGAGAACATGCCCCCGCCTCCTACGGGAAGAGCGTCGGTCTCGTACTCGAGCTGGCGAGCGGTCCCCACCGACCCGAACAGGGCATGCCAGCCCGAGATGGCCCCGCAGGCGATGGTGACGAACAGCATCGGCCACAGTGGCTGGATCGCCGCGGTGGCCTGCGCCGGGGCGAACCCCTTATACGCATCGATGGCGAACCTTCCTTCGGTCGCCCCCTCCACCAGGCCGAACGGGGCCAGGACGGCACCGATGGCGCTGAGTCCGATGGTGAGCGCCGTGATCCAGAACCCGATGTAGTTCACCGGCTGGGCGAAGCGCCAGATGGGCAGGTTCGCCCCCAGGTAGCTAAAGATCAGCAGGAAGATCGCCCACATGAGGAAGCTGGGAAATACGTTGATCGTCCCTGTCTCCGCGTCGAACTTTGCCGTGGTGGGCCTTTCCCCCGTGTCCGGGTTAATCGGCGGCACCCTCGGGTCGGCGTTGGTCGGATCGACCACCCCGTAGAGGGGCGTCTCGCCGTTGACCGCGTCGTTGACCTTGACGACCGCGCCGCTGATGACTCCCTCGTTCCACGCCGGAGGCTGGCCGGGCTCAGGTGTGGGGACCCCGAAGGGCCCCAGCGCCATGGCCAGGATCGTGACGATCACCACGAGCAGGGTGGTGCGGATGAGGTCGGCTCGCCTCCGGTAGATCAGCCATCCGCCCAGCAGGCCCATGATGGCCAGCACGAGGATCCCGAACGGCGTGTCCGGCCTCGCGTCCAGCACCCCGGCCATGATGCCGACGAACGCACCCCCGATGAGCAACAGGTAGAAGAAGATGAATATGAACAGGATCGTCCTGGTGCGAGGGGCAATCAGCCGGTGGGCGACCGCCGACAGCGAGTTCCCGTCGTTCCGAACCGCCAGCATGATCGCGCTGTAGTCGCTGGCCCAGCCGATGAAGCTCACACCAACCATGAGCCAGATGATCGCGGGCAACCATCCCCACAGGTTGGCCGCGGTGATCACCCCCACGATGGGCCCGGCTGCGGCGATCGACTTGAAGTGATAGCCGTACAGGACGAACCGGCTCGTGGGCATGAAGTCGGCGCCGTCCATGTACATCCTGGCCGGCGTGGCCCGCGAGGCGTCCGACTGGATCACCGTGCGGTCGATCCGCTTGGCGTACAGGTTGTAGGCCAGGAGGATGACCACCCCGCCGATCAGAACCACCCACAAGGTATTCATGAACCACTCCCTTCCTTCGAGCCTCGATACTTCCGTTCTCGAGCCTCAGGGTGATTTCGTTACTTTGCTCTCCTCCAGGCCCACCTCCCTTCTCGGAAGTGTGCTCACGCAGAAGCGCCTGAAGCCGCGCGGACGAATCGATCGATCACTCGACCGACGGATTCGAGGTCGAGTCCGACGTGTTTCTCGGTCCCCTCGATCACGACCGAGGGGTAACGGCGAACGCCGTACCGGAAGGACTTCCAGAACCCCTCCAGGGAGGCGGCGTCGATGATCTTGATCCGGACCCGTGGCCCGTAATGCTCGATCACGCCATGAGCCCACAGCGACAGCGAGTCGAACTCGCGGCGGAGATCCTCGGGGAGGGACTCGCGAGCCTGCTCCCGGTGCACGGCCTCGCCCACGCCCATCTGCTGGAAGGCCACCTCGCAGTGCTGACAGTGATAGAAGAAGGTGGGCGTATAGGTGATGACCTCGACTCGGACCGGCCTCATCGATGGCCTCCTTGAAACGCCATTTTCCCCCATTTACCAGTACAAGGCCAGTCCGCGAAGCGGCCTTGGGTCCCCGGGAGGTTCAGCCCTTCACGGCACCGCCCACGATGCCCCGCACGAAGTGACGCTGGAGGGCGAGAAAGACCACCATCGGCAAGGCCATGGTGATGAAGGCGGCGGCGGTCAGGAACTGCCACTCGCCCCCCAGCGAGTTCACCAGGTTGGCCACGACGACCGTGAGTGGCTGGTTCGCGCGGTTCGGGCCGATGTAGATCAGCGCCACGAGCAGATCGTTCCAGACGAAAAGGAACTGAAAGATCGCCAGTGAGGCGAGCACCGGTGCGCTCATGGGGAGAGCCAGCCGGAAGAACGACGTGACGGGAGTCGCGCCGTCGATCGCCGCCGACTCGAACACCTCCCGCGGCAGTCCGCCCATGTAGTTCCGGAGCAGGTAGACGGCGAACGGCAACCCGTAGCCGGTGTGGGCGAGCCACACGGCTAGGAACGTGCCCGCGATGCCGGTCTGGGCGAACAGCCGCAAGATGGGGATCAGCGTCATCTGGAGCGGGACCACCAGCAGTCCAACGACGATCACGAACAGGACGTTCTTGAAGGGGAAGTTCATCCACGCGAAGGCATAGGCGGCGAACGCCGCCACGGCCATCGGGATGATCGTGGCGGGGATGGTGATGAAGAGGCTGTTGACGAAGGCGTCGCCCAGGCCCTGCTGCTCGAGGACGTGCTGGTAGTTGGCGAAGGTGAACTCGTAGGGAGGAGCGAGCGCGGTCCACCACCCGGTGCGGGTGACCTCGTCGGATGGGCGGAACGAGTTGATCAAGAGCCCGATGGTCGGAACGAGCCACACGATCATCAGGCCGGCGATGACGGTGTGGATGGGGAGTCGACCGATCCGGCGCCAGCGTCGCTCGGTCAGCATGCGCTGGCGGTCCATCCGCTCTGCCGCCACCGTCATCGGATCGCCTCCTGCTCCCGGAAACGCCGGACGTTGAAGACCATCACCGGGATGATCGCCAAGAGCAGGACGACCGCGACCGCGCTGGCCCGACCGAATTGACCGAAGTTGAACATCTCCTGGTACATCTGATTGGCGATGACGTTGGTGTCGTGGGCCCCGTTGGTCATCACGTACACGATGTCGAACGCCTTCAGGGCCACGATGATCATGGTGGTGGAGACCACGGCGATGGTGGGCCTCAGAAGAGGCAGGATGATCTTCCGGAAGACCTGCCACTCGTTCGCGCCATCGACCCGGCCGGCCTCCAAGAGCTCGGTGTCGATGCGCTTGAGCCCCGCCGAAATGATCACCATGCAGAAACCGGTCCACATCCAGACCGCGACCAGGATGAGGGCGAGGTTGTTGATCGGTCTCTCGATCAGCCAGGGGACGGGGTCGCCACCGGCCGCCGTGACGACCGCGTTGAGGGTACCCGTCTGCACGGCCCCAGGCGGCCGGTAGTCGTACATGAACCTCCAGATGACGGCAGCGGCGACGAAGCTGACGGCGAGCGGCAGGAAGAAGACAGCTTTCGCCTTCGCCTCGTACCGGACGCGATCGACGACCACCGCGATCAGCAGGCCGAAGCCGACGGCGAAGGCGGTCAGGAAGACCAGCCAGAGGCCGTTGTTCCTGAGCGACCCGAGCGTGCCCGGACTGGTGAAGAAGTACCTGTAGTTGTCGAGCCCGACGTAGCTCCGCGTGAACCGGTCCTTGAAGCTCAGGTTGACGGTGTTGATCGCCGGATAGACCAGGAAGACGAAGAGAAACGCGAGCGCAGGCAAGATCCAGAGCCACGGGCGGATGCGGCGTTGCCATCGCCCCGGCACCAGGCGCAGCGCCTGCTCGGTGCCCACGATGTACCCCACGAGCACGGCCGGCACGCCGACGACCACGATGATCGCCGTGAGAAGGCGCGAACTCACGCACTTCCTCCCGGCAACTGGAGGCGGGGCTCCAGGAGTCCCACCTCCAGCCCAGCGTACCTACGCCTCATAGGCGGTTGTTTGGACGTCATCGAGCGTCTGGAGGATCGAATCGAGGCTCGACGGGTCCCTGGTGAAGTCGAGTATCGCCTTCCAGAAGGCGTTGTTCATGGCCTCGGGCATCAGGTCCGAGCCGTCGAACCGAAAGACCTGAGCATTCACCAGGATCTCCGCGGACCGCTGCGAGATCTCATCCGGGTAGTTCGTAACCCCTCTGTTGGCGGACAATGCTCCGCCCCGATCCACCCAGATCGATTGGGCCTCGGCGGTCACCAGGTACTGAATCAAGGAGCGGGCCTGGGGTGTGTTGTTGAACATGCCGAACAGGTCCCCCGCCCCGGTCGCGGCGCCCGCGAACTGAGGGTTGATGTCGGGGAACGGGAAGAAGTCGAAGTCGCCTTCCTGGGCGCCTCCCTGGTTCACGAAGAAATCGGTGATGAAGCTGGCCTGGTGATGGAACACACAGCCGGGAGGATCGGTGAAGAGTGGGTTCCCGCCGTCACCGAAGGCGGTGGTCAGGACCGTGTTGGGGCCGCCGTAGACGTTCTCTTCTGAAACGACCTGCCCGAACGCCTCGAAGGCCTGGCGGACCTCCGGGGACGTCCACTTGACCTGGCCGTTCACCCAGCCGTCGTATACATCAGGGCCCGCCTGGCGAAGGAGGATGTCCTCGATCCAGTCGGTGCCCGGCCAACCCGACGCCGCACCCGACTCGAGGGCGACGCACCACGGCCTGGCGTCTCCGCTCGCGGCGCTGTCGGCCTTCGCCAGCATGTCGTCGTAGCTCGACGGTTGCCCGGCCGTGTAGAAGTTGGGGTTGTACCAGATGAGTCCCTTGACCGCGCTCTTGATGAAAATCCCGTAGATCTTGTCGTCGACCATCCCCAGGTCGACCAGCGCGGTCGAGGTCTCGGCCGTGTACGTCTCGACGTCCAGCACCGTGCCCAGGTCGACCAACGCCCCCGCCGCGGCGAACTCGGCCATCTGGCCCGGCCCCGGCAGGCCGGCAAGGTCGGGCAGGATACCCGCGGCCACGCCGGTTGTCAGCACCGCGTTGATGTCGCGCGTACCCGTGTACTCCACCGTGACGCCGGTGCGCTCCTCCCATGGGGCCACCATGGCCAGGAAGGACTCTTGCTCCGCGCCGCCCCAGGTCCCGATCACGCTCACCGTCCCGCCGAGCTCGCCCGGGGCGCCCGGCGACGCGGTGTCCGTTGTGTCGTCCCCGCAGGCCGCTGCCACGAGGGCAATGGCGGCCAGCGCGGTCAGGAGCTTTCGATATGTGCTCATCATTCTCGGACGCACCTCCTTCTCATGACACCGTTGCCAGTACTCTCCTTCTGCATCTTCCACACCCGGCCCACCCTCATCCTTGGCTGTCTCCGTAGATGCCAAGCCCGGTCTCCAGATCGAAGAAGTGCATCCGGCTCGTGTCCACGAACAGCTCCACGCGCTGACCCGGCTTGACACGGGTCCTCGGATTGAGCTGCGCCACGAAGATGGACTTGGCTTCCCTGGCCCGTTCTTCGAGATCCTCCAGCGCCTCCGTCCCGACGTCCACGGCCAGCTCTTTCGTGTCCTCGGTCAGGACGATCGGCGCGGTGACGGTGAAGTGGGCGAGCACCTGTGAGCCCAGCGCCTCGGTGAGATCGACCTCGGCCGAGATGCGACGATCCCGCGGCGCATCCGGCACCAGGGATGCGTCCTCGATGTCCTCGGGACGGATCCCGGCCACCACCTTCTTCCCCTCGTACCTCGCCAGGCCGGGCCGCCGAGACATCGCCCTGTCGTCCACCCGGAGCCGAACCTCGCCGAACTCGACGAACAGCCCGCCGTCCGGCCGGATGAGCTGGGCCTCCACCATGTTCATGGCAGGAGAGCCGATGAATCCGGCCACGAACAGGTTGACCGGGTTGTCGTACAAGGACTGGGGGGAGTCCGCTTGCTGGAGCAGACCCTTCTTGATGACGGCGACGCGGTCGCCCATGGTCATGGCCTCGGTCTGGTCGTGGGTCACATAGATGGTCGTGACCCCCAGGTCACGCTGGAGCTTGGCGATCTCCGCCCGCATCTGAACCCGCAGCTTGGCGTCGAGGTTGGAGAGCGGCTCGTCCATCAGGTAGGCCCGGGGCTCTCGGACGATCGCCCGTCCCATGGCCACGCGCTGCCTCTGGCCCCCGGACAGGTTCCTCGGCTTCTTGTCGAGGAAGTCCTCCAGGCCCAGCATCCGGCCGGCATCCTTCACTCGGCGGTCGATCTCTCGCTTGTCCATCTTCCTGAGCTTCAAGCCGAAGGCCATGTTGTCGTAGACCGTCATGTGCGGATAGAGCGCGTAGTTCTGGAAGACCATCGCCACGTCGCGATCCTTGGCCGAGAGGTCGTTCACCACCCGGTCACCGATGCGAATCGTCCCCCTGGAGATCTCCTCGAGTCCG
The DNA here is from genome assembly GCA_050692195.1 of Actinomycetota bacterium. Lineage (GTDB taxonomy): Bacteria > Actinomycetota > UBA4738 > UBA4738 > UBA4738 > JBOGVA01. The sequence goes on along the minus strand of JBOGVA010000001.1, from coordinate 31,497 downwards.
GCCACCATGCGAAGCGCGGTGGTCTTGCCGCAGCCGGACGGGCCGACCAGGACCATGAACTCGCCGTCCGAGATGCCCAGGTCGAGAGAAGAGACGGCTTCTGTGCCGTCCGGATAGATCTTGGAGACGCCCTCTAGGACGATCTCGGCCATAGGCTCTGGGCCCCGCGACTAAAGGGGCGCCGCCTCACTTCCTATATCGCCTCGTCTTGCTTTGCAAATCGCTGTGGGCGGGCACAGCCGGTCCATCCGCTAGCAGGAAGGCGATCAGGGGGCCGTCGGGGGCCCGGTGGGCGTGGGCGAGGGAGCCGGGGACGCCGGGCTCGGTGTGGGCGTAAGGGAGCCGAACTCCTCCGAGATCAGGTGCCGGTCCACCACCAGGCTTCCCGACTCCGGGGACTGCTCGATCAGGTCGTAGGCGACCAGGGTGAGGTCGGCCCGATCGAAATACAGCACCTCGGCCGAGAGAGGAACACCTCCCTCCTGGGTGAAGACGTTGGCTCCTGCGCCTCCAGTGGAACCGACCCGCAGGAACAGCGTGCCGTTCACGACCGTCGCCGACGGCTGGTGGAAATGCCCGGAGATGACCAGTGGAACGAGGCCCGCGGCGGGCAATGCCATCCGGTCGTCGTGCACGGCCACGATGGCGGGTGGATCGCTGGATGGCAGTTCTGCGGCCATGCGCTCTCCCTCGATGGCCAGCCGGGCGGCGATCTCCTCGTCAGCCAGGGCGGCGAGCTTGTCGGGCGTGAACACCGGGTGGGCGCGCCCGTAGACGGTCAGGCCGGCCACGTCGTGCGTGGTCCCATCGAGGACGACAGCACCGGGGATCCTTCTCATAGCATCCTCGAGATCCGGCGAATCGTGATTCCCCCTCACGTACAGGTACGGCCGTCCGAAGCCGGCGATCCCTGCCAGGACCAACGCCTCCGCCGGAGTCCCGAAAGACGTCAGGTCTCCGGTGTCCACGACGAACTCGACGTCGAACGCGTCCGCCACCTCCCTGGCGAAGGAGATCCCCAAGGGCGATAGGTGCAGGTCCGAGATGTGCAGCACGCGGATCTGGTCCCCCAGGCCCAGCGGACCCGTCTGTATCGAGGTGTAGACCCGCGTGGCGCCGGCCAGCACGCGCCTCAGCTCGGCTCGGACCTGATCGATCCTGTCCAGCGCCGTCTCTGCCGGTCCTATCAGCTCGGGGGCCAGCGACAGCGAGCCGGAGAACGTGGGGCTCAGGAACTTCCCTGGTCGGTAGGTGCGCCAGGCCGCCGTCTCGGCGCCACCGACCGCAACCAGTGAGGCCAGCGCGGCGATCCCGACGGATCGCCAGTTCGTCCGGAAGACGAGCACGGCGAGGATCAGGGCCCCGGCAAGGGCGACGCCCAGCGTGCGCAGCGCGAAGGGGGCCACCTCGTTCAGCGCGTCGGACTGGACCTCCTCGACGAGCAGATCGATTCCCCTCGCGGTGACCCTGTCGGCCAGCTCCTGGACCTGCACGTCCTGGAGAGCGACCGTGAAGCGGAGGGGTGACAGGTGCGTATCGGCGGTGAGCCGGCCAAGCGGAGGGAGCCTGATGTCCGTGACCCCTCGGCCGAATCCGGAGGAGAGCTGCACCCGGAACGGCCCCAATGAGACCGTGGTCCGGCTCCACGCGAACATCCCGAGCCAGGCCCCCAGGACGCCTACCAGCACGGGGAAGGCGATGAGGCCAAATCGTCTCCGCATCGAGGAGAGAGAAGCCACCCATCGACTCTATCGTCGGCCTGGTTGGTCCAACTGAGGTTGGGCCTGGGCCCGCCTACGCCTGGAGCCTCAGGCTCGGCGTACCGGGCGGCCTTCCGTGTCGTAATAGTCGATCCGTACCGGCCCCCGCCGTCTGAGGATCGTGGCCGCATTCTCCACTTCATCCCTGGCATCGGAGTGGACACCCACCGCCACGCCCTTCTCATGCTGAGCCTCGCCCATCGAGCCGAAGATCCCGCCCCAGACGCCACCGATCACCGATCCGGTGACGGCTCCGACCACCCCGGCGATCCACGTGATGAGGGCCGAAGATCCAAACAGGAGGGCGATCGCAAAGCCGAGCCCACCGCCGATCACGGCCCCTGCTGCCGATAACACGGCTATCTTCTTGAACACGCTCCCGGCGACCGCGGCATCTCGGCGCCGGGTCGTTGCCTCCGAGGCGGGCTCCACCCGTCGCACGTCCGGATCGTCGGTTGGGGACCGGCTCCGGAGCGAGATCTTCTCGTTGGAGAGGCCCTGGTCCCGCAGCTCACGGGCGGCCGCCTCCGCTGCCTCCAGGTCCCGGTACACCGCCACGACGTTGTGGCGGGCGTACGTGAGAGGCGTGGAACTGCGTTCGGCACCAGATGGATCGTGGCCGGCAGTCAATTGGATCGCCTCCTCGGTCCGGCTGGTACCCCAAGGCAAGCTTCGCCAAACGGCCTCCGTTTGACAGGGGAAACCCGGGGAATCACCAAGAAAGACCACCGAAAGGAGGCGAGATGCCGCAGAGAGCTTGGAGCGCGAAGCGGGAGCGCCAGTACAAGCACATCAAGCAAGGACTGAAGCAGCGGGGCGGAGCGAGGAGACGGCCGAAGAGATCGCTGCGCGGACCGTGAACAAGGAGCGAGCGCGCTCGGGAGAGGCAAGGCAGAGCTCGCGCCTGTCGCGCACGGACATCTCGTCGGGCCGCCGCGGCGGGCTCCGCTCTCACGAAGGGCCCGGAGGCCGAACCCGGGACCAGCTCTACGAGGAAGCCAGGGACCTCAACGTCAGGGGGCGCTCGACGATGAACAAGGCCGAGCTTCGTCGAGCGGTGGATCGCAAGAGCGGGCGCCGATCCGCCTGAGGAGCTGGGCTCTCGCCGGGCCGCCTAACCCTGGCGATCCCTCAGGCCTTCGATCCCGACCTCCCGGGAGCAGTGGGCGCAACAGAAGATCGATCCATCGGCCTCCACGCCATGGCCGACGATCCGGCAGCCACAGTGGCCACACGTGGGGGCGACGGCGTGGATCGCGCACTCGAAGCTGTCGAACGTGCGGGCCCGGGATTCGCCGGCCATGGTGATCTCGAAGGACTTGTCGTAGTCGTTCCCACACATCTCGCAGACGGCCACCAGCGATCACGCTCCTTTCGCGTCACCGGCCCTCCGGTGGAGCCCCTGGGGTTGTTGCATCGCTTACAGTAGCTTGACGAGCCGTCCAGAGCCGTCTGGAGGGAGACCACGTGAGGGCAGGAGAGCGGCTCCTCGATGAGGCGCGCCGCAGCCAGGGCCATATGGCTCGATTCCTGTCGGACATCATCTCGATCCCAAGCCTGTCTCGCCGGGAGAACCGAGTTGTCGAGCGCATCGGCAGCGAGATGACCGAGCTCGGCTACGACCAGGTCACGGTGGACGGGTTCGGCAGCGTGATGGGGCGCATCGGAGACGGACCGGTGCACATTGTGTTCGACTCGCACATCGACACGGTCGACGTGGGGGATCTCTCGTCGTGGCGGTCGGATCCGTTCTCTCCTCGGATCGAGAACGGCGTGCTCTATGGGCGGGGTGCCTCCGACAACAAGGCGGCCACTTCCTCGATGGTCCACGGTGCCGCGTTGATCAAGCGACTGGGCATGGACGCGTCGCGGTTCACCTTGCACGTGGTGGGAACGGTCCAGGAAGAGGACTGCGACGGACTCGCCCTGGAGTACCTGCTGATGAACCACATCCCCGGCACCGAGGTCGTCGTGCTCGGCGAGGCCACCAACCTGGATGTGCACCGCGGCCACCGGGGACGGGCCGAGTTCGCCGTCCACACGCGGGGGCGGGCCGCCCACGCTTCGGCTCCCGACCGGGGGATCAACGCCATCTATCGGATGCAACCGATCATCCAGCAGATCGAGAGGCTGAACGAGCGTTTGGCAACCGATCCGTTCCTCGGCAAGGGGACCGTGGTGCTCTCCAAGATCGAAGCGCAGACCCCTTCGCTCAACGCGGTTCCGGACGGCTGCACGATCTACCTCGACCGACGACTGACAATCGGAGAATCGGTGGAGTCGGCCCGGGCGGAGCTCGAATCGCTCCCGGCCGTTCAGGATGGCCAGGCCACGGTGGAACTTCTTCACTACGACGGAACCGCCTACACCGGAATCACGCTGTCCAGCGACAAGTACTTCCCCACCTGGGTCATCCCGGACGACGATCCGGCCGTTCTCGCCGGCGTCCAGGCAGCCGAGCGGGCCTTCGGTCGCACGCCGAAGGTGGGCCGGTGGGTCTTCTCGACCAACGGGGTATCGAGCGCGGGCCGGCTCGGCATCCCCACGATCGGCTTCGGCCCCGCCAACGAGATCCACGCCCACACCGCGGACGACCAATGCCCGCTGGAGCACTTGCCCCTCGCCGCAGCCTGGTATGCGGCCTTCCCCGAGGTCTACCTCGCGGCCGCCGGTCACGGTTCGGGGTAGCGGACGAGGTGTCGGCGATGGAATTCACGCTGAATGGGAAACCGGCCTCCGCGGAGGTCCCAGAGGGCGCCAGCCTCCTCGAGCTGCTTCGGGAGGTCTGTGGCCTGACATCCGTGAAGGACGGGTGCGCCCCCGAAGGCTCTTGTGGCGCCTGCACGGTCATCGTGGACGGGAAGGCAGTGGTGTCCTGCGCCCAGCCGGCTACTCGTGCCGCCGGGAAGGATGTGGTCACCCAGGAAGGACTGACACGCGAGCAGCGAGAGGCCTGGGCCGGCGCGTTCGTGGCCGCGGGCGCCTCGCAATGCGGATTCTGCTCGCCGGGAATCCTCATGAAGGCCGAGTCGCTGCTGGCCAAGAACCCGGACCCCAGCCGCGACGAGATCGCCCGGGCCCTCGCCGGGAACCTCTGCCGGTGCACCGGCTACGTGAAGATCGTGGACGCCGTCCGGCTGGCGGCGGGGGCTAGGCGCGGCGAGCCGCTGCCGGAGGTGGACCGGAGCGGGAGGGTAGGCTCGCGAACCGGGCGCTACCAAGGGCGAGAGCTGGCCCTGGGTGACAAGCCGTACGTCAACGACATGACGTCTCCCGGCATGCTCCACGGAGCGATCCGCTTCTCCGATCATCCCAGGGCCAGGGTGGTCAGGATCGACACATCGAAGGCCCAGGCGTATCCGGGCGTTGCGAGCGTGGCAACGTGGAAGGACGTCCCGGGAGAGCGGCATCAGGGACTGATCACCAAGGATTGGCGAACGTTCGTTGCCGAGGGCGAAGTCACGTCCTTCGTCGGGGACATCCTGGCCGCGGTGGCAGCCGAAACGCGGGGGGCTGCACGCGAAGCCGCCGCCCTGATCGAGGTCGAGTACGAGGTCCTGGAGCCGATCACCGACCCCCTCGAGGCGATGGGGGATGACGCGCCCAGCCTCCACGACAGCGGGAACGTGTTGTCGGTATCGAAGGTGAAGCGGGGCGACGTCGATGCCGCCCTGGAGGCGGCCACACACGCGGCCACCGAGACCTTCGGGACCCAGTTCGTCGAGCACGCCTTCCTGGAGCCCGAGTCGTGTTTGGCCGTCCCCGAGGACGGAGGCATCCATTTCTACTCGCAAGGCCAGGGCGTGTGGGACGACCGCCGCCAGGTCGCCTCGTTCCTGGCGATGCCGGAGGAGAAGGTTCGGGTGACCCAGGTGTCGAACGGGGGGGCCTTCGGAGCCAAGGAGGATCTGAACGTCCAACCCCAGGCTTCGCTTCTGACCGTCATCACGGGACGGCCGGTGCTGCTCACGCTGTCGCGGAAGGAGAGCATCCGGTTCCACGCCAAGCGGCATCCGCTGACGATGGAGTACACCGTTGGCTGCGACGAGGAGGGCCGCCTGGTGGCGATTCGGGCCAGGATCGTCGGGGACACCGGGGCGTACGCCAGCGTCGGCGACAAGGTGCTGGAGCGAGCGGCCGGGCACGCCTGCGGCGCATACAAGGTGCCGAACGTCGACGTGGAGTCCAGAGCCGTCTACACGAACAACCCTCCCGCCGGGGCCATGCGCGGATTCGGTGCGAACCAGGCCAACTTCGCAGTGGAGGGGATGATGGACATCCTGGCCGAGAAGGTCGGGATCGACGGCTGGGAGATGCGGTGGCGGAACGCGTGCGAAGCGGGCGACCGGTTCGGGACCGGCCAGATCCTCGGCCCTGGTGTAGGCATCAAGAAGACCTTGCTCTCGGTGAAGGACGCCTATTACGAGGCCCTGGGGGCGGGGAAGGCAGTTGGTGTAGCTTGCGGAGTCAAGAACAGCGGAGTGGGCAACGGGCTGAAGGAGTTCGGCAAGGCCATCCTCCGCCCGGAGGCGGACGGGACGGTGACCCTGTTCCATTCGTGGACGGAGATGGGCCAGGGCGTGCATACGGCTCTGCAGCAGATCGCCTGCCAGGAGCTAGGGCTCCAGGCCGACCGGGTCAACGTGGTCGTCGACACGATCCGGGAGATCGACACCGGACAGTGCACGGCCTCCCGCTCAACGGTGCTGGGAGGGCGGGCCGTCATCGAGGCGGCGAAGAAGCTGAAGGCCGCGCTGAACGGCGGGCGGCTGGAGGACCTGGCGGGCCGGGAGTTCTACGGCGAGTTCGTGGTCGACTGGACGTACAAGCCGGGCACCGGCCCCGACGGGGCCGCTACCCACTATGCGTACGGGTGGGCCACGCAGTTGGTCGTCCTGGACGACCGGGGCCGGATCGAGAAGGTGATCGCCGCACACGACGTGGGCAAGGTCATCAACCCCACGCTGCTGGAAGGGCAGATCGAGGGTGCCGTGCACATGGGTCTGGGGCACGCGCTCACCGAGGAGCTGGTGATCGAGCGAGGGGTCCCCGTGACCGAAACCCTGAAGTCGCTGAACATCATCCCGCCCGCGGGCATGCCACCCGTGGAGTGCATCTTCGTGGAGGAGTACCAGCCGGAGGGCCCCTACGGCGCGAAGGGAGTCGGCGAGATCGCCCTGGTGCCCACCGCCTCCGCCGTCGCCGGGGCACTTCATGCGTTCGATGGCGTCCGGCGAACCCGGCTGCCCATGAAGGACTCACCCGCCGCCAGGGCCGCCCTGCCGAGGCTGGCCGCGGCAGGCCGGGCCCGGCAGTAGGCCGCGGCGGTCGCCGTGGCCGCTCGAGGGGCGTGCTGACCGTGGGGAAGATCTGTGCGCTCGATTGCGTCCAGTGCGGCCGTTCGCATGCTGAGGGCGAGGCTCTGTACACCTGCCGGTCCTGCGGAGGCATCCTGGACATCCGGTACGACTACGACGCCATCGCTGCGGGCGGCTTCGGTCCGGAGCGGCTCGCCGCCGATCCGGACAGAACGCACTGGCGCTATCGCGACCTGTTGCCCATCGGAGACGGAGCCGAGCTGCCGCCCGTCCCGGTCGGGGGCACGCCCCAGTTCCCGCTGCCCGGCCTGGCGCGGCGTCTCGGGGTTGCGGAGATGTGGATCAAGGACGACGGCCGCAACCCAACGGGCTCCTTCAAGGACCGAGCCTCCTCGGTGGCTTCGGTCAAGGCGCGCGAGCTGGGATTGGAGACGGTGTGCTGCGCCTCGACCGGGAACGCGGCCTCGTCGCTGGCCGGATTCGCGGCCCAGCTCGGCCTGAAGACATTCATCTTCGTGCCGGAATTCGCCCCCGAGGCCAAGGTGGCTCAGCTCCTGATCTTCGGGGCCACGGTATTCGTGGTTCAGGGAAGTTACCTGGACGCGTACGAGCTATGCATGCAGGCGGCCGAAGAGTTCGGCTGGTACAACCGAAGCGCCGCCATCAATCCCATCCCGGTCGAGGGCAAGAAGACCGCCGGCCTGGAGATCGCGGAACACATGGCCGGTGGGCTTCCCGAGTGGGTGAGTGTGTCCGTGGGCGACGGATGCACTATCGCGGGCATCTGGAAGGGCCTGAAAGAGATGGAGCGGTTCGGGGTGATCGACCGGCTGCCTCGGCTGCTGGGGACGCAGGCCGAAGGCGCCGCTCCGCTGGTCGATGCGTTCGATCGGGGAGTCGAGGACTGGGTTCCGGTCGAGGCGAACACGCTGGCCGATTCCATCTCGGTGGGCCGGCCCCGGAACGGCGTCAAGGCCCTGCGCGCGGTGCGGGAGTCCGGGGGGGCGCTCCTCGCAGTGAGCGACAACGAGATCCTGGGAGCCGAACAGGAGCTGGCGTCGTTCGGCGTGTTCGGAGAGCCCGCCGGGGTGGCCGGCATCGCCGGCATCCGCCGGGCGCGGGCCTCGGGGTTGATCGATACGGACGACCGAGTGCTGCACGTCGTCACGGGGAGCGGCCTCAAGGACGTGAGAGCCGCGGCGCAGGCGGCCGGACGCGAGCCCCATCGAGTCCCGGCATCGATCGACGCCGTCCGGGAGGTGGTCGGGAGCTGACCGTGCTCGAGCTTACGGGCGGGTTGGTCGTCGAGTCGCTCGATCCTCCCAGGCTCGCCCGCAAGGACCTCCTCATGGAAGACGGCCGCATCAGCGAAGGTGGACGGTTCGGCTCCAGCCCGCCACGCCTCGACTGTTCGGGGTGTCTCCTGATTCCCGGGAACGTATGCGCCCATCACCATCTGTACTCGACGTTGGCCCGCGGTATGCCCTACCGGCTCGATCCACCTGAGAACTTCGTCCAGATCCTGCAACGCATCTGGTGGCGGCTGGATCGCGCCCTGGACCATCCGTTGGTGTGGTCCTCGGCTCAGGCCGGAGGGCTCGATGCCCTCCTGGCAGGCACGACCACGATCGTCGATCACCACGCATCGCCCAATTTCATCGAAGAGTCGCTGGAGCTGATCGCCGGCGCCCTCGACCACATCGGCGTTCGGTCGGTCCTCTGCTATGAAGTGACGGACCGGGACGGTGTCTCGCGCGCCGAGGCCGGCCTGGAGGTGAACCGGCGGTGGCTCAAAGAGCAGGTGCCGCTGGCCGCCGCGATGGTAGGAGCCCACGCCAGCTTCACGCTCTCCGACGAGACCCTGGCTGCCTGCGCGGATGTCGCCAGGGACTTCGACTCGGGAATCCACATCCACGTCGCGGAGGACGAGGCCGACCAGCGGGACGCCGAAGCTCGATTTGGCAAGCGAGTGGTGCACAGACTGGCCGACGCCGGCGCGCTGAACGACAAATCGCTCCTGGCCCACTGCATCCACCTGGACGATGCCGAGGCCGAGGTCATCAACGCCTCCGGTGCCACCGTCGTGCACAATCCTCGGTCGAACATGAACAACCGCGTCGGCCACACCCCGGTCGAGAAGTTCGCGCGACTGGCCCTGGGCACCGACGGGATCGGAGGCGACATGTTCGCCGAGTCGAAGGCTTCCTACTGGCGAGCGCGTGAGTCCGACCCGGCCGTCGACTCGAATTGGGTCCTCGGCCGGATGGCTGCCTCGGCCCGCTTCGCAGGCTCGGTGTTCGGCGAGCCGCTTCTCGGTCAGATCGCGCCGGGCGCCCCGGCAGACGTCGTGGTCCTCGAATACGACCCCCCGACTCCGCTGACGGAGGAGAACCTGGGGGACCACTGGTTGTTCGGGCTCTCCGCGCGAGACGTCCGAGACGTCGTGGTGGGCGGCGAGCTGGTGGTGCGGAACCGCGGGGGTACGCGCGTCGACCAGGAGGAAATCGTCGCGAGGTCGCGCGAGGGGGCCGAGCGGCTGTGGAAGAGAATGGAGGAGATCCCCGAGCATCCCTTCACTCCCGCAGGAGTTCGTTGATGGCCGTGACCGAGGGCGCCCGGGTCGCTCTCTATCTCCAGGACAAGCACTCCATCCGGGAGGCCATGAAGTACGTGGCCTATGCGGAGGAGCGCGGCTTCGAGGCCGTGTGGCAGGCGGAGAGCCGACTGGTGAGGGAAGCCACGGTCCCGATGGCCGCCTATGCGGCCGTGACCGAACGGATCAAGGTGGGGTCGGGGGTGGTGAACAACTGGACCCGGAACGTCGGGCTCCTGGGCGCGACGTTCGTGACGCTGGACGACCTGGCCCCAGGCCGGATCATGCTGGGGATCGGCGCGTGGTGGGACCCGCTCGCCGCGAAAGTGGGGATCGCGCGGAGGAAACCGCTGGTGGCCATGCGTGAGACGGTCGAGGTCTGTCGCCGACTGCTGGCGATGGAGCGAGTCACGTTCCACGGTGAGTTCGTGGACGTTACCGACATCCAGATCGACGTCGTCCACGGGGACCTTGCGCCCAGGAACGTCCCGATCTACATCGGAGCCACGGGTATGAGGATGATGGAGCTGGCCGGCGAGATCGGAGACGGCGTGCTACTCAACTACCTGGTGAGTACCGGCTACAACGCCGCTGCGATCGACGCGCTGGCGACGGGAGCGGCCCGGGCGGGACGGAAGATCGAGGACATCGATCGGCCGCAGCTGGTGGTGTGCTCTCTGGACGAAGATCGGGAGACAGCACTCGACCGCGCCCGTGAGCTCGTCACCCAGTACCTGGGGCAGCAGCCACACATCATGAAGGCGAGCGGCGTGGACCAATCGCTGCTCGACGAGATCGGCGAGGTCCTCACCTGGCCGGCAGGCCCGGAGGAGATCCGGAGGGCCATGAAGCTGGTGCCGGACGACGTGGTCCAGCTCATCACCGCTTCCGGGACGGCGCAGGAGTGCCGGGACAAGGTTCGAGAGTACGTCCGTGCCGGATGCACGTGCCCGGTGCTCTATCCGTTGGGAGACGACGTACCGGCCATGATCGACGCGTTCTCTGCTTGATGGAGGTCTACCTGCCCCGCATGCTCGACGAGGCACTGGAACTGAAGGCCGCCCATCCTGAGGCGCTGGCGATCGCCGGCGGGACGGACGTGATGGTCGAGCTGAACTTCGACCGCCACAGGCCCGACGCCATCATGGACATCTCGCGCCTGCCCGAGCTTCGGGAGTGGCGGCGGGAGAACGGAGCCGTGTTCCTCGGCGCCGGCGTCACCTACACACGCATCATGCGCGAGTTGCGGGAGTTCGTCCCGCTCGTTCAGGCGTCACGCACCGTCGGCTCGCCCCAGATACGCAACCGCGGCACCGTCGGAGGAAACCTCGGTACGGCCTCTCCCGCGGGCGACGCGCTCCCTGTGCTCGCGGCCTACGACGCCGAGATCGTGCTGGCGAAGGCGGGCGGGGCGCAGCGGAGCCTGCCCTGGCATGCCTTCCACTTGGGAGTGAAGAAGACCGGGCTTGCCCCCGACGAGCTGATCCTCGGGGCGAGGTGGAAGGTGACCCGGGGCCCGGGCTCCTTCTCCAAGATCGGCACTCGCAACGCCATGGTCATCTCGATGGCGGGCCTGTGCCTGGTCATGGACGAGGACGGCAGGAGCGTCCGGGTGGCGCTCGGATCCGTGGCCCCGACGATCGTCAGGGCTCCAGAAGCCGAAGCCTTCGCGTCACGAACACTCGCCGACGCCGGCGTGTGGGACGATCCGGCCGCGCCGCTGCCCGCAGAAGCGCTCGACGAGTTCGGCGAGCTGGTGGCGGAGGCGACGAGGCCGATCGACGACGTGCGCGGCACCGCGGCGTACCGGCGGCACGCCTGCCGCGTCCTCGCCCGTCGGGCGCTGTCGTGGGCAGTGGAGGACCGCCGCAGGGAACCAGGCTAGGGAGGGGCTTCGTTGCTCGTCAGGACCAACGTGAACGGGGAGTGGATGGAGGCCGATGTCTGGCCGGGCTCGAGCCTCCTGTTCATGCTCCGTGAGCACCTCGGCCTTCCGGGATCGAAGAACGCCTGCGAGCAGGGCGAGTGTGGCTCGTGCTCGGTGTGGCTCGACGGCGACCTGGTCTGCTCCTGCCTGGTCCTGGCGGCGCAGGCCCACGAGCGGGACGTAAGGACGGTCGAAGGACTTTCCACAGAAGACGGGCTTCACCCCGTGCAGGAAGCCTTCCTCCAGACCGGCGCGGTGCAGTGCGGCTTCTGCACGCCCGGGCTGATCGTGGCCGTAGCCGACCTGCTGGAGCGCGACCCGTCCCCGACAGAGGCCGGCGTCAGAGAAGCGCTATCCGGCAATCTCTGCCGGTGTACCGGCTACGCGAAGATCCTGGACGCCGTCTTCCTGGCGGCCGAACGGATGCAAAACAGGGCGCCGTGACGAGGTTGCTGATCGACTCATGTGAGGTCGTGGTCACCATGGACGACCGCGGCTCGGAGATCATCGGCGGATCGATCCTCATCGAAGAAGGGGCGATCGCCTGGGTCGGCACCGGCGATCCGCCCGAGGAACCCGACGCGGTGGTGAGCGGGCGCGGAAGCGTGGCCATCCCGGGCCTGGTCAACACCCACCATCACCTGTATCAAACGCTCACACGGGTCCGGGCCCAAGACCAAGGGCTCTTCGGCTGGCTCAGCGAGCTGTATCCCGTCTGGGCCGGGGTGGATGACGAGTGGGTGCGAGCCGCGGCCGGCGTCGGGCTCTCCGAGCTGGCGCTGTCGGGATGCGCCACCACCACCGACCACCACTACGTGTTCCCGCCCGGGCGAGACGGCCTGCTCGAGGCCGAGATCGAGGTCGCTGCCCGGATCGGCATTCGGTTCCATCCTTGCCGCGGGTCGATGGACCTCGGAGCGTCGGCTGGCGGCCTGCCGCCCGATTCGGTCGTGCAGGACGCCGACACGATCCTCGATCACACCCAACAGGCCGTGCGGCGCCACCACGACCCCTCATCCGGCTCGATGCTCCGAATCGCGGTCGCGCCGTGCTCGCCGTTCTCGGTCAGCGAGCAGCTGATGCGCGACTCCGCCGACCTGGCCAGGGCCCTCGGCGTCCGCCTGCACACGCACATCGCCGAAACGCTGGACGAGGAGGTGTTCTGCCGCGAGCGATTCGGGATGCGGCCCCTCGAGCTCCTGGACGACCTGGGATGGCTGGGACCCGATGTATGGCTGGCTCACTGCGTGCACCTCTCCGACGAGGACATCAAGCGGGTGGCGGGGACCGGGACCGGCGTGGCGTGGTGCCCGACCTCGAACCTTCGGCTGGGATCGGGCATCGCCCGTGCCCGCGACCTGCTGGACCAGCGAGCCACCCTTGGGCTGGGCGTCGACGGATCGGCGTCGAACGACTCGGGCAACATGCTGGCTGAGGTGCGACAGGCCATGCTGGTGTGCCGAGCCGGCGGCGATCCCGCGGCGATGGACGCGCGAGAGGCGCTCCGGGTGGCCACTCGGGGTGGCGCCGACTGCTTGGGACGCGACGACATCGGCTCCATCCAGCGGGGAAAGCGCGCCGACATCGCGCTGTTCGCCGTTGACGATCTACACCACACCGGCGCCGAGGCCGACCCGGTGGCGGCCGTGGTGCACTGCTCCCCGGGGCGCGCGCGACAGCTTTTCGTCGAGGGGCGCCCGGTCGTCCGCGATGGCCGGCTCGTGAACGTCGACGAGGAGGCTCTCGCCGCCGAGGGGCGGCGTGTCGCGCGGAGGATCGCGGGGTCCCGGTGAGCTCACGTCAGGAGCTGCTTGAGAGGGTCGGCTTGGGAGTGGGCAGTTCGGCTCCACGCATCGACGGCATACCGAAGGTGAAAGGAACGTTCGCCTACGGGAGCGACCTCTGGCACGAGGACATGCTCTGGGGCCACACCCTCCGATCGCCGCACCCGCACGCTCGCATCCGATCCATCGACATCTCGGACGCACTGGAGAGCCCGGGCGTCCATGCCGTGCTCTTGGCCGACGACGTTCCGGGCAAGAGGACCTACGGACTGGAGTTCTCGGATCAGCCGGTGCTGGCCTCCGAGGTCGTGCGCTATCACGGGGAGCCCGTGGCGATCGTCGCTGCCGAGCACATCGAGCTGGCCCGGCGTGCGGTCGGACGCATCGCCGTCGAGTACGAGGTCCTGCCGGCCGTCACCGACATGGAGCGCGCGCTCGAGCCGGACGCGCCGAAGGTGCATGAGTTCGGGAACGTCCTCCGTCACGTCCGGATCGTCCACGGCCAGCCCGATGCGGACGCAGACGTATGGGTGGAGGGCTACTACGAGACCGGGATGCAGGACCAGGCGCCGCTTGGCCCGGAGGCCGGCTTGGCCGTGCCCGCTGAGGACGGCGGGATCGACCTGTACGTGGCCACCCAGTGGCTCCACGTGGACCGCCAGCAGATCGCGCCGTGCCTTGGATTGCCGGAGGAAAGAGTCCGCCTGCACCTGGCCGGCGTCGGCGGCGCGTTCGGTGCGAGAGAGGACGTCAGCATGCAGATCCATGCGTGCATGCTGGCCCTGCGCACGGGGCGGCCGGTGAAGATGTCGTACGGCCGTGAAGAGTCGTTCTACGGGCACGTCCACCGGCACCCCTCCCGGATCTGGATGCGGACCGGCGCCGACCGGGACGGCAAGTTGGTGAACGTCCGCGCGCGACTGCTCGTCGACGGCGGCGCCTACGCCTCCTCCTCCGCTGCGGTGATCGGCAATGCCTCCACGTTCGCCTGCGGTCCGTACGAGGTGCCCAACGCGTTGATCGAAGGAACCTGCGTCTACACGAACAACCCGCCGTGCGGGGCCATGCGTGGGTTCGGCGCGGTACAGGGTTGCTTCGCCCACGAAGCCCAGATGGACAAGCTCGCCCGCGCTCTCGGGATCGATCCGGTGCAGCTCCGGCTGGAGAACGCGGTGACCACCGGGTCCGTGCTTCCGACCGGGCAGGTGATCACTGGCGTGGCACCCGTCCGCGAGCTGATCGAACGTTGCCGGTCCATCTCTATGCCGGCGGAGGACCCTGCAGGGGAAGGCCGGCGTGATCCCATCACGCTTCCCGGGAGCGTGGCGGGGAACGTCGGCCGGGGGGAGGGGATCACCCGGGGAGTGGGCCTCGCCGTGGGCTACAAGAACGTGGCGTACAGCGAAGGGTTCGACGATTCGGCCGAGGCCCGGGTTCGGCTGTCCGCCGGCCCGGACGGACCCCTTGCGGAGATCCACAGCGCAGCGGCCGAGGTCGGCCAGGGGATCCACACGATCATGGCCCAGATCGCCCGCACGATGTTGGACGTGGAGAACGTGATCCTGCTTCCTTCGGACACGGCCGTGGGGTCGGCCGGCTCCAGCTCCGCCTCCCGGCAGACCATGATGTCCGGCGGCGCGGTGGAGCTCGCATGCGAGGCCGTCGCGACGGAACTGATCCGCCGGGCCGGCGAGCGGGGCCGCGTGCAGGGTCCGCTGACGGCGACATTGCGCCAGGGGCGGGTCATGATCCACACGGACGAAGCCGGTACCGTCGAGGTGCCCATCGCCGATCTCCTCCGTGAGCCGATCGAGGCGACACGCGTGTACCACCACCGGAAGACGGAGCCCCTGGACGGCGGAGGGCAGGGCGACGTCCACGTAACCTTCACCTTCGCCGCCGAGCGGGCTGTGGTAGAGGTCGACCGGGACCTCGGGCTGGTCCGAGTGGTCCAGATCGCCGCGGCCCAGGACGTCGGACGAGCCGTCAACCCCCAGAGCGTCTACGGGCAGATCGAAGGTGGCACCGCCCAGGGCCTGGGCCTTGCCCTCATGGAGGAGGTCCAGGTGGCGGAGGGGAAGGTGCGGAACGCGTCGTTCACCGACTACCTCATCCCCACCATCCTCGACATGCCTCCTGTGGAGTCGGAGCTGGTGGAGGAGCCGGAACCGAACGTCCCGCTCGGGGTGAAGGGCGTGGGCGAGCCCTCGACCATCGTCGCTCCTGCCGCCATCGCTGCGGCGCTTCGAGACGCCACCGGGCGGGAGCTGAACCGGATCCCGATCAGGCCCGACGACCTGGTGGGGCTCAGCCCGCCGGTGGCGTCCGGGCCCCCGCCGCCCTCCCCGGACGTGCCCGGCCCTCGGCCGGTGCCGGAGTACGTCGGCCTCGGCGCCGGCCAGCAGGAGCTCGGCGGGACCGGCGGCAAGGGCTGAGGGCGGAACGGGGATGGGAGTGACGATCGAGCGTAAGGCGCTGGCCGGCCGGGACTACATCGAGACGCTCGACTGGTCGGTCGAGGAGATCGAGGAGGCGCTGGCTGCTTCCGCCGAGCTCAAGCAGAGGTTTCGCCGCGGCGAGCCGCACCGGCTTCTCCCGGACAGGACGCTGTTCATGCTGTTCCTCGACAAGTCCACCCGGACCAGGAACGCGTTCGAAGCGGGGATGACGCAGCTCGGAGGACACGCCCACTACCTGGACGCCGAGAAGACGCAGGTCGCGCACGGGGAGAGCCCCAAGGACATGGGGATCATCCTCTCCGGCTATGGCCATGGCATCGCCATTCGCCACGACCTGATCCCCTACGAGGGAAACGCCTACATGCGCGAGGTGGCTCATCACGCCGAGGTACCCGTTATCAACCTCCAGTGCGACGTCGACCATCCGACGCAGACGCTGGCGGACCTGATGACCCTTCGAGAGACGCGCGGCCAGGACCTGAGTGGCTTGCGGGTCGCGGTGTCCTGGGCGTACGCGCCTTCGTACGCCAAGCCGCTCTCGGTCCCCCAGGGCCTCTGCGCGCTCCTCCCTCGGTTCGGGATCGACGTCGTGCTGGCCCACCCGCCGGGATGGGAGCTCATGCCCGAGTTGATGAAGCGGGCCCGGGAGGCTGCCGACGAGGGCGGTGGCTCAATCACGGTGACGAACGATATGGACGGGGCGTTCCGGCAAGCCGACGCGGTCTACCCGAAGTCCTGGGGGCGGCTGGACCTTTTCACGAACGAGGAGGAGGCCCTGGGCGCATCGGAGAAGCACCGCGACTGGATATGCGACGCCCGACGGATGAGCCTGGCGAAGCAAGACACCCTGTACATGCACTGCCTCCCGGCCGACAGAGGGCATGAAGTGACCGACGACGTCATCGACGGACCTCGGTCCGTCGTGTACGAGCAGGCGGAGAACCGTCTGCACACGGGGAAAGCCCTGCTGGCCCTGACCATGGGGGGCTACGCCTAGGGAGCCGTTGGAACTCCCCTCTCCGGCGCTGTGAGACAGTATCGAGAATGCGGGACTCTCTCTTCGTCAGCGACCTGGCTCAGCGGCTGGCGGTAGCGCGCGGGGACCAGCCTGCCGACATCGTCATCAAGGGGGGACGGGTCCTCTCGGTCTTCACGGGAGAGCTCCTGGAGGCCGATGTCGCCGTCTCCGGCGAGCACGTGGCGGCCATCGGTACCGGATACGACGGCCGTGAGGAGTTCGATGCGCGCGAACTGATCCTGCTGCCGGGCTTCATCGACGGCCACATGCACATCGAGTCCACGAAGCTCATGGTCGACGAGTTCGCCCGGGCGGTTCTGCCCTGGGGCACCACCACGGTGGTCATCGACCCCCACGAGATCGCCAACGTCTTCGGCCTCGACGGTGTCCGGGCGATTCTGCGAGCGGCCGAGCCAATCCCCCTCGACTACTTCGTCAACGTCTCATCCTGCGTGCCGGCCAGTCCCTTCGAATCGAACGGGGCGACCGTCGAGGCCGACGACATCGCCCGCTTCCTCCAGGAAGAGCCGAACGCCCTCGGCGTGGCCGAGATGATGGACTTCGCGGGAGTGGTGGCGGGCAGCCCGGAAACGCTGGCCAAGATCGAGGCGGCCTTCCGAGCGGGCGACCGCCTCATCGACGGCCACGCCCCTGGGCTGTCGGGCCCCGCGCTCAACGCCTATCTGGCGGCCGGCGTCCGGAGCGACCACGAGTGCACGACCTACCAGGAAGCCCTGGAGAAACGCCGGTTGGGGATGTGGATCATGATCCGCGAGGGGTCGGCGGCGCGAAACCTGGAAGCGCTGCTCCCCCTCGTCCTCGAATACGGTCCCGGGAACTGCCTCCTCTGCACCGATGACCGGGAGCCCAACGAGCTCCTTGCCGAGGGCCACATCAACGACGTGATGCGCAAGGCGGTGGCGCTCGGGTGCCCCTCCTACCACGCCGTGCTCATGGCGACCCTCTTCGCGGCCCGATACCACCGCCTCCACCGGCACGGGGCCGTGGCACCAGGCTACATCGCCGACGTCGTGGCCGTGGAGGACCTGGAACGGTTCCGTCCGACCAGGGTGTGGAAGCGCGGCCGGCTGGTCGCCGCCGACGGCCGGGCCGTGGGGGTCCCCAAGGTGTCCGCGCCGGACTGGATGCGCGGCAGCGTGAAGGTGCGAAGAGCCACTCCGCAGGACTTCGCGCTGCGCGCTCGGGGGCAGGTCCGGGTGATCGGGGTTGAGGCCGGACAGATCGTGACCCGGTCCTTGGTGGCCGAGCCGGCCCATCGGGAGGGGCTGGCGGTGGCCGACCCTTCTCGAGACCTGGCGAAGATCGCCGTCATCGAGCGGCACCGCAGGACGGGACGCATGGGGCTCGGCTTCGTCTCCGGGTTCGGACTCCAGCGGGGCGCGCTGGCCTCCACCCACGCGCACGACGCGCACAACGTCGTTGTCGTCGGGGTAGACGAGGCGGACATGGCCGCCGCCGTCAACCGGCTCGCCGAAATTGGCGGTGGCCAGGTGGCAGTGGCCGATGGCACGCTCCTCGGTGAGGTGCCCTGCCCCATCGGAGGGCTGCTCTCCGATCGGCCGGCCGAGGAAGTGGCCGGCGCGGTCAGCCGGATGGAGGAGGCCTCGCGGGCGCTGGGGGTGAAGCTTCCGGCGCCATTCATGGCGATGTCGTTCCTGGCCCTCTCCGTCGTGCCGGAGCTCAAGATCACCGACCGCGGGCTGGTCGACACGATCAACTTCGAACTGGTGGCTCTCGAGGCGTGACGAGCCCCGGCTGGCCGCGCTCCCGCCGTGCCGGACATGCCTGCAGTGACGGCTCTTAGGGCCCCGTCAGCATGTCCCCGAGCCCCACGCGCGGGATGTGGACCGCGTAGCCATTGACAGGATTGTGTATAACTCCTGCCGATCATCTTGCGCCGGGATGCCTGTCAGCTCCTCCCAAACGAAGGGCTCAAAGGATAGGTACACGTTCTAGGGTTTGGGGAGCGCCTTGAATTGATCCCGAGTCACCTTGATGAGGCCATAGTCCGCAGGATCCGCGCCTTTGGGGATCCCGCGGTGCCGTCGTGTCGAAGGGTTGTTCGCAAAGACCGCCCGCGCATAACCCCGCGCGATGAAGTTGTCTAGCTCCAGGGCCTCGCTGCGCTGGAGGGGTCGGCCAGACTCAATCCGATCCACCCAACTGTCTAAATCGGCAAGATAGGACTTCCAGGCTCGGGCCTCTGGGCTGTCTGGGGTCAAAAGCAGATCTTCCAATACCGCTTGGAGCGTCTCCAGCATGCCCTCAAAGCGCTGATGCGTTCGCTCCGCGTCAGCGCGAAGAGGCTCGATCAGCTCAGCAACAGCTCTCATCTCACCATCAATTATCGGCTTGCCACGTAGCCCCAGCAAGGGGCCGTCGCAAAACTGAGCCCGGTGATTCGGAACCTGAACAAAAGAATAACTTGGGGCCTATGACCCCAGACGCGCGCAGGGGCTGAGAGCTCCTCTGTTGTTCTCAGCCCTTCGGCGCGCCATGGCCCCCGCCGCCCGGCGTCTCGACGACGACAACATCGCCGTACCGTACATCGAGCGTGGCCTTGGCCGGCAACGGCTGGTCTTGGCCGTCTCGCACCAGCACGTTGCGTCCCGCGGCGCCGGGAGCGCCTCCCCGGAGGCCCCACGGGCCACGTCGCCGACGTTCGGTCAGGAGCGAGAGGATCGCGCGTTCGGCCAGGACCTGGATTGAACGGCGCACCCCGTCACCGCCACGCCACCTGCCGATGCCTCCCGATCCGTCCCGAAGCCGATACTCCAGGACCCGAAGTGGGTAGGCCATCTCCAGGGCCTCCGCAGGCGTGTTCAGGGTATTCGTCATGTGCGTGTGGACCCCGCTCATCCCGTCCCGACCCGGCCTGGCCCCCTGCCCTCCCGCCACCGTCTCGTAGTACGTGAACGGCCTTCCCGTCCGCGGATCCAGTCCTCCGATCAGCGTGTTGTTCATGGTCCCCTGCGAGGCCGCCGGGACGAGCCCGGGCAGGGCGACGGCGAGGGCACCGAGCAGGACGTCCACGATCCGCTGGGACGTCTCGACGTTTCCCGCGGAGACCGCCGCCGGCAGCTCTGGGTTCACCAGGGTGCCGAGGGGGGCGCGCACCTCGAGGGGACGGTGCGCTCCAGCGTTGGCCGGGATGTCGGGGTCGGTGACGGCCCTCAGCACGAAGTAGCAGCAGGACAGCGTCACGGCGAAGGGCGCGTTGATGCTCCCCGACTGCTGGAGCGCCGTGCCCGAGAAGTCGATCGACATGCGGTCGGCTTCGACCAGGACCTCGGCTCTGATCGGGATGTCCCGATCGATGATCCCGTCCCCTTCCATCGCGTCCTCGAATCGATACCGGCCGGGTGGGATCCGAGCGATGGCCGCTCGCACGGCTCGCTCCGCATGGTCCTTCGTCGCGTCCATCGCCAGGAGAAGGAGATCCTCGCTCAGGCGGTCCGCCAGCTCGATCAGGCGCTCTCCGGCCAGGTGGTTCGCTCCCGCCTGAGCCCGCAGGTCGCCGAGGCGCTCGGCCGGGGTGCGGGAGTTGGCCAACAGCAGCGCAACCAGGTCCTCGTTCTCCTCTCCACCTCGCCACAGCATGACCGGCGGTATGCGCAGTCCCTCCTGGTAGACCTCCGTGGCTCCTGCCGGCATGCTCCCCGGTGCGGAACCCCCCACGTCGGCGTGGTGGGCCCGGTTGGCCGCGTAGCCGATGAGCCGGCCCCGGCGGTGAACCGGGGCCACCAGAGTCCAGTCCGGGAGGTGCGTACCTCCGGCGAAGGGATCGGACAGCAGAACCTGGTCGCCCGGCCCGAGCTCGGGGAACCGCTCGAGGGCCGCGGCGACGGATGCGGGCATTGATCCCAGGTGAACCGGGATGTGTTCGGCCTGCGCCACCAGCTCTCCCCCCGGGTCGAACAAGGCGGCCGAGCAGTCCACTCGTTCCTTGATGTTCGGTGAGTAGGCCGTGCGCCTGAGGGCCACCCCGGACTCCTCCGCCACCCCGGCGAGCGCGTTGCGTGTGATCTCGAGCGTCACGGGATCCATTCGCTCAGGCCTCCCGGATCACGAGGTTTCCCCACCCGTCGACCTCCGCCTGCTGCCCTCGAAGGATCAGGCACGTGGCGTCCACGGCGGTCACCAGCGCGGGGCCGGAAAGCCGATCCTCCCGGCCAAGGGCTTCTCGCCGGTAGACGGGGCAGTCCTCCTCCCTCCCTTCCACCGCCATGCGGCGCCTGCCCGCAAACGCATCCGCCACTCCCCGCCCCGGGGACAGCTCGGGCAGGGGGAGCCTCGGAGCAGGACCCTCGGCCCGGACCCTCAGGTTGACCACTTCGACCTGCTCGCCTCCGTGGACGTATCCGTAGCGTTCCCGGTGGGTCCGCTCGAACGCCGCGGTCAGGGACGACGGAGAAGGGTCTACCGGACGCACCTCGAGCTCGTGGGCCTGACCTCGGTACCTGCAGTCGGCCGTCCACGCGACTACTGCGGGCTGAGTTCCTTGGCGGGACAGCAGCCGCCTGGCCTCCTCCTCCAGCTCTCGCCACGACGCCTCCAGCTCCTCCGTGGCGACGGTCTCGACGTCGTGCAGGCGGGTGGCCACGATGTCCACGGCCGAGGGAGCGGCCAGCAACCCGATGGCGGCCAGGACTCCCGGATACCTGGGGACGATCACGGCGGAGCAGCCCAGGTCCCGGCCCAAGGGGCCTTGGTGGAGAGGGCCGGCGCCGCCGAACGCGAGCAGGGCGTACCGGCGCGGATCCTGGCCGCGCTCGACCGAGACCACCCGCAGGGCCTTGGCCACCTGGGCCTCGGTCACCTTCAGGATGCCCTGAGCGCACTCGGAGATTCCCATGCCCAGCTCCCGCGCCAATCGACCCATGGCTCGCTCGGCCGGACCATGTTCCAGCGCCAGGACGCCCCCGAGTGGGGAGGACGGGTCGAGGAGCCCCAAAAGGAGGTAGGCGTCGGTGACCGCGGGGTCCTCCCCGCCCCGGCCGTAGCACGCCGGGCCTGGATCCGCACCCGCCGAGCGCGGACCGACTCGCAGGGCACCGCCGGAGTCGCTCCACGCGATGCTCCCGCCACCCGCCCCGACGGTGTGGATCTCCGTGGAGGTCACCGCGAAGGGGAGGCCCGCGATGCTGCCCTCCCCGGTGGCCCGGGGCCGGCCGCCCTCGATGAGCGAGGTGTCCGTCGAGGTCCCGCCCATGTCGAATGCGATGAGGTCCGGGAACCCGGCCCCCGCTCCGACCGCCGCCGCACCCCAGGCTCCGGCGGCGGGCCCCGACAGCAGGGTGTGCACCGGCAGCCGGGCGGCCAGCTCGGCCGCGAAGGTCCCGCCCCCCGAGCGCATGACCTCCACCTCGCAGGGCATGCCCATCGACCCGAGCCGGCCGGCCAGGCTGTCGAGGTAGCGGCTGAGGATCGGCTGTACGTACGCGTTCAGACACGTCGTGCTGGCCCGTTCGTACTCCCGGAACACCGGGAGGACCTCGCTGGAGACGCTTACCGAAAGCCCATCCAGAGCCTGGCGAATGGCTCGCTCGTGCTCCGGCCGGAGAAAGGAGAAGAGCAGGCAGACGGCCACCGCCTCCGGGCGGAGCCGGCGGACGGCCTCGGCCACCGGGCGCGGATCCCCGAGCGCCTGAAGGACCTTTGATCCCGCCCCCACGCGCTCGCTCGCCTCCACCACGAGTTCCCGGGGGACCACGGGGGCGGGCCGGTCGGCGAACAGGTCGTACAGCTTGGGCCGGTTCTGGCGACCGATCTCCAGGAGGTCCCGGAAACCTCGGGTCGTGACCAGGACGGTGCGCGCTCCCCGCCGCTCCAAGATGGCGTTGGTGGCGACCGTGGTGCCGTGCACGAACCGGGTCACGGAGGAGGAGTCGACGGAGAGGCGACCCAGCCCCGCCAGCACGCCGTCGGCCTGATCGCCGGGCGTGGAGGGCACCTTGGCGATCGTGAGGTCCTCCCCGTCGTCCAGGACGAGGTCGGTGAAGGTGCCGCCCACGTCGACGCCGAGGCGGAGGCCCTTCACCGTGGACGCCGCCGCGTAGTCAGCCCTTCTTCAGGTACCGGCCGAGCCAGTCGAGGATGATCTCGAAGCGCATCACGCGATGCGTCGGGCTGCCCGAACGGCTGAGCTCGTGGCTCTCCACGGGGAACCTCACGAACTCCACCTCCCGCTTCAGGATCCGTAGGATCGTGAACAGGTCCTCGGCCTGGCCCACGGGACAGCGCAGGTCGTTCTCGGAGTGGATGATCAGGAGCGGCGTGGTGATGTCCTTCGCGTACGTCGAGGGGGAGACGCTCAGGTACGCCTCGGGAGCTTCGAAGAAGTACGCGCCCAGCTCGCCCTTGAACATCCAACCGATGTCGCTCGAACCACCCTCGGCGACGAAGTTGTTGACCGAGCGCTCGGAGATGGCCACCTGGAAGCGGTCGTTGTGCCCGACGATCCACGACGTCATGTACCCCCCGTACGAGCCTCCCATGACTCCCAGCCGGTCGGGATCGACGAAGTCGAACCGCTTCAGAGCCTCGTCGGTCACGGCCATGAGGTCCTCGTAGTCCACGGTCCCCCACCCCGGCCCTCCCTCGACCGGTCCCCGGATCGCCCGGCCCCACGCCTCGCTGTATCCGGAGGAGCCTCGGGGATTCGAGTACACCACCGCGTACCCGGCGCCGGTGTAGACCTGGAACTCGTCGAAGAACTTGTTGCCGTACTGGGTGAACGGGCCTCCATGGATGTTGAGCAGCAGGGGATACTTCTTTCCCGCATCGAACCCCGACGGGCGCAACATCCACGCCTCGACCTCCGTCCCGTCGGGGGACACGGCCGTGAACCGCTCGGGGGACGGCAGGTCCCGGCCTTCGGCGAAGGCCTTCCCCACCTCGGTCAGCTTCCGCTCGCCGTAATAGAGCTCGGAGAGCGCGCTGGGAGCGGTCAGCGAGTGCACGGCCGTCCCCGCAACAACGTCCATCCCGGTCAGGATGTGCTCTCCGTGAAGGACTATCTCGGGCCGGCCGGACCCATCTGCCTGCGCCTGGTAGACGGGAGTGTTTCCGCCGTCCTCCACCGCGAACAGGACCGAGTCTTCGACCCAGATCGGCTCGCGCAGCTCCGGGTACGGATTGCAGTTGCGGTCGAGCGATTCCGTGAGGAGCCTGCGCTCCGCGGTGGCCACGTCCACCACCGCGATCTGCGTATGGCGGGGGTCGTCGAAGACGCCCGGATAGTACTGATGGGCGATCCGGGTGCCATCGGGAGACCAGGAAGGCAACCTGCACCAGCCGTCCGATGAGGTGAGTCGCTCGGGCTCGCCTCCGTCGGCTCCCACCAGATAGATGTCGCCGATGGGGTCCGTGTCCCAGTCCTCGTGGCGGGCGGAGGCGAACGCGATCCTCGAGCCGTCCGGCGACCAGGCGGGGTTCTCGTCCTCGTAGTCCCCCGATGTGAGCTGGGTGGGCTCCGCCGAGCCGTCCGCGGGGACGGTGAACAGATGCTGGGGGCGGTCGAAGGTCCAGCCCTCGTTGTCCAGCTTGAATCGAAGCCGCTTGATCCGGCGTGGCGGGCGCTTCTTCTCGTCGGTCTCCTCGTACTCCTTGCGTCGAACCCTGGAGACGAAGACCAGCCGGCGTCCGTCCGGCGACCACGCCCCCTGGCTCACGTCTTCCTTGAGGTCGGTGAGCCGCTTGGGTTCTCCTCCGGCAACGGGGATGACATAGAGCTGGGCGGCGCCGCCCTCGCGCTTGGACGTGAAGGCGAGTTGCGCGCCATCTGGGGACCACCTGGGTTCCGCATCTCGCTTGGTCCCGGAGGTGAACTGGCGCGGCGGCGAGGCCCCGTCCACCGGCGTCAGCCAGATGGAGCTCCGCGTGTCGTTCTCCTCCCGGTCGATCCGCCAGACGACGTAGGCGACCGTGCGCCCGTCGGGAGAGAGCCGAGGGTCTGTCACCCCGGTGAGCTCGTAGACGTCCTCTGGACCCATCCCCGGCATCGTCAGCCTCCTCGCACTAGCGCCTGTGACCCGTGAGAATATCTGGAAACGGGCAACGAGTTCCGGGGCTCCCGGCGCGGTGGTGTTCTCCTCACTTCGTCCCTCGTGGCGGCACCCTTGTCGCTCGGGAAGGACGATGGGACGCTGTCAGCATGGGTGCACCGGCCTCGAAGGAGGACTCCGTGGCAGTACGCGTCATGATCGTTGACGATCAGCCGCCATTCCGGCAGGCGGCCAGGATGGTCGTCGAGGCCACTGAGGGCTTCGAGGTCGTCGGCGAGTCCGAGACGGGTGAAGAATCGATCGAGCTGGCGAAGACCCTCAATCCGGACCTCATCCTCATGGATGTCAACCTTCCTGGGATCAACGGCCTGGAGGCCACGAAGCGCATCCTCCAGGGCTCCGCCGATCGGGTGATCGTTCTCCTGCTGTCCACGTACGAGGAAGAGGTGTACGCGCCTCGGGCCGCCGAGTGCGGAGCCGCCACGTACATACCTAAGTCGGCATTCGGTCCGGACCGACTGGCGGAGGCCTGGCTGAAGGCGACGGCCGCCTAGCCCGCGAAGGGGTCCGGGTGTCCGTCATCGAGATCGAGGGTCTGCGCAAGGAGTACCGCAGGCTACGAGGCGGTCGAACCCTTGCTCTCGACCGGCTCGAGCTGGACGTGACGGAGGGAGGCGTCTTCGGGTTCCTCGGTCCGAACGGAGCCGGCAAGACGACCACCATCCGATGCCTACTCGGGCTGGTGAGGCCCACGGGAGGAAGTTGCCGGCTCCTCGGCGCCGATCCCAAGAAGGATCTGGCCCGGGTGATCCACCGCGTGGGATCCATCGTGGAGACCCCGGCGCTGTATCCCCGGTTCTCAGGGCGCCGGAACCTCGCGCTGTTGGGGCGTCTCCACGGGATCGGACCGAATACCGTGGGGCAAGTGCTCGAGCGTGTGGGCCTGGCCGGCCGGGCGGACGACCTGGTGAAGAACTACTCGCAGGGGATGCGCCAGCGCCTGGGCATCGGCGCGGCGCTGCTCAAGGACCCAGAGGTGCTGATCCTGGACGAACCCGCCAACGGGCTCGATCCGGCCGGCATCAAGGAGGTGCGAGACCTCCTTCGTCGCCTGGGGTCGGAAGGCAGAACCGTCTTCGTGTCGAGCCATCAGCTCGCCGAGGTCCAGCAGACGTGCGACCGGGTGGCCATCCTCTCGCGGGGACGGTGCGTCGCCGCCGGCCCGGTGGGCGAGGTGCTGGCCCGTGGCCGCCATGAGGCCCTGATCGTCCGGGTCGAGGACCTCCAGGCTGGCCTAGGTGCCCTCCACGAGGCAGGCCTCGACGCCCGTCTCGACACCGGCGCCATCCGCGTGAATCTTCCCATCAGCCAGGGGGCGCGGGTCACGGAGATCCTGGCCTCTCGCGGCCTCTACCTGAGCGAGCTGCGGCCGGAGGAGGTCAGCCTGGAAACCGTGTTCCTGGAGATCACCCGGGAAGGTGAGGCCCCGCCCAGATGACTCTTCTCTGGGTCGAGATACGCCGGATCCTGGCGCGTCGCATCGTCCTCGGAGCAGGCATCCTCGTCCTCGCTGCCATCGTCGTCGCCGGCATCGTCGTGTTCGTCCGGTCTCCCAGGCTCTCTCCGGCAGAGCTCCAAGCCCGCACGGAACAGGCTCGGATCCAACAGGAAGCCCAGATGGACTTCTGCCTTCGGCAGATCTCCCCGGAGGAGATCCCGCCGGGCATGACGATCGAAGAGTTCTGCCGGCAATTCGGGTCGGGTGAGGTCTTCGAAGAAGATCCGCGGTTCCATCTGACCGCGGTCCGGGCTGTGTTGAACGGGACGAGCGGGTTCCTGATCGCGTTGCTCCTGGTGCTGGGGGCCTCGTTCATCGGGGCCGAATGGCACGCGGGGACCATGGCGACCTTGCTCACGTGGGAGCCCCGCCGGCTCCGGGTGTTCGGGGCCAAGGCGCTGGCTGCCGGCCTGTTCGCGCTCGCGGCATTCCTGATCGTCCAGGCCCTGCTTGCCGCGGCGCTCGTTCCGGCCGCCGTGCTCCGAGGGACAACGGAGGGCGCCGACGTCGCGTGGCTCGGGTCGACCTTCCGGCTGCAGCTTCGAGCGGCCATCGTGGCGAGCCTGGCCGCGGCCATAGGCCTCTCGCTGGCATCGATCGGCCGGAACACGGCCATGGCCCTGGGGGCGGGGTTCGTCTATTTCTCGATCCTCGAACCGTTCATGCGGGCCGTCCGTCCGAGGTGGGAATCCTGGTTCCTCACCAACAACATCGTGCGGTTCATCGTGGGGGATACAGGAGGCTTCACCCTCGAGAGCCGCTCGACGGTCGAGGCGGGCCTCCTGGTCGCTGCCTACACGTTCGGTCTGCTGCTGGTGGCGCTGGGGTTGTTCCGCCGGCGCGACGTCACCTGATGGCCCGCGGCAGCCGGTCGGGCCCAAAGCGACGAGGTCGCGCCTTCCGGGCGTTCGAGCGCTTCGTCCTGGGCATCGGCATGAGCTTCATCGCCTTCTTCATCGAGAGGCGTCTGCTCAAGGCGCTCAAGCAAGGGCACGTGCAACCCGCTCCGAGGACTGCGGCCGACGGCGAGGAGACGCCGGGCGATCTGGTCTCCGAGCCCGCCGAGGGGGAGCTAGCGACCTCGCCTCACGAGATCCGCGACCAGACCGATCGTTAGGGCTCCCCCCAGGGCTCCCAGGGTCACGGGCACCCACTCGGCCACGTTCGCGGAGCTGGCCGTGATGGCCGTCGCGACCAGAGCGCCTCCCGAGGTGAGGGCCAGCGACAACCGGCGGCTGGCCCGGCGGATCGAAAGCTCCAGCGGTTCGATGCCACGGAACATAACTTGCAGCTTCGGCCCGGGCCGCGCTCCCACCAGACGCTCCACGGCCTCGATCAGCCGGACGCCCCGCACTCGAAGCTTCTGGGCCTCGTAGAAGACCTTCTTGGGGTCCAGACGCTCTCGGACCCTCCCCGTCAGGTTCTTCACCAGGAACGAGCCGGCGACCGAGAAGGGATCGAGGGTGGGATCGAGCTCCGCCGTGGCCAGCTGCATCTGGGCCAGTGCCTTGCCGGTCAGCGCCAGGGAGGCGGGCAGGGCCACGTCGTGCCGGATCGAGATCTCGGTGATCTCCTGGAGGATCGGGCCGAGCTGGATCTCCTTCAGCGACAGGTGACGGTACTTCGCCAGCATGGCGCCGAGCTCCCCCTGGAATGCGGCCAGGTCGATGTCTCCTCGCTGGTCCTCGCCCGCGATCATCAGCGTGACGTCCGACAGGAACGACACGTCCTCCTGCCAGAAGGCCAACAGGAGCAGCATGAGGAGCTCTCGGATCTCCGGGCCCAGCTCCCCGACCATCCCGAAGTCCAGGAAGTAGATGCGGTCGTTCCACCACAGCAGGTTCCCGGGATGCGGGTCGGCGTGGAAGAAGCCGTCGGTCAGGATCTGCCGGTAATAGGACTCGAGGAGCTGGCGGGCGGCTTCCTTCCTGGCCTCGCTCTGGGGAGCCTGCCGGATCGGGACCCCTTGGATCTCCTCCATCACCAAGAGCCGGGCAGTGGAGTACTCCGAGTACACGCGAGGGACGTCGAGGCGCGGATATGGCGCCAGCACCTCGCCCATGCGATCGATGTTCTCCGCCTCCCGGCGGAAGTCCAGCTCACGCTGAAGCGACGCCGAGAGATGCTCGAAGATGGCCGCCATGTCCACCACCTGGCGGAACGCCGGGCGGTCGGCTGTCTTCTCGGCGAACAACTTCAACAGGCCGAGGTCCTGCATGATGTCCTGCCTCGCCGTGGGCCGCTGGACCTTCACCACCACACGCTCGCCCCCCGTCAACGTCGCCCGATGCACCTCGGCGATCGTTCCCGCGGCCATCGGTTCGGGGGTGATGCTTTCGAAGACGTCCTCCCACGGGACCGCCAGCTCCTCCTCCATCACCGCGACGACCTCCGCCTGAGTGAGCGGCGGGACCTGGTCCTGCAAGGTGGAGAGCTCCTGGACGAATGCCGGGGGAAGCAGGTCGGGCCGTGTGGACAGGATCTGGCCCAGCTTGGCGAAGGTCGGCCCGAGCTCTTCCAGTGCCGTCCGGAACCGGCGTGCTCGCGTTCGCATCGACTCGTCGCCTGCCTTCGGCCGGCTGAACAACTCCCTGAGGCCGTGCTTGGCCATGACCCGGCCGATCGTGGTGGCCCGTCCGAGCAGGCGGCCCTCGACCTGCACGCCCTCCGTCTCGCGCTCGCGCAGGATCGCCGGAGGCGGACGTTGCCCGTCTCCCAGATCAGGAGCGGTGTTGACGATGATCACGGTGCAGCGGGCGTTGTGGGAGATGCGGTTCGGCACGTTCCCGAGCAGGAACTCCGTGCGCCCGCTCATGCCCAGGTTGCCCACGACGAGCACGTCGACGCCGTCCTCCTCCGCGACCTGGACGATGGCTCGGGCGGGATCGGAATCCACCACCACCCTGGCCTTCCCGCGCCCTCCCGCCATCTCCCGAGCCAGCTTCGCCAGCTCTTCCCCCGCGTGACCCGACCGGGTGGCTTCCGCCGCCCCCGCCTCGGTCCCGGGCGCGTGCTCTGGGACCAGCACTTGGAGGAGGAGCAGCTCGGCCCCGAAGCGCTCCGCCATGGCAGCGGCCCAGTCCACGGCTCGGCCCGCGCTTTCGGAGCGGTCCGTTGCGACCATGATGCGCTTGACCAATCGGGAACCTCCCGAGCTCGCCGTCATGGGCGCCGCCGGCGGCGCCGAGCTCGCTCGCCGAGCCTAGTACATCTGGAGCCGCGAACCTCGGGAAGGCGGGGCGTTCCACCCTCTCTCGCCCTGCTACGGTGATGGCCGCGCGCGGATGGCCACACGCGGCAGAGCGCGCTCGTGAACGGGCGACCAGGGGGAGCAGGATGGGGAGGGATGCCGCCGAGGGACGGAGGGAGGGGTCCAGACCCTCGGCGCTCCATCGACTCGGAGCCTTCACAGTCAGGCGACGTTGGTGGGTCTTGGCCGCTTGGCTCGTGCTTTTCCTGGCGGCCCTCCCCCTGCTGGCCAAGCTGACCTCTCGCCTTTCCCAGGGGGGCTTCGAGATCCCCGGATCGCAGTCGGATCAGGTCGCGAAGGCCATCGAGAACGAGTTCCGGGGGCAGTTCATCCTCACCGACCTCCTGGTGATGAGCTCGGACACCCTCACCGCGGACGATCCCGAGTTTCGTGCCGCGTTCGAGCGGATCCGCGATTCCCTCCTGAAGGGACCGGGCGTGGCCGCGGTGAGCGACCCGTACCAGGCTCGCGAGCGGGCCATCTCACCGGACGGGGGCACGATGTGGGCGGTCGTCGGGCTGTCCGACGATCAGGATCAGGCCCTCCAGCACGCGAACGAGCTGAACGACCTGGTAGCCCAGGCGTCTCGAGGCTTCCCCGGGCAAGCGCTGCTCTCCGGCGCGCCGGCTTTCTACGCCGCGTTCTCCGAGACCACCACGCATGATCTCGAGCGAGCTGAGCGCATCGCCCTGCCCATCAGCTTGCTGATCCTGGTCCTCGCGTTCGGATCGCTGGTAGCGGCCGGGATGCCCCTGGCGCTGGCCCTGCTCAGCCTGGCCGTCTCCTTCGGGATCATCTCCGCAATCGCGGCCGCGGCGACGGTGAGCATCTTCACCCAGAACGTCGCCTCGATGATCGGCATCGGCGTGGGCATCGACTATTCGCTGTTCATCCTGAATCGTTACCGCGAGGGCCTGAGGGTCGGGCTACCGGTCCCGCAAGCCGTCGCGCAGGCCATGGCCACCAGTGGGCGGGCGGTGTTCGTCTCCGCGCTCGCCGTCGTGGTCGCCCTCTCCGGCACGCAGCTCGTGAACATCGCGGCTCTTCGATCGATGGGCTATGGGGCCATGATCGCCGTCGCCATTGCGTGCACGGCTGCTCTCACGCTGCTCCCCGCCCTGCTCGGGTTCGTGGGACCAAGGATCAACGCCCTAAGGGTGCGCCGGCGAAGGACGGAGGACGGCCGGCTCTGGCACCGGTGGGCCACCACCATCATGCGCCGGCCCTGGCCGGCGCTGATCGGGTGCGTGCTGGTCCTCGGCCTGCTGGCCCTTCCCGCGCTTCACCTGCGGCTGGGCTCGTCAGGACCCTCCATCCTCCCAGCGGACGCGGGGCCTCGCGTCGCGGCCGAGATCGCCGCGGAGGCCTTTGGCGGAGGGCAGGTCGCTCCCGTCCAGGTGGTCGTCACCGACCCACGAGGAGTGACGAACGGAGGGTTCGCCGACCTGTACACGCTGGTGGGGCGGATCGCCCGCGATCCCGAGGTGATCAGGGTCGATTCCATCGCCTCGCTGATACCGGGCGCCACTCCGGAGCAGGCCCACGCCTTCCTCTCCTCACCGGAGGCCGCCCAATTCGTCGGGCCGATGCTGGCTCCCGAGGGGACGAAGACGTTGGTCTCGGTGATCACCCGGCACGGGGCGCTGTCGGAGGAATCGGATGCGTTCGTCGAGCGCCTGCGCCGGCTGCTGCCGACGATCCTGCCGCCCGGGACCGCAGCCGCCGTCGGCGGGGACCCGGGACTGAACGTGGACATCAACAACGAGATGCAGGACAAGCTCGTGCCGGTGGTGGCCCTGGTGC